>NZ_DASSCL010000162.1:0-10940 GCF_035697785.1 Nocardioides sp.
GCTGCAGGCCGGCTTCGCCATGGTCCTGCTGTCGGCAGCCATCAAGGGGGTTCCCGAGGACACCCTCGAGGCCGCCCGCATCGACGGCGCCACCGAGGTGAAGATCTTCTTCCAGGTCGTGATCCCGCAGATCCGCGGCACCATCATCGCGGTCTTCATCACGGTGCTGCTGATGGTCCTCAAGGTCTTCGACATCGTCTACGTGATGACCAACGGCAACTTCGAGACCAACGTGATCGCGGTGTCGTTCGTGCAGCAGATCTTCCAGTTCGGCCAGAACGGAATCGCGGCCGCGATCGTGGTGCTCCTGCTCATCGCGGTGATGCCCGTCCTCTACTGGCAGATCAAGCAGTTCCGTGAGGAGGAGGCACGATGAGCACCGCAGAGACAACCGCCCCGACGGTCGAGACGACCAGCACGAGGACTGCTCGCCCTCCCAAGGACAACGAGAAGCGGAGCTGGGTCTCACGTATCGTCCTGGTGCTGCTGTGCCTGATCTGGACCATCCCGACGATCGGGCTGCTGGTGACCTCGATCCGGCCGCAGCTCGACACGGAGCAGTCCGGCTGGTGGTCGGCGCTGTTCAACCCGTTCAGCAGCGCGTGGACCCTGCAAAACTACGACGAGGTGCTGAACGCGAACGGCATGTTCGACTCGTTCGTCAACAGCATCGTCGTCGCCGTACCTGCGACCATCCTGCCGATCATGTTCGCCGCGTTCGCCGCCTACGCGTTCACGTTCATGCGATTCCCCGGCCGCGACATCATCTTCGTGGTCATCATCGCGATGATGGTGGTGCCGATCCAGAGCACCTTCGTGACACTTCTGCAGCGCTTCGGCAGCGACGGCTGGGACATCAACGGGACGTTCCTCGCCTTGTGGCTGCTGCACACCACCTTCGGCATGCCGCTGGCGATCTACATCCTGCGCAACTACATGGGCACTCTGCCCAAGTCGGTGATCGAGTCCGCCGAGATCGACGGCGCGTCGCACTACCAGACGTTCTGGCGGCTCATCGTGCCGATGTCGGTGCCCGCGCTGGCGGCGTACGCCATCTTCCAGTTCCTGTGGGTGTGGAACGACCTGCTGATCGCGCTGCTGTTCCTGGGCTTCGACGACGCCACCGTGACCGTCAACCTGTCCCAGCTGCTCGGTCGGTTGGGTGAGGGCTGGCAGCTGCTGACCGCGGCGGCGTTCGTGACGATGATCGTCCCGCTGATCGTCTTCTTCGCACTGCAACGGTTCTTCGTCCGGGGCATGACCTCCGGCGCCGTGAAGGGGTGAGCCTGGACCCAACGTCCTGGTTCCACCTCCGCGAGGCCGGCACCAGCCTCCTCATCCTGCTCGAGGACGGCGTCCCGGTGGTTCGCCACTGGGGCGCCGACCTCGGCGACCTGGCGTCGGAAGACGTTGCGGCGGTGGCGACGGCGGCGACCCGTACGGTCAACCACAGCAGCCTCGATCGGCCTCGGGTGCTGCCGCTACTGCCGGACCTCGCGTCCGGGCACCCGGGCACACCGTCCGTCAGCGGACACCGGGCCGGAGACGCCGGCACCGTGGCTCCTTCGTTCCGCACGTGGACCGCGCACGAGCGCGACGGCGGAGTCACCCTCGTCGGCGCCGATCCCGGGTCGGGACTCGAGGTTCGCTGTGACGTCTCCCTGCGCCCGTCCGGTGTGGTGGCCCTCGACTACACGCTGACGAACACCGGAAACAGCCGGTACGACGTCGGCGGCGTCGTGGCCACCCTGCCGGTGCCGGCCCGGGCCCGCGAGCTGCTCGACCTCACCGGGCGGTGGAGCCGCGAGCGCGCCCCGCAGCGGATGTCGCTGCGCCAGGGGACCTGGCAGCGCGCCGGGCGGCACGGGCGCACCGGGCACGACGCTCCCCTGCTCACCGTGGTCGGCACCCCCGGGTTCGGCTTCCGGTCCGGCGAGGTGTGGGGCCTGCACGTGGCCTGGAGCGGCGACCAGGTGTCCCTCGCCGAGCGCACCCCCGAGGGTTTCAGTGTGCTCGGCGCTGGCGAGCTGCTCGCGCCGGGTGAGGTGAAGCTCGATCCCGGTACGACGTACCAGGCCCCGACGGTGCTGGCGGTCTGGTCGGACGCCGGGCTCGACGGTCTCAGCCACCGGATGCACCGGCACGTGCGTGCGATGCCGCACCTGGGCAGCCGCCCGCGGCCGGTCGTGCTGAACACCTGGGAGGCGGTCTACTTCGACCACGACGAGGCGACGCTGAAGCGGCTGGCCGACACCGCCGCCGAGGTCGGCGTCGAGCGCTTCGTCCTCGACGACGGCTGGTTCCAGGGCCGGACCGACGACCGCCGCGCCCTCGGCGACTGGACGGTCGACGCCGAGCGCTGGCCGCGCGGGCTGCACCCCCTCGTCGACCACGTCAAGGGTCTCGGCATGGAGTTCGGCCTCTGGGTCGAGCCCGAGATGGTCAACGAGGAATCCGCGCTGGCCCGGGCGCACCCGGAGTGGCTGCTGCGCGGCCGAGAGACCCTCCCCCCGACATGGCGGCACCAGCAGGTGCTCGACCTGCAGCACCCCTCGGCGTACGCGCACGTCCGGGACGCGCTGCTGGCGCTGCTCGACGAGTACGACATCGCGTTCCTCAAGTGGGACCACAACCGGGACCTGGTCGACGCCGGACACGCCGTCGACGGGCGCCGGGCCGGGGCGGTGCACGGCCAGACCCTGTCGCTCTACCGACTGCTCGACGAGCTGCTCGCCGCGCACCCGGAGCTGGAGATCGAGACGTGCGCGTCGGGAGGCGGTCGCGTCGACCTCGGCATCCTGAGCCGCACGCACCGGCTGTGGGCGAGCGACACCAATGACGCCCTCGAGCGCATCGGCATCCAGCGCTGGACCCAGCTGCTCGTCCCGCCCGAGCTGGTCGGCCAGCACGTGGGCGCCCCGGTCGCGCACACGACGGGCCGCACGCACCGGCTGGCGTTCCGCGCGGCATCGGCGCTGCTCGGCCACTTCGGCGTGGAGTGGGACCTGCTGTCCGCGGGACCCGACGAGCTCCGCGAGCTGGCCGGCTGGATCGCGACGTACCGGGAGCTGCGCCCGCTCCTCGCCGACGGCACCCTGGTCCGCGGCGACCACCCGGACCCGGGCCTGGTCGTCACCGGCATCGTCGGGCCCGACCGGCGGGAGGCGTGGTACGTCGTCGCGCAGGTGGCGTCGTCGCAGACCACCTCGCCGGCGCCGGTGCTGCTGCCGGGGCTGGACCCCGGTCTCCGCTACACGGTGGTGCCCGCCGGTCCCCGCGACGAGGGCGCGCCGGGCGCCGACCTGAGCACCTCGTGGCTCGACGAGCAGGGTGACGCCCCGCTAGTCATCCCCGGTTCCGCGCTCGTCTCCGCCGGGATCCAGCTGCCCGTGCTCGCCCCCGAGTCCGCCCGGGTGCTGCGGGTGCTGGCCGTCTGAGGGGTGGGGTGGGGAATTACCACGGGACCGTGGTAATCGGCCGCTTCCCGCCGAGAGTTCACACCGGGAAGCGGGAGATTCACTGGGTCCCGTGGTAATTGGGTCTGCGGCCTCAGCGGTTCGTGATGCCCAGCCGGTTCTTGGACGTGCCGGGGAGATCCTTGCGCTTGACGCCGACGCCGGCCATCAGCGCCAGCCCCTTCACGCGGACGATCGGCGAGTCGGGGCGCAGGTCGGGCGCGACCTTCGAGCGGCTCTCGCTGAAGTCGCCCATGATGCCGACGCCCTCGACGATCACGCGGGTCTGCGGGTTCACGTAGATGTCGATGCCGGCCATGATCGCGACCGCCTCGATGACGGTCTCCTGCGACGTGAACACCGCCTCGCGCAGGTCGATCGTGATGCTGCCCATCATCGAGAACGCGTTGTGCTTGGCGGGCACCTCCCAGATGCCCTTGCGGCTGCAGTCGCCCATGATCGAGAACGACGACGCGTGGGTGGCCGCGGGTACGACGGTCGCGTCCACGCGCGGCGTCACGTGCTGCGGCCGCTGGCCCGCGACGGGGAGGTCGGCGGTGATCGGCACCAGGTCGCCGTAGGTCTTCGCGGCGTACGTCGCCTCGAGCCGCTCGTCGAGCTCGTCGAGGTCGATCCGGCCGTCGCCCGCGGCACGGCGCAGCACCTCGGCCACCTTGTGCCGGTCGTCGTCGGAAATGCGCAGCATGCTGGGGTCGCCGACGGGTCTGCGCTGCAGCCCGCCCTGCCCCTGACTCTCCGTGCCTCCCACCATGGCGCCCAGCCTAATCGACCCCCCACGCGCTCGATTAGGCTCCAGAGACATGAGCGCGGACCCGCAGTTCCAGTACTCCGACCTCCTCCCGACCGGTGCCGACGACACGCCGTACCGCCTGGTCACGACCGAGGGGGTGAGCACCTTCGAGGCCAACGGCCAGACGTTCCTGCAGGTCGCGCCCGGGGTGCTGCGGATGCTGACCGCCGAGGCGATGCACGACATCGCGCACTTCCTCCGGCCGGCCCACCTCGCTCAGCTGCGCCGGATCATCGACGACCCGGAGTCCAGCGGCAACGACCGGTTCGTCGCGCTGGACCTGCTGAAGAACGTCAACATCTCCGCCGGCGGCGTGCTGCCGATGTGCCAGGACACCGGCACCGCGATCGTGATGGGCAAGAAGTCCGAGAGAGTGCTCACCGGATCCGACGACAGCGAGTGGATCAGCAAGGGTGTGTACGACGCGTACACCAAGCTCAACCTGCGCTACTCCCAGCTCGCCCCGCTCACGATGTGGGAGGAGAAGAACACCGGCACCAACCTGCCGGCCCAGATCGAGCTCTACAGCACACCCGGCGACGGCGACCCGGCGTACAAGTTCCTCTTCATGGCCAAGGGGGGCGGCTCGGCCAACAAGTCGTTCCTCTACCAGGAGACCAAGGCCGTCCTGAACCCCAACCGGATGCTGGAGTTCCTCGACGAGAAGATCCGCTCCCTCGGCACCGCCGCCTGCCCGCCGTACCACCTGGCGGTCGTGATCGGCGGTACGTCGGCGGAGTACGCGCTGAAGACCGCGAAGTACGCCTCCGCCCACTACCTCGACAACCTGCCCACCCAGGGGTCCCCGACCGCGCACGGGTTCCGGGACCTCGAGCTGGAGGAGGAGGTCTTCAAGCTCACCCAGTCGTTCGGGATCGGGGCGCAGTTCGGCGGCAAGTACTTCTGCCACGACGTGCGCGTCGTCCGGCTGCCCCGCCACGGTGCGTCCTGCCCTGTCGCGATCGCGGTCTCGTGCTCCGCCGACCGGCAGGCACTGGGCAAGATCACCGCCGAGGGCGTGTTCCTCGAGCAGCTCGAGCGCGACCCGGCGAAGTACCTCCCCGACACCACCGACGAGAAGCTGTCCGTCGCGGGCACCGACGACGTCGTCCGCATCGACCTCAACCGGCCGATGTCGGAGATCCTCTCCGAGCTGTCGAAGCACCCGGTCAAGACCCGGCTCTCGCTCACCGGTCCGCTCGTCGTCGCCCGGGACATCGCGCACGCCAAGATCAAGGAGCGGCTCGACGCGGGCGAGGGCATGCCGCAGTACATGAAGGACCACGCCGTCTACTACGCCGGACCCGCGAAGACCCCCGAGGGCTACGCGTCCGGCTCGTTCGGTCCCACGACTGCCGGCCGGATGGACTCGTACGTCGACCAGTTCCAGGCGGCGGGCGGCTCGATGGTGATGCTCGCCAAGGGCAACCGCTCGGTGCAGGTGACCCGGGCGTGCGACGCGCACGGCGGCTTCTACCTCGGGTCGATCGGAGGGCCGGCCGCCCGGCTGGCCCAGGACTGCATCAAGCACGTCGAGGTGCTCGAGTACCCCGAGCTCGGGATGGAGGCGGTCTGGAAGATCGAGGTCGAGGATTTCCCCGCGTTCATCGTCGTCGACGACAAGGGCAACGACTTCTTCGCCGAGACGCAGAAGCCGATCGCGTTGACGGTCCGCACCCGCTCGAAGGAGCGCGTCTGAGGCGTCGCGACGGGCGACGAGCCGGCTCGAGCGCTGTCCCCGCCTCAATCGACTGCTCGTTGCCCAGGCAGAGACCGGACCGGTTCCACACCGACCCCGCGGTACCAGGCGCCGAACGCGCGCCGCATGCGAGTCGACCCTCGGGCAGCGGTAACCTGACCCGCCATGGGGGACCACTTCTCGCTCGACGTCGAGCCCGGCCTGGTGGCCGCCGCCGCGCGCCGGCTGGGCGAGCGGGCCGACCACCTGCGCGAGCGAGGGCGCCAGGTCACCTCCGCCCCCGGACGCTGGGCCGCCGACTGGTCCAGCAGGACCGCCGCGACCGTCGCCGAGGAGGCCACCACGCTCGGCGGCCACCTGGTGTCGTTCGCCGGTCACCTCGACACCGCCTCCGCCGCGGTCGCCCACTTCGCGGAGGACCTCGACCGTGCCCTCACGGTCGAGGTCCCGGACCTCAACCGACGATGGGCCGCGGCCGACGCGGCGTACGACGACGCGGTCGCGAGCGCGCAGGCCAGCTATGACCGGCAGGTCGGCCAGATCCCCGGCGACACCCCGCCCCAGGTCCGGCGGATGATCCGGGACGAGTACGCCGCCAGCCGCGGCGCCGGCGTGTCCGGGGCGGGCGCCACCCGCACCGCGACGCAGGACAAGCTCGAGCTGGAGTTCGAGGACGTGCGGGACCGGTTGCGCCGGCATGCACGGCGCGTCTCCACCGCGCTCACCGAGTCGGTCGCCGTGCCCGTGCCGCCCGCCCTCGTCGCGGCGTACCGCGCCTCGCAGGGCAACGTGTTCGGTCAGATCGCGTGGACGTTCGCCGGTGGCGCGGTCACCGACCTGGCCACCGCGGCCGAGCAGCAGCTCGGCGGGCCGATGGCCGACCTCACCGAGCAGCTGCGCACCCCGCCCGACGACCTCGACCAGCTCCGGGCCCTGCTCGACCAGGCTCGTGAGCTCGGGGTTCCGCCGACGCAGTTCGCCCCGACCCTCGACCAGTACTGGCGCTACCGCGCGGCTGAGGCGGCCGGCATCGACCTGGCCGAGTGGGACCCGAGCGCCGGGGCGGACGCCAACCGCGACATCATCATCAAGGTCTACGAGTACTACCAGCAGCTCTACCTCGACGATCCCGACCTCCAGTGGGCTGGCATGGCCAACATGATCGGCCCGTCGTTCGCGGCCGGCTTCTTCGACCTGGCGCTGTTCCGTCGGATCGGCGAGAGCGCCGGCAACCTGCCGGGCCCGCTGCGGGATGCACTGCCGGAGGGAGTCGACCGGCTCGCCGACCTCAGCGCCGAGGAGCTGCGCTTCTTCGAGACCACGTTCCTCGACATGCAGCAGCAGATCTTCTTCGACCAGGGCGGCATGCACCAGGCCTACGTCGACGGCGGGCTCGCGGCCGTCGAGGAGATGGAGGCAGCCGGCCTGATCGCCCCCGATGTCGCCGACGCGTGGGCGGACATCGACAGCGGGGTGCCGGAGCGGGTCGCCGCTGGCAACACGTTGTTCCTGCGCCGCGAGCAGCACGACATCATCGACGACGAGTACCAGGCGATGTACGACCACTCGCCGACCGGCCCGGCGATGACCTGGGCGATGACCCTGATCGGTGCGCCGTCCATCCCGGACGCGCAGGGCTACCCGGACGTCTTCCCGCTGACCATCGGCTTCGAGACCCCCGGTCCCGAGCGCGTCGGCACCCCGGACAGCATCTTCGGGGTGGACGTTCCGAGCGTCTCCGTCGACAACCCGACCCAGGTCCATGTCGACGTCGAGACGCCGTTCCCCGACGGCAACATCGCGCACTTCGACGACCGGTGGGCGCTGATCGAGCAGGACACCCTGCCCCGCTTCCAGGAGTTGCTCGCCGAGGACCCTGACCGGGCACGGGACATCATCGGCAGCGACGTCAGCGACCTGATCGACGACTACCGGCTGAGCGAGCGGATCGACGACCTCGTGGGGCAGATGCTGGACTGGGACGTCGATGTCGACCAGTAGCCCGACACCGAGAACGCGCATGGGTGCCGCTGCCGTCGTGATGGCGACGGTGCTGGCCCTGACCGCAGGAGGATGCAACGTGACCGTGGGCAACAACGAGCGGAGCGCACAGCGCGAGGCCATCGACGAGGTCGTCGCCGACGGCGAGGTGACGCTCGACCTCACGGCTCCACCGTCGCGGGCGGACCTGGGCATGCAGGACGGACGCGAGTCCGTGATCCTCGAGCGGGAGGGTGGCGAGGCGTTCGACGTCACCGTGGTGTTCCGCGACGGCACCCGGCTCACGATCCCCGCGGTGACCATGGGGGTGTACGCCGACGACCCGGAGTCCGACCCCACCTCCGTGACCGTGCGGCGCGCCGGCGAGGGGATGCCGGTCATCGAGACAGCGCTCGACCAGGCCGTCGCCGACCTCGGCGTCGACCGCGCCGACGCGGACGCGGTCATCGCGCAGTCGGCCCGGGCCACCGAGGGGCAGGCCGACGTACAACGCTCCCTGACCACCTCGGTGCAGCCACCGGACCGACTGTCCCTGCGCACGATCGCCAAGGCGATCCGCGAGGAGTACGCCGTCAACTACACCGTGGAGTGGGACGGCCGATGACCGACCAGCCGATCCACGCCGACCCCGCGGTCCTCGACGGCGTCCGCGACGAGTTCCGCACGCTCGGCCGGGAGCTCCGCGACGCGGACGAGCCGGTGCGCCGCGACGCCGGCCGGGTCCGTGAGGGCGCGGGCGAGTTCGGCGACGCCGTGGCGGACGGCGTGGCGGCCTTCGAGCTGTCCTGGCAGGCCGCTTTCGACGCCACCGCCGAGACCTCGGGCCGGATCGCCGCCAACGTGGGCGGGTTCACCCTCGATCTCGAGGCCCTCGACCTCGGCAACAGCTAGGCCCGCGTTGCCGCCCGAGTACGTCGAGATCGCCCGCGCCGCCTCCGAGCGCGGAGAGGTCGTGCTGCGGCAGCGGCGTGCGGGCGACGACCCGGATGCCGCCGGCGCCGTGGAGCTCCGCGTCAACGGTGTCTTCGTGATGGACACCGTGGAGACGACCACCGAGCGCGAGCTGGCACAGGCCGCCCTCAAGCAGGTCGAGCACCCCCGCGAGGTGCTCATCGGCGGCCTGGGCCTCGGTTTCACCGCGCACGAGGTGCTCGCCGACCCCCGGGTCGAACGGGTCGCGGTCGTCGAGCTGGAGCAGGCGCTCGTCGACTGGATGCGCGACGGCACGGTCCCGCACGGTCCGTCGTACCTCGCCGACGAGCGCCTGCAGGTCGTGGTGGCCGACATCCGGTCGGCCGTCGCCGAGGCGGCGCCCGCGAGCTACGACCTGGTGCTTCTCGACGTCGACAACGGGCCGGGCTACCTGGTGCACGACGCCAATGCGGAGGTCTACGAGCCGGCATTCCTCGCCCGCGTCGCCGAGCTCGTCCGCCCCGGCGGCTCGCTGGCGGTGTGGTCGGCCGCGGCGTCCGGGCCGCTGGCGGCCGCGCTCGCCGACATCTTCGGCTCGGTCACCCCGGTGGCGTACGACGTGGACCTCCAAGGTCGCGCCGAGCAGTACTTCCTCTACCTCGCCCGACCCTGACCGGCTGACGCCTGAAGGCCGGTCGATGAGCGCGCGGGGAATGGGTACCGTGCGGGCATGAGCCACCGGATCGAGCACGACAGCATGGGCGAGGTCGAGGTCCCCACCGAGGCGTTGTGGCGGGCCCAGACCCAGCGGGCGATCGAGAACTTCCCAATCAGCGGCACCACCCTCGAGGCCGAGCACGTCAAGGCGCTCGCCCGGGTCAAGGCCGCGGCCGCCACCGTGAACGCGGGCCTCGGCGTGCTCGACCAGGCCCAGGCGGACGCGATCGTGGCGGCGGCCGGGCAGGTCGTCGACGGGGAGCATCTGGACCACTTCCCGCTCGACGTGTTCCAGACCGGGTCCGGGACGTCGTCGAACATGAACATGAACGAGGTGCTCGCCTCGCTGGCCGCGCGCGCCGGGGTCGACGTACACCCCAACGACCACGTCAACGCGAGCCAGTCGAGCAACGACGTCTTCCCGACGTCGATCCACGTGGCCGCCGCGACGGCCACCACGCGGCAGCTGGTGCCCGCGCTGGAGCACCTGGCGGCCGCGTTCGAGGCCAAGGCCGAGGAGTTCGCCGACGTCGTGAAGTCCGGTCGCACGCACCTGATGGACGCGACCCCGGTGATGCTCGGCCAGGAGATGGGCGGCTACGCAGCCGCGCTGCGGCTCGGCATCGAGCGGGTGCAGGCGGCCCTGCCTCGGGTGGCAGAGCTGCCGCTGGGCGGGACCGCAGTCGGCACCGGCATCAACACGCCGCCGGGCTTCTCAGCCGCCGTCATCGAGGAGCTCGCCTCGGCGACCGGGCTGCCGTTCACCGAGGCCCGCAACCACTTCGAGGCGCAGGGCGCCAGGGACGCGCTCGTCGAGCTGTCCGGGCAGCTGCGCACCGTCGCCGTGTCGCTGACGAAGATCTGCAACGACCTGCGCTGGA
Source organism: Nocardioides sp. (assembly GCF_035697785.1). GTDB lineage: Bacteria > Actinomycetota > Actinomycetes > Propionibacteriales > Nocardioidaceae > Nocardioides_B. The sequence continues at coordinate 10,477 of NZ_DASSCL010000162.1, forward strand.
TGTCCTCGGGTCCGCGCACCGGGCTCGCCGAGATCAACCTGCCCGACCTGCAGCCGGGGTCGAGCATCATGCCGGGCAAGGTGAACCCGGTGCTGCCCGAGGCCACGCTGATGGTGTGCGCGCAGGTAGTCGGCAACGACGCCGCGGTGACGATGGCCGGCGCCTCGGGCAGCTTCGAGCTCAACGTGATGATGCCGGTGATGGCACGCAATTTGCTGGAGTCGCTGCGGCTGCTCTCGACCTCGTCGCGACTGCTCGCCGACCGGTGCGTCGCCGGCATCACCGCCAACGTCGACCGGATGCGCGGCTACGCGGAGTCCTCACCGTCGGTGGTGACGCCGCTGAACAGGTACATCGGCTACGAGAACGCAGCCAAGGTGGCCAAGAAGGCGCTGGCCGACGAGAAGACCATCCGCGAGGTGGTCGTGGAGATGGGGTACGTCGAGCGTGGTGACCTCACCGAG
>NZ_DASSCL010000163.1:0-6963 GCF_035697785.1 Nocardioides sp.
GCTGATCGAGGGCAAGGCCATCCAGATCCACCCGCTCGTCTGCTCGGCGTTCAACGCCGACTTCGACGGCGACCAGATGGCGGTGCACCTGCCGCTGTCCGCCGAGGCCCAGGCCGAGGCGCGGATCCTGATGCTGTCGACCAACAACATCCTCAAGCCGTCCGACGGCCGCCCGGTGACCATGCCCACCCAGGACATGATCATCGGCCTGTTCTTCCTCACCCGCGGCTTCGACGCCGCGACCGGTGAGAGCGACATGGAGCGGCCGGGCGACGGGCGGGTGTTCGGTTCCACGGCCGAGGCGATCATGGCCTTCGACCGCGGCGAGATCCTGCTGCAGAGCAAGGTCCGGATCCGGTTCCCGGAGATCGTCCCGCCCGCCGGCGTGGAGACCCCCGAGGGCTGGGAGCAGGGTCAGCAGCTGACGCTCGAGACCACGTTGGGACGCGCGCTCTTCAACGAGACGCTGCCCGCCGACTACGCCTTCGTGAACTACGAGGTCGGCAAGAAGCAGCTCGGGGTCATCGTCAACGACCTCGCCGAGCGCTACACCAAGGTCGAGGTGGCCGCGGCGCTCGACGCCCTCAAGGACGCCGGCTTCCACTGGGCCACCCGGTCCGGTGTGACCGTGTCCATCGAGGACGTCGTCACCCCGGCGCGGAAGGGCGAGATCCTCGAGAAGTACGAGGAGCAGGCCAAGAAGGTCCAGACCCAGTTCGAGCGCGGTCTGATCACCGACGACGAGCGCCGCCAGGAGCTCATCGAGATCTGGACCCAGGCCTCCAACGAGGTCGCCGGTGAGCTCGAGACGACGTTCGACATGAGCAACCCGATCTGGATGATGGTCCACTCGGGTGCCCGCGGAAACATGATGCAGGTCCGGCAGATCGCGGCCATGCGTGGTCTGGTGGCCAACCCGAAGGGCGACATCATCCCGCGGCCGATCAAGTCGAACTTCCGCGAGGGCCTGACCGTCCTGGAGTACTTCATCGCGACGCACGGCGCCCGCAAGGGTCTGGCGGACACCGCGCTGCGGACCGCCGACTCGGGTTACCTGACCCGTCGTCTGGTGGACGTCTCCCAGGACGTCATCATCCGCGAGGACGACTGCGGCACCGAGCGTGGTCTGCCCAAGCGGATCGGCCAGCGGCTCGACAGCGGCGTCGTGGTCAAGGACGAGAACGCCGAGACCGCGGCGTACGCCCGCTCGGCGTCCGTCGAGGTCACCCACCCGGAGACGGGCGAGGTGCTCGCCGCCGCCGGTGAGGACCTCGGCGACGTCAAGATCGACGAGCTCGTGGCCGCCGGCATCGAGGAGGTGAAGGTCCGTTCGGTGCTCACCTGTGACGCCAAGACCGGCACCTGCGCCAAGTGCTACGGCCGTTCGCTCGCGACCGGCAAGCTGGTCGACATCGGTGAGGCGGTCGGCATCATCGCCGCCCAGTCCATCGGTGAGCCCGGCACGCAGCTGACGATGCGGACCTTCCACACCGGTGGTGTGGCCTCCGCGGACGACATCACCCAGGGTCTGCCCCGTGTGGTCGAGCTGTTCGAGGCGCGTCAGCCCAAGGGCCGTGCCCCGATCACCGAGGCCGCCGGCCGGGTCGAGATCGAGGAGACCGACAAGGCCCGCAAGGTCCTGGTCACCCCCGACGACGGCTCCGAGGTGCAGGAGTACCCCGTCAGCAAGCGCTCGCGCCTGCTGGTGGCCGACGGCGACCACGTCGAGGTCGGGCAGAAGCTCACGCAGGGCACCGAGGACCCGCAGGACGTGCTTCGCGTCCTCGGCGTCCGTCGCGCCCAGGAGCACCTGGTGGACGAGGTCCAGGCGGTGTACCGCAGCCAGGGTGTGTCGATCCACGACAAGCACATCGAGATCATCGTGCGGCAGATGCTGCGTCGGGTCCTCGTGCTCGAGCAGGGCGACACCCACATGCTCCCGTCGGAGCTGGTGGACCGAGTCCTGTTCGAGGAGGAGAACCGTCGGGTGGTCTCCGAGGGCGGCAAGCCCGCGGCCGGCCGTCCGCAGCTGATGGGCATCACCAAGGCGTCGCTGGCCACCGAGTCGTGGCTGTCGGCGGCGTCCTTCCAGGAGACCACGCGTGTCCTCACCGACGCGGCGATCCACGGCAAGTCCGACTCGCTGCGTGGCTTGAAGGAGAACGTGATCATCGGAAAGCTGATCCCGGCCGGCACCGGCCTGGAGCGGTACCGCAACATCCGGGTCGAACCGACCGAGGAGGCGCGAGCCAACGCCTACTCGGTCACCGGGTACGGCGACTACGACTACGACTTCGGCAACGCCGGGGGCCAGGCCGTGGCGCTGGACGACTTCGACTTCGGCTCGTACCAGAACTGACGCAGTCGGCTCTGGTAGCTACAAGCCAGATCGAGCAAGAAGGGCCCGCCCTCGCGCAGCGAGGGCGGGCCCTTCCGCGTCGAGATCGAACGCGTCGACGCGACCCCACCAGGACCAGCCGAGCCGCCACGGACCCAGCGCTCGTCACCGGGGGGCTAGAAGCGCTCCGGGTGGTTGCGGTGCAGGGCCAGCCGGTGCTGGGCGTGCTCGCGGTGGTGGTGCGGCGGCAGGATCCCGGGAGTGTCCTCGACGGCCGTGCTGATCGGGTCCACCAGCTTGTTCAGCCGCCGTGACACGGGTGTGGCCGCCAGGGCCAGGGCGAGCAGGGCGGCGGCGCCGGTGACGATCACGAACGAGGTGACCTCGTCGAGCCGGACCCACCTCCCCGCGTCGGCGTACTGGGCGGCCTTCACGAAGAACCCGTGGCAGAGGTAGACGACCAGGCTGGCGGCCCCGAGTGGGGTGAACCAGCGCTGCGACCGCGGCACGAGGGAGAGTGCGGACAGCGCCAGCACCCCGGCGACCACCAGGAGCGCCGCGCGGGACGACATGCCCTGCCAGACGCTGACACCCATCGCGTCGTAGGACGACCGCCAGTACAGCCACTCGGTGCTGAGGGGCTCCGCGACCACGGCCGCCACGACGAACGCGGTGGCGAGCGCGGCGAAGGCGACGGTGCGGACCCGCGCCCGGGCCAGCCAGTCGAACTGCTCGCGGCGCATCGTCAGACCGAGCACGAAGAACGGCAGCAGCCCGGTGGCCCGCGAGACGTCGAACAGGTCCACGTCGATCAGGCCGCCGAGCAGGCTCACCACGACAGCTACCACGATGGGTTGGGGCACTCGGGTGAGCAGCGGCGTCGCGAGCCGCCAGAGGAACAGCACGGCGAGGTACCACATCGGCCAGTGCGGGTCGAGGTACAGCGGGCTGCCCATCGACTCCTTGCCGACCGCCACCCGGAACATGGCCAACAGGGTCTCGAACACGAGGTACGGCGCGACGACGGTGGTCATCAGCCTGCGCAGGTTGGCGCGGCTGTAGGTGAAGCTGCGCGACAGGTACCCGGTCACGAGGACGAACGCCGGCACGTGCCAGGCGTAGAGGAAGGTGTAGGCGGGGAAGGCCGACGGGGCCTCGGGCATCAGCACCCAGGAGTGGCCGATCACCACCAGCATCACGAGCAGCAGCTTCGCGTTGTCGAAGAACGGGTCCCGCGCCGCTGGCGGCCGGCGATCGGGCACGACGTGCTGGGTGGCGGTGGCCTCGACGCTCATCGTCCCTCCGGTTGGTTCTCCCTCTGAAACCCGGATCCTCCCCAGGAAGTTGGTGAGTAAAACGACTGTCACGAGGGGTGTGCGCCGACTCACGCCGAGCTGCTGCCGACACCCGCCCCTAGACTCGGCGCCATGTCCGCAGACGTGGTCCCACCGAAGCGCCAGCGGGTCGCGGCCTACGCCCTCCTCACCAGGGACCACTGCGTGCTGCTGACCCGGATGTCGGACCGCACCCGGATCCCGGGGCGGTGGACGCTCCCCGGTGGTGGGATCGACCACGGTGAGGAGCCGCGCAACGCGCTCGTCCGCGAGGTCTACGAGGAGACCGGACTGCACGTCGTGCCCGGGCAGCTGGCCGACGTGCACAGCTCGCACTTCACCGGGCCACGCTCCGACGGCCTCGTCGAGGACTACCACGGCATCCACCTGATCTTCCGGGCCGCGCTGACCCCGGAGTCCGAGGGCGTGGACCCTCGCGTCGTCGAGGTCGACGGGTCCACCGACCTCGCCGCGTGGGTCGACTGCGACGAGGCGCTCGGCCTCGACCTGCTGTCCGCCGCGCGTCACGCACTGACCGAGCTGAAGGGGAACGACTGATGCAGCTGCCCGCGAACCCGGAAGGCGTCTTCACCTACGGCGCGCCCCAGCTGAAGTTCGGCCCCGGGGCGTCCGACGAGATCGGCTACGACCTGTCGCTGTACGGCGTACGCCGCGTGCTGGTGGTCACCGATCCGGGCGTGGCCGCGACCGGGCACCCGCAGCGCGTGGCCGACCAGATGGCGTCGTTCGGGATCGAGGCGCGGGTGTACGACGGTGCGCACGTGGAGCCCACCGACGAGAGCCTGCAGGAGGCGATCGACCACGCACGGTCCTCGGGTCCCTGGGACGCGTTCGTCGCGGTCGGTGGCGGATCGGCCATCGACACCGCGAAGGCCGTCGACCTGATGACCACCAACCCGGGCGAGCTCATCGACTACGTCAACGCCCCCGTCGGCGGCGGCCGTGCGCCCGAGCACCCGCTCGCCCCGCTCGTCGCGGTGCCCACGACGACCGGGACCGGCAGCGAGAGCACCACGATCTGCGTGCTCGACGTGCTGGAGCAGAAGGTGAAGTCCGGGATCAGCCACCCGCGGCTGCGGCCGACCCTGGCCGTCGTCGACCCGCTGCTCACGTTGACCCAACCGCCCGGGGTGACGGCGGCCGCGGGCATGGACATCCTGTGCCACGCCCTCGAGTCCTGGACCGCGCGGCCGTTCTCGTCGTATGAGCGGAAGAGCCCCGAACAGCGGGTGCCCTACTGCGGGTCCAACCCGATCGCCGACATGTGGGCGGAGAAGTCGTTGCGGCTGCTCGCCGGGTCGTTCCGCACCGCCGTCCGCAACGGCGACGACCAGGAGGCCCGCGAGCAGATGTCGCTGGCCGCGACCTTCGCCGGCATGGGGTTCGGCAACGCAGGCGTGCACATCCCGCACGCCAACGCCTACCCGGTGGCGGGACGCGTGCGCGACTTCCGCCCCGTCGACTACCCCGACGACCACGCGATGGTGCCGCACGGGATGGCGGTGTCGCTGACCGCGCCGGAGGCATTCCGGTTCACCTTCGACGCCGACCCGGAGCGGCACGTCCGCGCGGCCGAGATGCTCGCACCCGGCGCCGACCGACCCGACGACCTGCGCGAGCTGCTGCCCAACGTGCTCGCCGACCTGATGCGCGACATCGGCATCCCCAACGGTCTGGGAGCGGTCGGCTACGGCGAGTCCGACGTCCCGGACCTCGTCGAGGGCACCCTCAAGCAGCAGCGGCTGCTGGCCACCGCACCCAAGGACGTCACGGAGGACGACGCCGCGTCGATCCTGCGCGGCTCCCTCGAGCTGTGGTGACGGCGCCCTCGGAGGCGGCCGCCGTCGTCGCCGAGCTACGCCGCGCCGGGGTGACCGACGTCGACGACTCGACGGTCGCCCGGGCGCTCTACGCGTCGGACGCCTCGCTCTACCGGGTGCCGCCACTCGCGGTGGTCCGGCCACGCCACGTCGACGAGCTGGTCGCAACGGTCGAGACCGCCCGCGCCACCGGCACTGCGCTGACCATGCGCGGCGCGGGTACGTCGATCGCGGGCAACGCGGTGGGGCCGGGCCTGGTCGTCGACACCCGCAAGCACCTCAACCGGGTCCGCGGCATCGACGCCGAGGCCGGAACCGCGGAGGTGGATCCCGGAGTCGTGCACGCCACGCTGCAGAGCGCGGCCCTGCCGCACGGCCTCCGCTTCGGGCCGGACCCGTCAACGCACACCCGGTGCACCGTCGGCGGCATGATCGGCAACAACGCCTGCGGCTCGCGGGCCCTCGGCTACGGCCGCACCTCCGACAACGTGGTCGCCCTCGACGTCGTCACCGGGAGCGGTGAGCGGCTCTCGACGACCTCGGGCGACACCGCCCGCCGGCTCGACGAGCTCGTGCAGGCCAACCTCGGCACGATCCGCACCGAGCTCGGTCGGTTCCCGCGCCAGGTCTCCGGCTACGCACTCGAGCAGCTGCTGCCCGAGCACGGACGCCGGCTCGACCGGTTCCTGGTCGGCAGCGAGGGCACGCTCGCCGTGGTGCTGGGCGCCACCGTGCAACTGGTGCGCGACCCGGCGTACCGGGTGCTCGCGGTGCTCGGCTACCCCTCCATCTTCGACGCGGCCGACGACGTGCCCGGCCTGCTGCACCACCCGCTGGTGGCCTGCGAGGGTCTCGACCAGCGCATCGTCGAGGTGGTCCGCGCCCGGCGCGGCGCGACCCCCGACCTGCCGCGCGGTGCGGCCTGGCTGTTCGCCGAGCTCGCCGCCGACACCGAGGCCGAGGCGGTCGACCGGGCACGCGCAGTGATCGCCGACGCGGGCGGCGCCGCGGACGCACGGGTCGTCACCGACCGGTCCGAGCAGGCGACGCTGTGGCGGATCCGGGAGGACGGCGCCGGCCTCGCCGCCCGCAGCCTCGCCTCCCCGGCGCACGCCGGCTGGGAGGACGCCGCCGTCCCGCCCGACCGCCTCGGCGAGTACCTCCGGGCCTTCGACGCCCTCCTCGTCGACCACCGCCTCGACGGGGTGCCCTACGGGCACTTCGGCGACGGCTGCGTGCACGTGCGGATCGACTTCGGGCTGCGTGACACCGCGGGCCGGGCCGGGTTCCGCCGGTTCGTCGAGGAGGCGGCCCGGCTGGTCGCGTCGTACGGCGGCACCATGTCGGGCGAGCACGGCGACGGCCGGGCACGGTCCGAGCTGCTCGCGACGATGTACTCGCCCGACGTGCTCGACCTGTTCCGGCAGGCCAAGGCGATCTGCGACCCCGA
>NZ_DASSCL010000164.1:0-17279 GCF_035697785.1 Nocardioides sp.
GGTGCCGGTGTGGTCGACGGTGAACTGGTGGCCCGTGGGTGTCCGCCAGTGGTGGACGCCGGGCTCGGGTTGTCGGTGTCGCCAACCCTTGCCGTGGGTCTTCACTCGGTGTTCGAACCGGGTGAGCTTGCCGAGGTTCCCGATCCTCGTCTGACCGGGTGGCCCGGTGCTCTCGGTGGGCGAGCCCGTGACCCAGGGGATGGTGTGGTCGAGGTCCATCCGGCGTCCGGTGGCCGAGGAGTACGGGAACGCCGACGCCGGTGAGCGGAGGTGGATCTGTTCGCGGAGCCGGTCGGGGACCTCGTAGCCGTCCACCGGCCGGTCGTGGTCGAGGTCGATCACCGGTCGGATGGTGACGTGGGAGTGCCGGAGGAACTCGGAGGCTTGGCCGATGGTGAGCGGGCCGACGCCCTCCATCCGCGCCACCCCGTCCCCGGTCTGCATCGATTCCCGGGATACGTGCACGTAGAGGGTCGCCGGCGGCAGCGGAACGTCACCGCCGGTGGTCGAGCCCGTCGAGACCTGGTCACCGCCCACCGAGCTGGCCGACCGCAGCAGCGCGAGCGCGCGGGCCGGATGGGCGAGGATGCCGAGGGCCTTGGAGCGGCGGGCGCCGACCGGGTCGGTGTCGCCGTGGTGGAGCAGGATCTCGGCGATCCGGTCCACCATCGCGACCAGGTAGATCACCTCACCCGCGGTCGCCTTCGCGACCAGGGTCTTCAGGCCGTGCTCGTTGGATTGGCCGGTGACCACGAACCGGTCCAGCTCCGCGGCCACCCGGCGGGCCTCGGCGGCGTCGGGGTCGGCGGCGATGATCCGCGCCTCGAGCAGGTCGACGAACCGGCCCCAGGGCAGGGTGGTCAGGTACGGCGTCGTGGTCTCGTCGACCTGCCGGGCCTGGGCCAGGGTGAGTCCGGTGGCCCGGGTGCGGGAGGCGACGTGCCGGGCCTGCCAGACCCGCACCGACCCGGCCAACAACGCGGCCCAGAGCCTGGGCAGTCGGTGCCGGACGTCCAGGGCGTCGGCCATGAGGGTGGCCGCGGCGACGTGAGACCGGCCCAGCAGCACACCGAGCTCGGCGGCCGCGAACTCACCCGCGAACGGCGTCCCGTCCCCGCCGTACCGCCGCGCACGCTCGGTCCCCGGCAGCACCGTCCCCGTGGACATGGGGTGCAGGTCCGCCCACTGCGCGGCGAGCACGAACTGGCGCGCCTCCACCTCCAGCAGAGCAGCGTTGGACTCGACGATGGCGGCAGCGACGCGCTGTCGCTCGAGGTCGTCCACCACCGGTTCCATACCGATCAACCTAGCGGCGACCACCGACAGAATCCGTGCCACGGATCCCTTGTGCATAACGGGATCGGCCTCGACAAGCTCGACCACACGTGGTGTCTCGACAGGCCCCACCACCCGGCGACCCGTAGGGTCGGAAGCATGAGATTCGTGCTGGCGGGTGCATCGGGGTTCCTGGGGACGGCATGGCGTGACCACCTGGCGCGCGAGGGCCACGACGTCGTACGCCTGGTGCGCGGCGAAGCGATGTCGGCCAACGAGTCGACGTGGGACCCGTACGCCGGGACGGCCGACCACGAGGTGATCGAGTCCGCCGACGTGGTGGCCTGCCTCTCCGGCGCGCCGCTGGGGCGCTGGCCCTACACCCGGGCCTACCAGAGCAAGTTCCGCGCCAGCCGGGTCGCCACCACCGGGACGCTGGCGAAGGCGGTGGCCGAGTCCGATCGGAAGCCCGCGCTGCTCGCCCAGTGCGGCACCGCCGGCTACGGCGACCGCGGCGACCAGGTGCTCACCGAGGACGCGGCTACCGACGCAGACACGTTCATGGGTGGGGTCTGCCGCGACTGGGAGGACGCCGCCCGACCGGCCGCAGAGGCAGGTGCCCGAGTGGTGGTGTTGCGCACCTCTCCCGTCCTGGACAGGAGCGGCGGCGCGCTCCCGCCGATCAAGCTGATCTTCCAGGCGGGACTCGGCGCGCCCGTGGGGTCCGGCCGCCAGTTCTTCCCCACCATCTCGATGCACGACTGGGTGCGGGCGGCGACCTGGCTCGCCGCGAACGAACAGGCGCGGGGTCCCTACAACATGAGCGGCCCGGAGCCCAGGACCAACGCCGAGTTCGGCCGCGTGCTCGCGGCCGAGCTCGGGCGCCCGTACGTCTTCCGGGTCCCGGGCTGGCCGGTGGAGAAGGTGCTCGGCGCGATCTCCTCCGAGGTGCTCGGCTCGCAGCGGATCGAGCCACGACGGCTGCTGGACGAGGGGTTCACCTTCGAGCACGACACGCTGGAGAAGCGGCTCCGCTCCGCGCTGGCCCGTTAGCGCACCACCGCCATCCGCCACGCGCCTTCGTCGCGCACCAGCCGCAGAATGCGCCTGCTGGCCCGGTCGCGGGGCAACGGCTGCCGCACCGACGGCCCGACCGCGGTGCCGGCGGCGAGCCGGTCGGTGACCCGCAGCCGCCACTCCCCCGGCCGTCGGTCCAGCACGTCGATCGAGAGCACCTGCACCCGCAGGTCACGCACGCGCAGCCCGCGCTCGCCGTACGCCTCCAGCAGGCGTACGTCGGATGCGCCCGCACCGCTGACGTACAACCGTCGCAGGGCGCCGACCGAGCCGCGCGCCCACGCGGCCGCCCGCGCTCGGTCCCAGACGCGTAGCACCGCGGCCGCCCGCACGGCCGGGCCGGACGCCGGAATCGCGGCGACGGGAGCGGGACGAGCGGATGGTGGCAGTTCGCCCACGGACGGCTCCACCGCCGGGGCGGCCCACCACGCCACGCCGCCCGTCACGACCACCGCACCGATGGCCAACGCGACGACCGCGTGCACGGCACGGGTCCGGCGTCGGACGTGACGAGGCTGCATCCACCCACTCTCGCCGAGATCGCCGGACCGCGACGGCGCTCGTCCACAGCCCGCAGAGCGGCCGGGAGGAGTCAGTCGACCTTGACGCCGTCCTCCCGCCCCAGGTGCAGCATCTCCGCGGTCTCCGGGTCGGCGTGGTCGGGCGTGTGCCAGAGCCTCGACGGCCACCAGACCCGCGGGCCCAGGTCGTAGCTGAGCGCGGGCACCAGGAGCGACCGCACCACCAGGGTGTCGAGCAGCACGCCGAACGCGACGATGAACGCGATCTGCGCCAGGAACAGGATCGGCACCACGCTGAGCGCCGCGAAGGTCGCGGCGAGCACGACACCCGCCGACGTGATCACCCCACCGGTCACCGACAGGCCCTTGAGCACACCCGGGTGCGTGCCCTGCTTGATCGACTCCTCCCGCACACGGGTCATCAGGAAGATCGAGTAGTCGATGCCCAGCGCCACCAGGAACACGAACCCGATCAGCGACGTGGAGGGGTCGGAGGCCGGGAAGTCGAACACGTACTTGAACAACAGCGCGCTGATGCCGAGCGTGGCCCCGAAGGACAGCACGTTGGCCACCAGCAGGAGCGCCGGGGCAAGCAGCGAGCGGAGCAGCAGCGCGAGCACGACGAAGATCACCGCGAGGATCGCGGGGATCACCACCGCCCGGTCCCGGGACGTCGTGTCGCGGGTGTCGATCAGGATCGCGGTCTGACCACCGACGACCACGTCCTCGCTGACCTCGTCGAGGTCGGTGCGCAGGTCCCGCACGGTGGCGGTCGCGGCGGCGGACTCGGCCGGGTCGGTGAGCGGCGCGAACACGATCACCTCGCCGTCGACGACCCTCGGCGCCGGGACACCCGCGGCACCCTCACCGCCCACGTCGGGCAGCGGCGCCACGCCCTCGGCGGCGATGCCCGGGTGGTCGCGGAGGACCTCCAGCGTGGCGTCCAGCTGGTCCTCCGGGGTGACGACGTGGACCGGGCTCGACTGGTCGGCGTCGAAGTGCGCGTCGAGGATCTCCTGGGCGTCCACGGAGTCGACCTGGGTCAGGAACAGCTCGGTCTGCGGGACCGGGTCCTCGTCGAGGGTCGGCACGAACGCCGCGGCGATAGCGAGCAGCAGGAACGTGGTCACCCAGACCGCGCGGGCGCGGCGTCCGACGAGCCGGGCCACCCTGCCCCAGATGCCCTTGGCGTCTGTGTGCTCCGAGCCGTAGCTGGGCCGGTAGGGCCAGAACGCGCGCCGCCCCAGCAGCACCAGCGCGGACGGGAGCAGCGTCAGCGAGGCGAACATCGCACCGGCGATGCCGATGGCGCCGACCGGGCCGAGCCCCTGCAGGCTGGACAGGTCGGACAGGAGCAGGCAGAGCAGCCCGAGGATCACCGTCAGCCCGGAGGCGACGATCGGCTCGAAGGCGCCCCGGTAGGCCTTGCGCATCGCGTCGTACTTCGACTCCGTGTCGCGCAGCTCCTCGCGGTAACGGGCGACGATCAGCAGCGAGTAGTCGGTCGCGGCGCCGACGGCGAGGATGAACAAGATGCCCTGGCTCTGGCCGTTCAGGTCGAGCAGGTCGTTCTTGGCCAGCCCGTAGATCACCGCCGAGGCCAGGCCGAGGGCCAGCACCGCGGAGAACAGCACGACGAACGGCAGCACGGGCGAGCGGTACACCACGAGCAGGATGAACAGGACGACGAGCAGGGCGACGCCGAGCAGCAGCCCGTCGATTGCGCCGAACGCCTCGATGAAGTCGCCGAGCACGCCGCCCGGCCCGCCGACCAGCGCGGTCAGGCCGTCAGGGGTGTCCTCCAGGACGAGGCGCAGGTCGTCGACGGCGACCTGCAGCTCCTCACCGTCCGAGGTGGCGATCGGCACGACCACCTGGGCCGCCGCACCGTCCTCGGACGGCACCGGGCCCTGCACCCCGGCGGCATCGACGTTGTCGACCTCGCGCATGTCGTCGGCGTACTGCCCGATCAGCGTCAGGTCGTCCTCGGTCAGCCCACCCTCCCGCTCGAAGACCACGGTCGCCGGCACGCTCTCGTCGCCGGCGAACTCGGTGAGCCTCTCCTGCGCGATGGTCGACTCCGCGCTCTGCGGCAGGAACGCGGCGTTGTCGTTCTCCTGCACCGTGGAGAGCTGGCCGGCGAACGAGCCCAGGGGTCCGCCGATGAAGAGCCAGGCCAGCACCACCACGAGCGGCAGGACCCAACGCCTCGAACGTCGGATGTGGGAGGCAGTCGACACCGGCTGAACCTTTCGACGGAGGACCGAGACGCGTGGGTCTCATTGAACTGCATCCACCCAAGGAGAGCCCGACGAGGCCCCGTCGCCCGGGGCGTAGGCTCGGCCGGGTGAGCGAGATGGACTATCGCGTCGTCGGCTTCGGCGACGACGCGCTGGAGTACGGCGCGGCGTGGCAGCTGCAGCGCGAGGTGCACGCGAGCGTCGTCGCGGGCGGCCCCGAGACCGTCCTGCTCCTCGAGCACCCGCCCGTCTACACGGCCGGCAAGCGCACCGACCCCCACGAGCGGCCGGCTGTCGCCGGCGCCCCGGTCATCGACGTCGACCGCGGCGGCAAGATCACCTTCCACGGTCCCGGGCAGCTGGTCGGCTACCCCATCGTGCGGCTCCCCGACCACGTGCTCGTCGTCGACTACGTGCGCCGGATCGAGGAGGCGATGATCGCCACCTGCGCGGACTTCGGGGTCGCGACCGCCCGGGTGCCCGGCCGCAGCGGTGCCTGGCTGGCCGCGGACTCGACGGGCCCGGAGCGCAAGATCGGTGCCATCGGCATCCGGGTCAGCCGCGGCGTGACCATGCACGGGTTCGCGTTGAACTGCGACGTCGACCTCGCCTGGTACGACACCTTCGTACCCTGCGGCATCTCCGACGCGGGCGTCACCTCGCTGAGCACCGAGCTCGGCCGCGACGTCACGGTGCCCGAGGTCGCCCCCGCGATGGAGAAGCACCTGCGCGAGATGCTCGCCTGGGCGCCGTACGACCCCACCCCGGACTACGCGGCCAAGCCGGAGCCCGGTCGCGCACCGCGCCTGATCGACCCGGCGGCGGCACTGCGCTGAGGGCGTGTCGGTGACCCGGCGCGCAAGCGCGTAGGCAAGGCTTGTGCCATGTCCACCACGACCGACCACCCGGTCATCGAGACGTCCGGGCTGCGGAAGGTCTACCGCACCCGGATGGGTCGCAGCATCGTCGCCGTCGACGACCTCGACCTTGCCGTCCCGGCCGGAGGTGTGCACGGCTTCCTCGGTCCCAACGGCTCCGGCAAGACGACCACGATCCGGCTGCTGCTCGGCCTGGCCCGGCCCACCCGCGGCGAGATGCGGCTGTTCGGCGAGCCGGTCCCCCGCGCGCTGCCGTCGGTCATGCAGCGCGTCGGCGCAGTGGTCGAGGAACCGAAGTTCGTGCCCACGTTCACCGGCCGCAAGAACCTCCAGCTCCTGGCCGGCTCCGCGGGCATCCCGTACGACGCTGTCGACTCCGCGCTCGTGCAGGTCGGGCTCGAAGGTCGGGACCGGGAGCGGTACGGCGGCTACTCGCTCGGCATGCGGCAGCGGCTCGCCATCGCCGCGACGCTGCTCAAGTCACCGGACCTGCTGATCCTCGACGAGCCGACGAACGGGCTCGACCCGGCCGGGATCCGCGACATCCGCGACATGATCCGCGAGCTCGGCGAGAGCGGCGTGACGGTGCTGCTCAGCTCGCACAACCTCGCCGAGGTGCAGCAGGTCTGCCACTCGGTGTCGATCATCGGCGACGGCCGGCTGATCGCGTCGGGCAGGGTCGACGACCTCGTCGGCGACAACACGCTGTCCGTGGTGCGGGTCTGGGTGGCCGACCAGGCCGCCGCTGCCCGGCATCTCCAGGACGCCGGCTACCGGGTCACCCCCGACGGCGACCACCTCGACGTCGAGGGCGCCGCGCACCCGGAGGACGTCACGCGCGCGCTCGCCGAGCGAGGTGTGTTCGTGCGCGGGCTGACTCCCGTCCGGGGCGACCTCGAGTCGGTCTTCCTGGAGCTCACCCAGGACGCCACGCTCGGCCGTGAGCCGGCGGCCAGCGAAGCAGGAGGTGCGGCGTGAGGCTCCTCGGCGTCGAGCTCAACCGGTTCCGCTCCCGTCGCGCCGTCGTACTCCTGCTGCTCACGGCGACCCTGCTGACCGCGCTGCTGGCGGGCACGGCGCTGTGGGACACACGTCCGGTGTCGGCCCAGGAGCGGGCCCGCGCGGAGGCCCAGGCGCAGCTCGCCGCCGACGACCCACAGCTGAAGGAGGATCTCGCCGACTGCCGCGAGAACCCCACCGACTTCTTCGGCCCCGACACCGTCGCGGCGCAGTGCGACAACTTCATGGTGCCGCGCGTCGAGGACTACCTGAGCCGCGCCGAGCTCGACCTGGGTCGCGTCGTGGACGTCCGGGGCGTGGTGCTCATCGTGATCCTGACCGCGCTGCTCATCATCGTCGGCGCGACGTTCGCCGGGTCCGACTGGCAGACCGGGTCGATGGGCAACCAGCTGCTCTTCGAGCCGCGCCGGCCGCGGGTCTGGCTGATGAAGGGTGCGGCCGTCCTGGCCGGCGGTCTCGTCGCTGCCGGGGTGCTGATCGGCGGCTTCTGGGTCGTGCTCACCCTGGTCGCCGACGCCCGGGGTCTGGCGCCGTCGGGCGACGTGCTGCGCGACATCCGGCTGACGGCCCTGCGCGGGACGCTGCTCGTGGGCGGGGCCGCACTCGGCGGCTACGCGCTGACGATGCTGCTGCGCCGCACCATCGCGACGGTGGCCGTCCTGTTCGCGTACGCCGCCGCCGGGGAGGCGCTGGTCGTCTCGCTGCCGATGGAGCGGGCCGGCGACTGGAGCCTCGCCAACAACGTCCTCGCCTGGGTCCGCGACGGCACCCGCGTGTTCGACGACGACATCCGCTGCGCGCCCAGCCTCGACGTGTGCGACCAGTCCTACCAGCTCGGGATCGGTCACGGGGCGACCTACCTGGGGCTGCTGCTCCTGGCCACGCTGGTCGTCTCGGTGCTGGTGTTCCGGCGTCGCGACGTGCCCTGAGGGCGATTCGTCCCGCGGCGTACAGTTGGGCAGGTGACTCAAGCCCCCTCGCGCCCCACGTCCGAGAGCGGCTCCGTGGCCCCGGACGGCCGCCGGCTGCTCCGCCTGGAGGTCCGCAACGCCGAGACCCCGATCGAGCGCAAGCCCGAGTGGATCAAGACGCGGGCGAGGATGGGGCCGCAGTACACCGAGCTGCAGCAGCTGGTGAAGTCCGAGGGTCTGCACACGGTCTGCCAGGAGGCGGGCTGCCCCAACATCTTCGAGTGCTGGGAGGACCGCGAGGCGACCTTCCTCATCGGCGGCGACCAGTGCACGCGACGCTGCGACTTCTGCCAGATCGACACCGGCAAGCCCGACCCGCTCGACCGCGACGAGCCGCGCCGGGTGGCCGAGTCCGTGCAGACGATGGGGCTGCGCTACGCCACCATCACCGGCGTCGCCCGCGACGACCTCCCCGACGGCGGTGCCTGGCTGTACGCCGAGACCGTGCGGGCCATCCACGAGCTCAACCCCGACACCGGCGTGGAGAACCTCATCCCCGACTTCAACGGCAAGCCCGACCTCCTGGAGGAGGTGTTCGAGTCGCGGCCCGAGGTGCTCGCCCACAACGTCGAGACCGTCCCGCGGATCTTCAAGCGGATCCGCCCCGCGTTCCGCTACCAGCGGTCCCTCGACGTGATCACGGCCGCCCGTGACTTCGGGCTGGTCACCAAGTCGAACCTGATCCTCGGCATGGGCGAGACCCGCGAGGAGGTGTCGCAGGCGCTGCGCGACCTGCACGCCGCCGGCTGCGAGCTGATCACCATCACCCAGTACCTCCGCCCTTCGGTGCGGCACCACCCCGTCGAGCGGTGGGTCAAGCCGGAGGAGTTCGTCGAGCTCAAGGACGAGGCCGACGAGATCGGGTTCTCCGGGGTCATGTCCGGCCCGCTCGTGCGCTCTTCCTACCGGGCCGGCCGGCTCTACCAGCAGGCGGTCGCCCAGCGCGAAGCCGGACTCGTCTCCGCCGTAGACTGACGCGACCGCAAGTTTCCGCAGAGCTCGGTGGTCCCGACCACCCGTGAGAGGCACAGCACGCCATGGCCAAGCAGGACAAGCCCGCCGCCGAGAAGAAGCAGGGCCGGCTCAAGCAGATCGTCGCCAGCTACCGGATGACCAAGAAGTCCGACCCCCGGATCGGCCTCATCCTCCTCGGCACCTTCCTCGTCGCCGGCGCGCTCGGCTTCCTGCTGTTCTACTTCCTGCCCGGCGGCTGGATCCTCGATGTGCTCACCGCCGTGCTCATCGGCCTGCTGGCCGCGCTCGTGGTGTTCGGACGACGAGCCCAGAACGCGGCGTACACCCAGATCGAGGGGCAGCCCGGCGCCGCGTACGCCGCGCTGGGGCTGCTGCGACGCGGCTGGAAGACCGACTCCGCGATCGCGTTCAACAAGAACCAGGACCTCGTGCACCGCGTCGTCGGCCCGCCCGGCATCGTGCTGGTCGGTGAGGGCAACCCCAACCGGCTGAAGCCGCTGCTCGCCAACGAGCGCCGCAAGCACGAGCGGGTCGCGTCCGAGACGCCGATCCACGAGGTGATCGTCGGCGACCCGAACGTCTACGCGGGCGCCGTCCCGGTGTCGCGGGTCGCCAAGCACGTCCAGAAGCTCGGCCGCGCGGTCAAGCCCGCCGAGATGACCGACGTGCTGGCCCGGCTCAAGGCGCTCGACGCCAACCGGTCCAACATCCCGCTGCCGAAGGGCCCCATGCCGACCAACCTCAAGGGCGCCCGGCAGAACATGCGCGGCCGCTGAGCCTGGTCACCGACCCCGCCGTCACCGGCTACTGGGCGGGAACGCCGCCCGGCATCTGCAGGATCGCCGTGCGCGGCGGCGCCTTCACCGTGACTGGGGTACCCCAGTCGGACATCGTCATCACCATGCCGCCGCCCCCGCCGGCCACGTCGCCGAGGTCGAACTCGATGCGGCGCATCAGGTCCTCGTCGTCGATCCACATGTCGTAGGTGATCGTCTCGGGCATCCCCGGCTGGGTTTGCTGGCCCTGCGCCTCGGCGGCCTTCTCAGCGTCGACGGTGAGGACGTAGTGGTCGAGCTGCTCGCCGTCGACGTCCTCCTCACCGACGTAGCGCGCGTCCTCGAGCCCCGCGTCGAATGCGTCGAACGTCGCGAGCGGGTCGCCCTGCGTGACGCCGCCCAGATCGCCGAACGGGCTGTTGGGGTCGTTGGTGTCGATCTCGAAGAACTTGCCCTTGGGGGTGAGCGGCGGCATCGCCATGTAGATCACGCCGTCGATCATGCGCATCTCCATCGTCCCGCTGCCCATCTGCGGGATCTGCATGTTCATCTGCATCGCCGTCTCGTCGCCGGCGTAGCTGACGTCTCCCTCGCCCGACATCTGCTGGCCGCCGGTCATCTCCATCGTCACGTGGGCGGACTCGTTGTCGGCGATGGCGGCCTTCATCCTGTCGAGGAGCTCGGCCGCGTCGTACCCGCCGCTGACCTCCTCCTCGGTCGTCTCGGTCGGCTCGGCCGACTCCGACTCCTCCGAGGGCTCGGCGGAGGCGACGGACGAGGAGGCGCTCCCCTGCGACTCGTCGGCGGCCGGCTCGTCGCCCCCGCACGCCGTCATCGTGAGCAGCAGGGCGGATCCGGCGACGCCGGTGAGGACGCGGTTCAGGACGCGGTCGGTGCGCATGTATGGATCCACTTTCGACGGGACATGTGGTCTGCTGTGAAGCGTACGGCGCCGAACGGCCAGCCGGTAATGACACGGCCGAGCGGGTGCCGACGCTCTCGCGAGCAGCCGAGGAGGTTCGTCGATGGCCGTGCCGGGCCGACCGGTGCCCCCGAACGCCCCCGCCGACCTGGCGCGGCGCGAGCTGTTCGCGGTGGACGCCTACCTGCGTGACTTCGAGGCCACCGTCGAGGCGGTCGACCGGGAGGTCGGACGCGTCGCGCTCTCGCGGACCGCCTTCTACCCCGGAGGCGGCGGCCAGCCGCACGACCTCGGCACGCTTCGCTGGTCGTCCTCGGGCCCGGGGACGGAGGCGACGGCGGTGACCCGCGTCGCCCGCGACTCGGGTCGGATCTGGCACTGGCTCGATCCCGACGGGCCGCTGCCCGACGAGGGCACCGAGACCGAGGGCGTCCTCGACTGGGAGCGCCGGCACCTCACCATGCGCACGCACACGGCTCTGCACATCCTCTGCGGCGTGATGTGGGCCGACCACCGGGTCGCGGTCACCGGCGGCAACATGGACCCGGGCAAGGGCCGCCTCGACTTCCCGCTCCCCTCGATGTCGACGGAGTTCGGGCGCCAGGTCGAGGCCCGGATCAACGAGGAGATCGCGGCAGCGCACGAGATCCTTGTCGAGTTCGTCGGCCGGGAGGTGGCCGACGAGGACCACGCGCTGATCCGTACGGCGGCCAACCTGATCCCCCGCGAGATCGACCCGCTCCGGGTCATCGACATCGTCGGGCTGGACAAGCAGGCCGACGGTGGCACGCACGTGCTCAGCACCGCGGAGGTGGAGGGCGTCCGGGTCACCGGCACCGAGTCGAAGGGGAAGGGCAACAAACGGGTGCGCCTGGAAGTCACAGGACGGACCAATCCCTGACCCGACGGGCTGCGAACCCGGTGCATGACGGACCTCTCTGCCACCGGTGACCCGCGCCCCACCGTCGCCGTGATCGGCGCCGGTGTGTCCGGCCTGACCGCCGCGTACCTGCTCCAGCCCACGCATCACGTGACCCTCTTCGAGGCCGACGACCGCCTCGGCGGGCACGCCCACACCCACGACGTGGAGCTCTCCGACGGCGCGACGGTGCCGGTCGATTCCGGGTTCATCGTGCTCAACGACCGCACCTACCCGATGCTGCGCCGGCTCTTCGGCGAGCTCGGCGTGCGGACCCGACCGACCGAGATGAGCATGAGCATCACGTGCGAGGGCTGCGGGCTCAGCTACAAGGGCGGCACCAAGGCAAACGGCATCTTCGCGCAGCGCCGGCGGCTGCTCGATCCGAGGTTCTGGCGGCTGCTGGGCGGCATCCGGCGGTTCCAGAAGCAGGCGCTGGCCCTGCTGGACGGACCGGCCGACCCCGACCTGACCTACGGGGAGTTCCTCGAGACCCACGGCTTCGACGCGCACTTCGTCACCCACTACGCGCTGCCGGTCGTCTCGTGCGTGTGGTCGATGGGCCATCGTGACGCGCTCGCCTACCCGGCGGCGTACCTCTTCGCCTTCCTGCGCCACCACGGCTTCCTCGCCCTCGGTGACGCGCCCACCTGGCACACGGTCGTCGGCGGGTCCCGGTCGTACGTCGAGACGATCACCGCGCGTCTCGACGTGGTCCGCTCCGGCCACCGGGTGACCGCGGTGAGCCGCAAGCCCGAGGCGGTGGAGCTCGACGTCGTCCCTCCGAGTGGGGGTCCCAGCGAGCACCACGCGTTCGACAAGGTGGTCATCGCCACCCATGCCGACGGCGCGCTGGCGCTGCTCACCGACGCCGACGAGGCGGAGATGGATGTGCTCGGCGTCTTCGGGTACTCCACGAACGTGACCTGGCTGCACCGCGACGCGACGTTCCTGCCCGCCCACGAGCGGAGCCGCGCCAGCTGGAACTACCGGCTCGAGGACTGCGACACGCTCACCGACCGCACCCGGGTCACCTACTGGATGAACCGGTTGCAGGGGCACCCGGAGGCGGACCCGTTGCTGGTCACTCTGAACCCCGACGAGTCGACCGCCCCCGACGACGTCGTCGCGACGATGACCTACCGCCACCCCACCTACTCCGCCGCCTCCGTGGCGGCGCAGACCCGGCTCGCCGAGCTGAGCTCCGACCGGCTCGCGTTCGCCGGGGCCTACCACGGCTGGGGCTTCCACGAGGACGGCTGCCGCTCGGGCGTCGAGGCTGCTCGCGCGCTGGGAGCCTCCTGGTGAGCGTCCTCGCTGCGGCACCCGCGCGGGTGCCGGCGCGGGTCGCGCACCGGCGCACGCGGCCGTTCCGCTACGAGTTCGCGCACGGCACCACCATGTGGCTGGTCGACGTCGCCGACCCCGAGGTGGCGTTCCCGCGCTGGCTGCGACCGTTCCTCTCGATCCGCAGCCGCGACCACCTCGCCCCCGACGACGACCGGCCGTGGACGGTGAAACTGCGGTCCTTCCTCGACGCGCAGGGCATCGGCTGGAGCGCCCGCCGGGTGCTCGCGCTCACCAACGCCCGCGCCCTCGGCTACGTCTTCGACCCGCTGACGACGTACTTCTGTTTCGACGCTGACGGTCACCTCGAGGGCGTGCTGGCCGAGGTGCACAACACCTACGGCGAACGGCACTGCTACCCGCTCGCGGTGACGGAGACGGGCAGGGCCGAGGTCGACAAGGAGTTCTACGTCTCGCCGTTCTTCACCGTGGACGGTCGCTACGACATCCGCACCCGGTTGACGGAGGACGACGTCGCGGTCGCGATCGCGCTCACCCAGGGCGACGAGACGGTGTTCACCGGGTCCGTGCACGGACCGCTGCGACCGGTGACGCTCCCGGCTACGCTCGCAGCCGTGGCGCGCAACCCCCTCCCGTCCCACCGAGTGTCGGGGTTGATCCGCTGGCACGGCATCCGGCTCTGGCTCCGGCGGCTACCGGTGGTCCCCCGGCAACAACACCGTGCTCCGAAAGGAATCGCGTAGATGAGCACCACTCTCGAGCCCTCGGCACGCAACGCCTCGCAGGCCCTTGCACCGCCTCCGGCGTACGGCGTGCGAGGCGCGGTCGCGAAGCGGGTGGTGGCGCGCATCCTCAGACACGTCCCCGTGACGGCGCGCCTGTCGACCGGCGAGGTGTACGGCGCGGGGACCCTGGGCCACCCGACGCTGCTCGTCGACGACCCGCGGGCGTTCTTCGCCCGGCTCGGACAGAGCCCGATGATCGGCATCGGCGAGTCCTACATGGCCGGTGAGTGGCGGCCCGCCCCGGGCACCGACCTCGCCGACCTGCTCGCGCCGTTCGCCGAGCGCCTCACGTCGCTGGTCAAGCCGCTGTTCTACCGGCTGCGGCACGCCGTCCTTCCCCGCGGCCTCAACCCGGAGAACACCGTCCATGGGGCGCGGAAGAACATCGAGGCCCACTACGACCTCTCCAACGACCTGTTCGCCGCGTTCCTGGACCCGTCCCTGTCCTACTCCTCCGCGCTGTTCCCGCGGCTCGACCCGCCGCCCACCCTTCACGACCTGGAAGCGGCCCAGCTCGCCAAGGTGGACGCGGTCCTCGACGAGGCGGGCGTGACCGCGGGCAGCCGCGTGCTGGAGATCGGCACCGGTTGGGGCACGCTCGCGATCCGGGCGGCCCGGCGTGGCGCTCAGGTGACCACGCTGACCATCTCCAAGGAGCAGGCCGCGCTCGCCCAGCAGCGGGTCGAGGAGGCCGGGGTCGCCGACCGGGTGCGGATCGAGCTGCGCGACTACCGGGACCAGACCGGTGAGTTCGACGCGGTGGTCAGCGTCGAGATGATCGAGGCGGTCGGCGAGAAGTACTGGCCGACGTACTTCTCGGCCATCGACCGGCGGCTCGCCCCAGGCGGCAGGGTGGCGATCCAGGCGATCCTCCTCGAGCACCACCGGATGGTGGCCACCCGGGACACCTACACCTGGATGCACAAGTACATCTTCCCGGGCGGGTTGCTCCCGTCGATCCGAGCAATCGAGGAGACCCTCGCGTCGCACACCACGATGCGGGTCGACCGTGTGACCTCGATGGGCCAGCACTACGCACACACGCTGAGGCTGTGGCGCGAGCGCTTCCTGGCCAACTGGCACGACGTCGCGGCGCTCGGCTTCGACGACACGTTCAGGCGGATGTGGGAGTTCTACCTGGCCTACTGCGAGGCCGGCTTCCGGGTCGGATACCTCGACGTGGCGCAGCTCCGGATCGCCCGGCAGCCGACCTAGGTTCCTAGCCCGTCGCCGTCAGATTGGCCGTCGCGGTCAGCACGCCATGCTCGCTGAGCGTCCGGACCCCCGAGTCGAGCCCGGCCGCCTCGGCGGCGACGACCATCCGCTGCGGACCGGTCATCGGCGCGACGAGCCGGTAGCCGAAGACCCGGCCGACCAGGTCGACGCCGTGGCGCCGGTAGAGCTCGGTCATCATCAGCGCCTGCAGCGGACCGTGCACGACCAGGTCGTCGTACCCCTCCTCGCGCACGTAGGCGCGGTCGTAGTGGATCCGGTGCGCGTTGTAGGTCAGCGCGGAGAACCGGAAGAGGAAGGCCTCGTCGACGTCGAGGGTGAGCATCGGTCGGGCGGCGGCGGCCTGCTCCGGTGCCGGCGACGGACGGAGTGCGGACCCCGGCGCGCGGTAGACGATGTCCTGTTCGTCCGTCACGAGCACGCGCCCGTGCTGGCTGATCTCGTGGCCGACGGTGACGAAGGTGAGCGGGCCGGACCGCCCGGACTTCTCCTCCGAGCGCAGCACCCGCGTCGTCCGGGTGGTGGCGACGCCGAGGCGGAGTACGCCGTGCGTGGTGACCCGGCCGCCCGCGAACATCCGCCTCATCCCCGGCCCGGGAGGGGTTGGCACTCCGACCAGCGGGTGCCCGTCCGGCCCGAGCTCCCGGTGCGGCCGACGGTCGAGCAGGTAGACCCAGTGCCACATCGGCGGCAGCCGGTCGTCGGGGAGGGGGTCGAGGTCCAGCAAGGCGGCCAGCGCGTGGGCGGGCTCGGGGGCGAGGGTCTCGGTGAGGATCTGCCTCTCGCTCACAGGGGTCCGCCTTCGGCCGAGCGACGGACGAGCTGCCGCGCGATCACGTTGCGCTGGATCTCGTTCGTGCCCTCACCGACGATCATCAGCGGCGCGTCGCGGAAGTAGCGCTCGACGTCGAACTCGGTGGAGTAGCCGTACCCGCCGTGGATGCGCACCGCGTCGAGGGCGATCTTCATCGCGGTCTCGGAGGCGAACAGCTTGGCCATGCCGGCCTCCAGGTCGGCGCGCTCGCCGGCGTCGTACTTGCGGGCGGCGAAGAGCGTGAGCTGCCGGGCCGCGGTGAGCTGGGTCGCCATGTCCGCGAGGTAGTTGCCGATCGACTGGTGCTGCCAGATCGGCCGCCCGAACGCCTCCCGCTCCTGCGCGTAGCGCAACGAGTCCTCGAGCGCGGCGCGGCCGACGCCGAGCGCCCGGGCGGCGACCTGCAGGCGGCCGACCTCCAGGCCGCGCATCATCTGGCCGAAGCCCTGGCCCTCCTCCACGCCGAGCAGCGCCGAGGCGGGGACGCGCATGTCGTCGAAGGACAGCTCGCAGCTCTCCACGCCCTTGTAGCCCAGCTTGGGCAGGTCGCGGGAAACGGTGAAGCCCGCCCCCTTCTCCACCAGCAGCACACTGATCCCGCGGTGCGCCGGCGTGGCCGTTGGGTCGGTCTTGCACAGCAGAGCCACCAGTCCCGCCTGACGGGCGTTGCTGATCCAGGTCTTCGACCCGTTCACGACGTAGTCGTCGCCGTCCCGTCGTGCGGTCGTGCGCATCGCCTGGAGGTCGGAGCCGCCGCCCGGCTCGGTGAGCGCCATGGTCGCGCGCAGCTCGCCGGTGGCCAGCCGGGGCAGGTAACGGTCCTTCTGCTCCTGGGTGCCGTGGTCGAGCAGCAGCTTGACCACGACGGTGTGCCCGCCCATCGCGCCGGCCAGGCTCATCCAGCCGCGAGCGAGCTCCTCGGTGACGAGCACGTAGCACGGCGCGCTCACGCTCGCCCCTCCCCAGGGCTCCGGCACGGCCAGGCCGAAGACGCCCAGCTCCTTCATCTGGTCGATGAGCTCGCCCGCGTAGGTGTTGGCGTGCTCGAGCTCTCTGGCCACGGGCCGCACGGCGTCGTCGACGAATCGTCGTACGAGCTCGACGATCTCGCGCTCCTCCGGCGACAGGTCGTCCATGTCCTCTGATCCTCCGCGATCGACGCCGGCGCGGTCGTCAGCGGCGCAGCGTGATCGTGCCAACCGCCAGGTCGTGCAGTCCGCGGTTGTCGCGGTTGAATACGAGCGGCGGTACCACCAGGCAGATCAGCGCGGTCCGGGCGAGCGCCTGCAGCAGGTTCACCGGCCGGCCGTCGAGGCGTACGACGGCAAGCCGGAGCGCGAGCTGCCCGAAGGACCCGCCGACGAGCGCGGTGAGCACGGCGGCTTCCACGAGGAACACCCCCATCGGCGCCCAGGCGGCCGCGCCCTGTCCCCAGACGCCGCTGCCGAACAGCGCCGAGGCCACGAGCAGTGACGCGATCCAGTCGATGACCAACGCGAGGATCCGCCGCCCCCACGACGCGACCGACCCGGGACCGTCGGCCGGGACGCCGAGCCGGGCGCCCG
>NZ_DASSCL010000165.1:0-80192 GCF_035697785.1 Nocardioides sp.
GAAGGGAAGTGCATGTCCACGCACCTCGCAGGTCACGTCACGGGACAGCTGACTGGACAGTTGACGGTGATGGCGGAGACGCTGATCGACGCGCAGTTCGTCGACTACGCGATCCTCGCGATCTACTTCGGCTTCGTGCTCGGGATCGGACTGCTCGCGCGGCGGCACATCTCGGACTCGGTCGACTTCTTCCTGAGCGGCCGCTCGCTGCCGGCGTGGGTGACCGGGCTGGCGTTCATCTCCGCCAACCTCGGCGCCGTCGAGATCATGGGCATGTCCGCATCCGGTGCGGAGTTCGGGTTGCCGACGGTCCACTACTTCTGGGTCGGCGCGATCCCGGCGATGCTGTTCCTCGGCGTCGTGATGATGCCCTTCTACTACGGCTCGAAGGTCCGGTCGGTCCCCGAGTTCATGCTCCGCCGGTTCGGCCCGGGCGCGCACCTGGTGAACGCGATCTCCTTCGCGCTGGCCCAGCTGCTGATCGCGGGCGTCAACCTCTACCTGCTGTCGACGATCGTCCAGGCGTTGCTCGGCTGGCCGCGCTGGACCGCGCTGTTCGTCGCGGCCATGGTCGTGCTCTTCTACATCACGCTCGGCGGTCTCTCCGCGGCGATCTACAACGAGGTCCTGCAGTTCTTCGTGATCGTGGCGGCGTTGCTTCCGCTGACGCTGATCGGCCTTCACCGCGTCGGCGGCTGGAGCGGCCTGACCGACGAGATCACCAAGGCAGCAGCGAACAACGAGGCTGGACCACCGGCGGACCAACAGCTGAACTCGTGGCCGGGGCAGGCGCTCACCGGCTTCGACTCACCACTGCTGTCCGTCATCGGGATCGTCTTCGGCCTCGGGTTCGTGCTGTCGTTCGGCTACTGGACGACCAACTTCGTCGAGGTGCAGCGGGCGATGGCGTCGAACTCCATGTCGGCGGCGCAGCGGTCGCCGATCATCGGCTCGTTCCCGAAGATGTTCGTGCCGTTCATCGTGGTCATCCCCGGCATGCTCGCGGCGGTCACGGTGAGCGAGCTCGTCCAGCTCAAGGAGGACGGGTCCGGCGGGGCGACGTACAACGACTCGATCCTGTTCCTGATGCGCGACCTGCTGCCCAACGGGATGCTCGGGGTCGCGATCGCCGGCCTGCTCGCGTCGTTCATGGCCGGCATGGCGGCGAACATCTCGGCCTTCAACACGGTGTTCTCCTACGACCTGTGGCAGACCTACTTGGTGAAGGAGAAGGACGACTCGTACTACACCGGCGTCGGCCGGGTCGCGACGGTGGCGGCGACCGTGATCGCGATCGGTACGGCGACGTTCGCGGCCAACTACTCCAACATCATGACCTACCTGCAGACGCTGTTCGGGTTCTTCAACGCGCCGCTGTTCGCGACCTTCATCCTGGGCATGTTCTGGAAGCGGATGACCGCCGCGGCGGGTTGGTCCGGCCTCGTGGCCGGGACGGTCGCCGCGGTCACGGTGTGGGTCCTCAGCGAGGACGTGCTCGGCGTGATCGCGATCGGCGAGCAGGGGGCCGCCTTCGTCGCCGCCGGTGCCGCCTTCGTCGTCGACATCATCGTCTCGGTCGTCGTCAGCCTGGGCACGGAGCCCAAGGCGGAGAGCGAGCTAGAGGGGCTGGTCTACTCACGCGAGCGTCGGGCGAGGCAGCACGCGGAGTACTCGCGCCTGCCCTGGCACCAGCAGCCGGCCCGTCTTGCCGGGGTGTCACTCGGCCTGGTCGTCCTGCTCAACATCCTGTTCTGGTAACCCGAGGGAGTCGTCATGTCCGAGTCCAGCCCCGGCACCCCGTCACGGGAGACGTCCGAGGGTCGCCACCAGGCGGGTGCCTTCGACATCCGCGTCTTCATCGCGAGCCTGATCGGGTTGTACGGCGTGGTGCTCGTCGTCACCGGCCTGGTCGGCACGTCAGAGGAGGAGCTGGCCCGCGCCGGCGGTGTGAACGTCAACCTGTGGGCCGGCCTCGGCATGATCGCGTTCGCGGCGTGCTTCCTGGCCTGGGCGCGGCTGCGTCCCGTCGTGGTACCGGAGAAGCCGGACGCCGCCGAAGACGGTGCGGACGAGGGCGACGCCGCGTCCCATTGACCCTCGAGCCGACGTCCCAATTGTTAAAAATGCAAGAAACTGCATCGTCAGCAGCAGAGCCGGCGCCACAATCGCCGTAGGCAGGGGGGAACTTGCCTACCTGACAATTTCACCGGCTCTGAGGGGGGCTATCCGCGTGGGGGAGAAACATGTCGACGGGCTACCGCCGGCCGCAGCACTGCTGCGCCGGCCGGCGGTCATCGTCCGTCACGAGATCATGTCCGGGCTGGCTGCGGCCGGCTACACCGACGTCCTGCCGGCTCACCTCGGGGTGTTCCAGCATCCAGGACCTGACGGCCTGCGACCCGGCGTGCTCGCTGCACGCACGCTGGCGTCGAAGCAGGCGATGAACCATCTGCTCCACCAGCTCGAAGCCGGTGGCTACCTCGTCCGTGAGGCGTCGTCCGGCGACCGGCGTACCCGCGTCGTCCGGCTGACCGAGCGCGGCTGGGACGCCCTGGCCGTCATCCGGCAGACGGAGCTGGAGGTCGAGAAGCGCTGGGCGGAGTCTCTGGGGGAGGAGACCTACCGCGAGCTGCGACACGGCCTGACCCGACTCGAGGAGCTGCTGGACCGGCCGAAGGGCTGAACCGACCGGGGGAGCCGGCCCGGCGTCACGCCGGGCCGGCGTCCCTCCGCCCGCAATCGGGTGGGCCACCCCGGAGTGGGTGGGGTAACCTACGCCCATGCGGAAGAGCCTCCTGCTTAGCAGGCCGCGTTGACGCTCCGGGCCTGACCCGGATCGACGTCCACGCGGCTACCCCTCACGCCTGAGGGGTTTTTTTGTGCCCGGCGCGAGCCGCCGGCACGAAGAAGCCGACCGGCAGGAAGCAGCCACCAGCAGACCGCACAGGAAGACGACGAGACGACATGACTGACCACGCTGACACCTCGCGTGACACCTACGACGTGGTCGCGGCCCAGGAGAAGTGGCGCAAGGTCTGGGAGGACCTGGACCCGTTCCGCGCCGCCGACGACGGCTCCCGCGAGCGCCGCTACGCGCTGACGATGTTCCCCTACCCGAGCGGTGACCTGCACATGGGTCATGCCGAGGTGATGGCCCTGCACGACGTGATCGCCCGTGCCTGGTGGCAGCAGGGGTACGACGTGCTGAACCCGATCGGCTGGGACTCCTTCGGGCTGCCCGCCGAGAACGCCGCCATCAGGAACGACGAGCACCCGGCGACGTACACCTACGCCAACATCGAGACGCAGGCCGAGTCGTTCCGCCGCTACGGCATCTCCTTCGACTGGTCCCGGCGCCTGCACACCTCCGACCCGGACTACTACCGCTGGACCCAGTGGCTGTTCCTGCGCTTCCGCGAGCGCGGCCTGGCCTACCGGAAGTTCTCGCCGGTCAACTGGTGCCCCAACGACCAGACGGTGCTGGCCAACGAGCAGGTCGTGGCCGGCATGTGCGAGCGCTGCGGTGCGGAGGTCACCAAGCGCGAGCTGTCGCAGTGGTACTTCAAGGTCACCGACTACGCCCAGCGGCTGCTGGACGACATGGAGGGGCTGTCCGACACCTGGCCGGAGCGGGTGCTGGCCATGCAGCGCAACTGGATCGGCCGGTCCGAAGGCGCGCACGTCGACTTCGACATCGAGCCCCGCGAGGACTCCGGCGGCGGCACGCTGGCCGGCCGGACGGTCACCGTGTTCACGACGCGGCCGGACACGTTGTTCGGCGCGACGTTCTTCGTCGTCGCCGCGGACGCGAAGCTGGCCGCGGAGATCTGCGCGCCCGAGCAGCGGCAGGCGTTCGACGCCTACCTGGCGGAGGTCCGCAAGGAGACCGACATCGACCGGCTGTCGACCGACCGCGACAAGACCGGGGTGTTCCTGGGCCGGCACGCGGTCAACCCGGTGAACGGCGAGCGGATCCCCGTCTGGGCGGCCGACTACGTGCTGGCCGACTACGGCACCGGTGCGGTGATGGCGGTCCCCGCCCACGACCAGCGCGACCTGGACTTCGCCAAGACCTTCGACCTGCCGGTACGCCGGGTCGTCGACACCGGCGAGGACAACCCCGAGGACACCTACGTCGCCACGGCGGGCGACGGCGTCTACGTGAACTCGACCGGCGACGGGTTCAGCCTGGACGGGCTGACGGACAAGGCCGCGGGCATCCGCTCGATCGTCGAGCACCTGGAGAGCACCGGGACGGGCAAGGGCGCGGTGAACTTCCGGCTGCGCGACTGGCTGCTGTCGCGGCAGCGGTTCTGGGGCTGCCCGATCCCGATCGTGCACTGCGACTCGTGCGGCGAGGTCGCCGTACCCGACGACCAGCTGCCCGTCGAGCTGCCCGACCTGCGCGGCGCCGACCTGAAGCCGAAGGGCACGTCGCCGTTGGCCGCCGCCGACGACTGGGTCAACGTGGCCTGCCCGTCGTGCGGCGGTCCGGCCAAGCGCGACAGCGACACGATGGACACGTTCGTGGACTCGTCGTGGTACTTCCTGCGGTACTGCTCGCCGCACTACACCGACGGTCCCTTCGACCCGGAGGCCGTGCGGGGGTGGATGCCGGCGCATCAATATGTGGGCGGCGTCGAGCACGCCATCCTGCACCTGCTGTACGCGCGGTTCTTCACCAAGGTCCTGCACGACATGGGGATGCTGGACTTCACGGAGCCGTTCCGGGCGCTGATGAACCAGGGCCAGGTCATCAACCAGGGCAAGGCGATGAGCAAGTCGCTGGGCAACGGCGTGAACCTGGGCGAGATGATCGACGCCTACGGCGTGGACGCGGTCCGGCTGACGCTGGTGTTCGCGGGCCCGCCGGAGGACGACATCGACTGGGCGGACATGTCGCCGGCGGGGTCCTTGAAGTTCCTGCAGCGTGCGTGGCGGCTGAGCGGCGACGTGACCGCCCCGGTCGGCGCGCCGGCCGACGAGGGTGACGAGGCGCTGCGCAAGGTCACCCACCACGTCGTGCACGAGGCGGCGCAGCTGGTCGAGGGCCACCGGTTCAACGTGATGGTGGCGCGGATCATGGAGCTGGTGAACGCCACCCGCAAGGCGGTCGACTCCGGCTGCGGCCCGGCCGACCCCGCCGTGCGCGAGGCGGTCGAGGCCGTCGCGATCCTGCTGAGCCTGGTCGCGCCGTACACCGCCGAGGAGATGTGGCACCGGCTGGGCCACGAGCCCACCGTGGCCCGCGCCGGCTGGCCGACCGTCGACGAGGCGCTGCTGGTCGAGGACACCGTCACCGCGGTCGTCCAGGTGCAGGGCAAGGTGCGCGCCCGGCTGGAGGTCAGCCCCGAAGTGTCCGAGTCCGACCTGGAGGCGGCCGCGATGGCCGACCCCGCCGTCCAGCGCGCGCTGGATGGCAAGACCGTCCGCAAGGTGATCGTCCGCGCCCCGAAGCTGGTGAACATCGTCGCCAGTTGAGGGGGGCGGCGGGGGCCCAATTACCACGGTCCCGTGGTAATCGCCCGCTTCCCGGGGCGAACTCTCCACGGGATGCGGGAGATCCCCTGGGGATGCTCGTGCGCGCGCCGCCTCCCTGGCCCGAGCAGCGCCGCCGGCGGCTCCTACTCGTAGTAGAACTTCTGCGGACCCGGGTAGACCCACGAGAGCGCGTCGCGGAGCCGGTCCCGCCAGTTCTCCCAGTTGTGCCCGTCTCGCGCCTCGACGTACCGCACGGTCATCCCGGCGGACTCGAACGTCGGCACCATCGACCGGTTCTGCACGATCAGCGGCTCGTAGACGCCGCAGCTCACGAAGAGCCGGTCGGCGACGTGCTTGGGACGCGCGCGGTACTTGTTGACGAACTTCACGACCGGGTCGAACACCTCTCCACCGCCATGGTCGGCACCGATGTCGGTGAACACGAACGACCCCGACATCAGGATGAGTGAGCCGTAGGTGTCAGGGGACCGAACCGCCGCCGACAGCGACGCGACCGCTCCGAAGCTGGAGCCCATCAGGCATCGCCCGGACGGTTTGCCAGACAGGGGCAGTTCGGTCTCCAGCCGCGGCAGCAGCTCACTGGTGAGGAAGCGCGAGTGGCCGACCGAGTTCGCGTACTCGGTGAGCCGGTCCCGTGGGTGCAGGAACGCTACGACGGTCTCCGCGACGTCGAGCTGGTGGATCAGGTTGTCGAGCACGGTCTTGGCGGCGGCGTACTGCAGGAAGTCCGGGCCGTCGTGCACGACCAGCAGGGGGTACGACGCGGTGCGGCGGAACCGCGCGGGCAGGTAGACCGTCACCGGGCAGTCCGCCCGCAACGCTCGGCTGCGCACCGTCAGCTCCATCAGGTCACCGGGCCGCACCTCCGGGTTGGGCATCGTCCACTCCGGGGACTCGTAGCCGTGCCCGAAGCAGACGGAGGACGTGCCGACCGGACTGTAGGACAGCTTCTCGTTCAGCGGGTCGTTGATCCGCTCGACGTGGTCCCCTCGTCTGACCTCGAGCTGGTAGTTGACCCGCGACCCCTCGGGCAGCTCGAGCACGAGGAACCACAGATCCGTGCCGTGGAGGGGACGCAGCGGCAGGAGCTCGGGCAGGCCGACGATCCGCTGGGCCAGGGACACCGCGTCGGCCTCGCCGCGATAGAGGAACGTGCAGCGTGAGCCCTCGACGATCGGGACCTCGTGACGCGCGAGGAACCGGTCCACGGCGGCGTCGTCGAGCGGCTTGCGGGCTCGCAGCCGGTTGATCGCGAGCCGACGCGCGGGCGGGCGGGTGCCGGGCGTGCTCACGACGCCGCCTCGGTGATCTGACCGTCGTCGGAGACCACGCGGGCATCAGGCGGGGGCTGTCCGTCGGGTGACAGCGCGAGACGCACGCCGTCGTCGAGGACGACGCAGCGGGCCGGCGCGAACCGCCGGGCCAGCACCGACATTCGCACCGGGTCGTCCACGCGCAGCCGGCGACGCACGTGCGGCAGCGGCACCAGACCACGGACGACCCCGAGACCCTCGCCGAACACCTCCGTCTGGGCCACCCCGTGCGGGACGAAGTCGTGGAAGAGGACCAACCGCTCCGACAGCGCCATCGCGCCGGCGGACCAGGCGATGACGGTCTGCGGAAGGTGCGGCTCGACGTGGAACAGGTGCAGCACCCTCGCCAGCTCGCCGACGTGACCACCGGCGACCACCACGGCCTGCGCCTGTGCCAGCACCTGCCGCACCTCGTCGCGGTGCTGCGCGATCACAGGCCGCTCCTCGGGCCGCCACGCGGAGTAGAACGCGTGCTGGGCGGCGCGGACCCGCGTGAGGTGCTGGCGGTCGACCAGCCGGATGACGTCGATGGCGTCGCCGAACGCCGCCTCGCTGAGCCGGGGGCGGGACTCCCTCGCGGTGCCGACGCCGTACGCCGCGAGCAGCGCGTGGTCGAGCTGGTTGAGGTACAGGCTCCTCAGCTCGGCCAGCGCCACGTCGTGGTCGCGCTCGGCGTGCGCGTACTCCCGGTCCCGCTCGTGCACGTCGAGCCAACGGCGGTGCAGCCCGAGGTTGACCGCCCGACCACCGAGCAGCTCCTGGAGCTCGGCGTCCTCGGGCTCGCGCTCCTGCCAGCCGGCGGTCACGGTGACCACCGGCGCCTGCGGGTCGAGGTCGCGTGCGACGTGCTGGACGCTCGGCCTGCGCTGCGGCCCGAGCAGGGTGACGGTGCGGCTCACGCCACGTGCACGCGGACGGTGCGTCCGACGTCGTCCAACATGCCGCGGAGGACGTCGTAGTCGGCGTGGCGCATCCGGACGTAGGCGTTCGCCATGTAGCCGGCTTCGACCGGCTGGGTGGGGGTGCCCGGGTTCGGCAGGTGGGCGTCGAGCACCCACTCGCCGTGCTTCGCCTGGATCTCCTCGACGCCGGAGTAGCCGGAGATGTTCCCGTCCCGCTCGGGACGAAGGGCGACGATCCCGGTGGCGTAGCGGCGGGACGGGCGGGCCGCGACGTGTCCGTGCACGACGGCGTTGGCCCACTCGCGGTACAGGTCGAGGTCGTTGCCGGCCGAGTAGAGGTCCCACGCGCCGACGCCCGGTGGCCGGCAGCCGATCTCGGAGAACCTCAGCCCCTTGGGCCCGAAGAACCACTCCATGTGGGTGGCGCTGGTGCCGATGCCGAGCGCCTCGGTCACCCGGTGTCCGAGCTCGCGGAGCTCGGCGTACTCCGAGACGGCGTCCACGCGGTTGGTGGAGACGAACTGCGGCGAGATCCACCGGGTCCTCATCGCCTCCAACACGTTGGGGTAGTAGTGCGAGACGAAGTCGAGGGCCGCGTTCCCGTCGACCGACAGCGTGTCGTAGAACCCCTCGTGACCCTCCACGAACTCCTCGACGGCGATCGAGGTGGCCCCCTTCCCGCCGAACATCGAGAGTGCCGCCTCGAGCTGCTGCCCGTTGTCGACGCGGGTGGTGTCCAGGGCGCCGGCGCCGGTGCGCGGCTTGAGGATGATCGGGAAGCCCACGGCGTCGACGAACGTGCGCACCTGCTCGGCGCTCTCCGCCGCCGTCGAGGCAGCGGTCGGGACGCCGGCTGCTCTCAGCGCATCCTTCATCGCCGGCTTGTCGCGGCACAGCCACGTCGTGCGCACGGATGTCCCGGGGATCGTGCAGCGCTCCCGCACCGCGGCGGCGGCGAGCGTGTGCGCCTCGATCGTCGCCTCCAGGCGGTCGATCCAGAGCTTGTCCTGCAGCCAGCGCACCGTCTCCGTCATGCCGTCGACGTCGACGACGTTCGGCACCTGGTGGTAGTGCACCATCCAGCTCCTCAGCTCGTCGTCGAGGTGCTCCTGCGGGGACTCGCCGATGCCGATCACCTCGGCGCCGACATCCGACAGGGCACGCACGAACTGGCGCTGGTTCTTCGGGAAGCCGGGCTCGACGAAGATCACTCGCATCCCGGCATGCTAGCCCCGCACGCAGCCGGCCAGGGTGTCGCTGCGAGCCCGGGTCGCCCGCGACGACTGTCCCCGGGTCTGCGGTGCCGGTAACGTCCGTGCCATGGTCGCCGCCGCCTTCGTCGCGCCGTACCTGCTCGAGGCCACTGCGCGGTTCGTCACCTGTGCGGCCTCCCTTCCGGACGTGCGCCTCGGTCTGGTCACCAGCGACCCGATCGACCGGATCGCACCCGAGCTCCGCGACCGGCTGGCCGGGCACTGGCGGGTCGACAACGCGCTCGACCCGCGCCAGATCGCCGAGGGCGTCGCCGGGCTGAGCCGTCAGATGGGGCGGGTCGAACGGCTGGTGGCAGCACTCGAGCAGCTGCAGGTGCCGCTCGCTCAGGTGCGCGAGGCGATGGGCATCGAGGGCATGGACGTCGACACCGCCATCAACGTGCGAGACAAGCCGCGGATGAAGGAGGTCCTGCGGGCTGCGGGCGTGCCGTGCGCCCGGCACGCGCTGGTGCACGACGCGGCGCAGGCGAGGAGCTTCGCGGCCGAGGTCGGGTTCCCGCTGGTGGCGAAGCCCCCCGCCGGCGCGGGCTCGCAGGCCACCTACCGCCTCGACGACGGTGCCTCCCTCGACGGATGGCTGGGGGTCGTCTCCCCGAGCGGCGACGCCCCGTCCCTGCTCGAGGAGTTCCTGGTCGGGGAGGAGCACACCTTCGACAGCGTCACGATCGGCGGTGAGACGGTCTGGTCCTCGATCGCCGACTACCACCCCCCGCCGCTGGAGGTGCTGCGCAACCCGTGGATCCAGTGGACGGTGCTGCTGCCTCGTGACACCTCGGGGCCCGAGTACGCCGGCATCCACGAGGTCGGACCGGCGGCGCTCCGCGCGCTCGGGGTGACCGACGCGCTCACGCACATGGAGTGGTTCCGGCGGCCCGACGGGTCGGTCGCCGTCTCCGAGGTCGCGGCCCGTCCGCCCGGCGCGCAGCTGACGTCGATGCACGGCTACGCGCACGACTTCGACATCTACACCAGCTGGGCGCGACTCGTCGTGCTCGGCTCGTTCGACGTGCCCGAGCGGCAGTTCGCGGCCGGCACGGCGTACCTGCGCGGGATGGGGCGGGGCAGGGTCCGCGCGGTTCACGGGGTGGACGAGCTCAACCGGCAGATCGGCCACCTCGTCGTGGAGTCGCGGCTTCCCCGGCAGGGTGAGGAGGCAGGCACGGACTACACGGGCCAGGGTTACGTGATGGTGCGCGACCCGGACACCGACGTGGTGCGCGATGCCCTGCGCCGGGTGATCAACGGGACCCGGGTCGAGCTGGTGGAGGCGCTGTGACGAACGTCGTGATGATCTCGCCGGGCTACCCGCTGGAGATGTCCTACTTCACCCGCGGACTGGCCTCCGTCGGGGCCAATGTGATCGGGGTGGGCGACCAACCCCGCGACGCGCTCCCGGGTCCCGCGCGCGAGGGCCTGGCGCACTACGAACACGTGTCGTTGGCCGACGAGGGCGCAGTGGTGGCGGCCCTGCGCGGGCTGTCCCGGCACGTCCGGATCGACCAGATCGAGTGCCTGTGGGAGCCGTACATGCTCCTGGCCGCGCGGCTCCGGGAGGTGTTCGGGCTGCCCGGCATGACGGTCCAGCAGACGCTTCCGTTCCGCGACAAGGAGCTGATGAAACGCACGCTCGACGCCGCCGGGATCCGGACCCCCTGGCACGTGAGCGCCACCACCGTGGCCGGGATCTGGGAGGCCTCCGAGCGCATCGGCTACCCGCTGATCGTGAAGCCGATCGCCGGGGCGGGCTCCGCGGACACCTACCGGGTCGACTCGCCCGACGCGCTCAGCGAGGTGCTGCCACTGCTCAGGCACGTGCCCGAGGTGAGCGTGGAGGAGTTCGTCGAGGCCGAGGAGCTCACCTACGACACCGTCTGCGCCGGTGGCCGGGTGCTCTTCGAGCACATCCTGCTGTACCGCCCCCGCCCGTTGCAGATGAGCATGCACGAGTGGGTGAGCCCGGTGGCGATCTCCCTGCGCGACCTCGGCGTCCCCTACCTGCAGGGCGGTCGGCAGATGGGTGCGCAGGTGCTCGCGGCGCTCGGGTTCGAGACCGGGTTCACGCACATGGAGTGGTACCGCAAGCCTGACGGTGAGGTGGTCTTCGGCGAGATCGCCGCCCGGCCCCCCGGCGTGCGGGTGACCGACCTGATCAACTTCAACACGGACGACGACGTGTACGTCGGCTGGGCCGAGGCAGTGGTCCACGGTCGGATGCGTCAGCTCGAGCACCGGCACAACGTCGGCAGCATCTGCAAGCGGGCCCACGGGTCCGGGCGGATCACGTCGGTGCAGGGCATGGACGAGCTGCTCCGCGCCTACGGCGAGCACGTCGTCCTGGTCGACCTGCTGCCCGTCGGGGCACCGCGCCGGGACTGGCGGGCAACGACCATCGGGGACGGGATCGTGATCGTGCGGCACCACGACCTGCAACGGGTGATGGAGATGACCGAACGCTTCGCGTCAGACCTGCGGCTGTACGCCGCGTGAGCCGCACCGACGCCGACATCCAAGCGGCGGTGACGGCCGCCCTGCCACAGGCCACGGCAGGCCTGGAACGACTGGTGCGCATCCCCTCGGTCTCCGCCGACCCGGCTGCGCGGACCCACGTGGAGGCCTCGGCGGCTGAGGTGGCGGACCAGCTCGCAGCGGCCGGGATGCCGGAGGTCGAGGTGGTGCGGGCCGAGGGTGGCCTGCCGGCGGTGCTGGCGCGAC
The DNA here is from genome assembly GCF_035697785.1 of Nocardioides sp. Lineage (GTDB taxonomy): Bacteria > Actinomycetota > Actinomycetes > Propionibacteriales > Nocardioidaceae > Nocardioides_B. Next base: position 11,704 of record NZ_DASSCL010000165.1, read on the forward strand.
GGCCGGGACCGCCCGACGCCCCGGTCGTGCTGCTCTACGCCCACCACGACGTGCAGCCGGTGGGGGAGCCGAGTGCCTGGCACAGCGAGCCGTTCGACCCGGTGGTGCGGGACGGCCGGCTCTACGGCCGCGGCGCTGCGGACGACAAGGCCGGCATCGCGGTGCACCACGCGGCGATCAGGGCCCTGGGGGACGACCTCGGGGTCGGCGTCACCGTGCTGGTGGAGGGCGAGGAGGAGATCGGGTCGCCGACCCTGCCGACGCTGCTGACGGCGCACCGGGACCGGCTCGCCGCGGACGTGCTGGTCCTGGCCGACTCGACGAACTGGCGGGTCGGGACGCCCGCACTGACGACCTCGCTCCGCGGTGGCGTGAGCGTGGTCGTCGAGGTGGCCACCTTGCGCCACGCGGTGCACAACGGGGTGTACGGCGGGCCGGTGCCCGACGCGCTGACCGCGCTGGCCCGGCTGCTCGCCACCCTGCACGACGAGCGCGGCGACGTCGCGGTTGGAGGACTGGCGCGCGACCCCGCCGACCCCCTCGACCTCAGCGAGGACCGGCTCCGCGAGGAGGCCGGGGTCCTCGACGGGGTCCGGCTCATCGGCTCCGGGTCGCTGACCTCCCGGCTGTGGCGGGGCCCCGCGCTCTCGGTGGTCGGCATCGACGCGCCCCGCGTCGACGGGGCCGGCATGGTGCTGGTGCCGTCGGCCCGGGCTCGACTGGCGCTGCGGATCGCCCCCACCGACGACGCCGGGGCGGCACGCGACGCGCTGGTGACTCATCTCGAGACCCATGCCCCGTGGGGTGCGCAGGTTCGGGTGACGGCGGGGCGGCCGGTGGCGCCGTACTCGTGCGTCACCACAGGACCGGCGTACGCGGCGGCTCGGGACTCGTTCCTGGCCGCCTGGGGGGTGCCACCGGTAGAGATCGGTGTCGGCGGCTCCATCGGCTTCCTCGCGCCGTTCGCCGACGCCTTCCCGGACGCCGAGGTGCTCATCACCGGCGTCGAGGACCCGGACACGCGCGCCCACGCGGCCAACGAGAGCCTGCACGTCGCAGACTTCGAGCGGGCCTGCCACGCCGAGGCGCTGCTGCTGCACCGGCTCGGCGGGCTCGGCTAGCAGACCTCGTTCAGGTACTGCGGCAGCATCCGCCACCAGGTGGCCCAGTCGTGCTCGAACTCGGGCCCCCACGAGTCGACCCGGTTCGGGACGCCCTTGCTCCCGAGCGTGTCGGCCATCGCCCACGACTCGCCGATGTCCTCCCACGCGCCCTCACCCGACGCCAGGATGACCCTCCGCTGCCGGAGGCTGTCCAGCTGCGGTCCCTCGAGTCCGGGCAGGAAGTCCAACGGCGACGCGAGGTAGAGGTCGTCGCTGAACTGCTCGTCGAGGAACCGCTGCAACCGGTAGGTCCCGCTCATCCCGATCGCGGCATCGAACAGATCCGGGTAGCGGCACAGGACGGCCACCGAGTTGAACGCCCCGATCGACGCCCCCGCGGTGACGACGCGCGACCGGTGTCCGCCGAGGTCCGCGTAGATGGCCGGAAGGACCTCGCCGGCCACTGCCTCGTGGAACTTGTTGAGCAACCACATGCGGTAGGCCGGCGTGCCGGCGAACGTGGCAAGCGCCCGCCCGGCGACGCTGTCACAGGAGTAGAGCTTCACCCGCCCGCTCTCGACCAGCTCGCCGCACGCGCCCACCAGGTGGTTGCGCTCGATCTCCTCCGCATCACCTCCCGCCGTGGGGAAGACCAGCACCGGTGTGCCGTAGTGGCCCCACCGCGCCAGGCTGATCGGTTGCTGCATCCGGTCAGACCACCAGCGTTCGGTCGCCTTCATGCAACCCGCACCTCCGCACCTGCATCTCGGTCGTCCCCGAGCATGGCCCAATCCGGCCGTTTCTCATAGATTCGTGTCCGTGACTCACCATCTCATCGGTCTCCTCCTCGGTGCCGAGGACGACTGGCCACGGGCCTTCGAGGCGATTCTCGGCATGGTCGGGCCGATCGACCACGGCGGCGCCACGCACGAGGTCTCCTGTGAAAGGCTCACCATCGAGCCCTTCCAGCTCGACGACCCGGTGCGTACGCCGCTGGTGATCGACAGGCTGGCGCACTGGTACTACCACCCGCGCGAGTGGCTGAAGAAGGCGTCGCTGGTCAACGGCACCTACCTGCTCAACAGCCCGTTCACCTTCCAGTCGATGGAGAAGCACAGCGCGTACTGCGCCATGGTGAGGCTCGGTCTGAAGGTCCCTGCCACCACCCTGGTGCCGTACAAGAACCCGATCGACAACGTGCGCTGGGCCTTCACGTCCGAGCGCTACAACCGGTCCTTCGACCTTGACGCCCTGGCCGAGCAGCACGGCTACCCGCTGTACATGAAGCCGTTCGACGGTGGCGCCTGGCGAGGCGTGTCGCGGATCGACGACCGCGAGGACCTGCACCGTGCCTACGACGAGTCCGGCGAGATGCTGATGCACCTGCAGTCCACGATCGACTACGAGCACTTCGCCCGGGCGCTCTCGATCGGCCCCGAGACGATGGTCATGGACTTCCGCCCCGACCAGCCCATGCACAACCGCTACGCCGTCTCCCACGACTTCCTGTCCGAGTCCGCAGGGTCACAGACGGTGGCGATCAGCCGCATCGTGAACGCGTTCTTCTCCTGGGAGTTCAACTCCGCCGAGATGCTCGTCCGGGGCGACGAGGTGTACCCGATCGACTACGCGAACGCCTGCCCGGACGTGGCGGTCACCTCGCTGCACTACTACTTCCCGTGGGCGATCACGGCACTGGTCCGCTGGTCGACCTACTGCGCCGTCACCGGCCGCAAGTCCAACGTCGACCTGCGGACCCGTGCGTACTTCGCGATCGCCGACGACCCCGACATGTCGTACGACGAGAAGCTCACCGCCTACCTTGCGCTGGCCGACGAGTACTTCGAGACCGAGCGCTACTGGGAGTGGTGTGCCGAGCACCTCGGCCACCTCGAGGAGCGCGTCCACGAGTGGGTGGCCTCCGACGAGTTCGACCGGATTCTGCGGGAGACCGTGTCGGCGACCTACCCCCCGCACGAGCACGAGCAGTTCATGGCGCACTTCCGCGGTCTCATCAAGCTCTGGCTGGACGACCACGCGCCGGCGTGACTCGCTGCGTCGGCGGCGGACCGCGGCTGCCGCTACAGCGAGGCGAGCGCCTCGTCCACGGGCGTGTCTCCACCGAGCAGGTCGAACGTGGCGCCGCTGGTGGACGGCGTGTGCAGCACGGCGAGCAGAGTCGCGGCCACGTCGGCGCGCGGCACCTGTCCGCGCCCGAGCGCCGCGCCGACCTGGATGCGGCCGGTGCCCGGGTCGTTTGTCAGCCGGCCCGGCCTGACCACGGTCCAGTCGAGGTCGCGGGAGCGCACGTCGTCGTCGGCGGCCTTCTTCGCGCGCAGGTACACCTGGAACACGTCGTCACTCGTCGGGTCCGCCCGGTCCGTGCCCATCGCCGAGACCATCAGGTAGCGACGTACCCCGGCCTTCTCGGCGGCGTCCGCGAGCAGGATCGCGGCGCCCTTGTCGACGGTCTCCTTGCGCGCGGCACCGCTGTTCGGGCCGCCGCCCGCCGCGAAAACGACGGCGTCCGCGCCACCCACGGCACCCGCGACGGTGTCGGCGTCGGTGTGCTCGAGGTCGAGGACCATCGCCTCGGCGCCCGTGGCCTCGACGTCCGCGACGTGGTCGGGGTTGCGCACCAGGCCCACGGCCCGGTCTCCGTTCTCCGACAGTGCCCGCTCGAGCAGCAGGGCGATCTGGCCGTGTCCTCCGGCGATGACGACGCGCATGGTGGACCTTTCGTCGAGGGTGCGTACGTCCGTGGCAACAGGCTCAGCGCGGTCACCATTCCATGCGCGTACAGGTAGCCTTCCCGCATGTCCCGCCGGGTCGCGCTCGTCACCGACAGCACCGCGATGCTCCCGCCGGACGTCGTGGCGGCTCGGGACATCATCGTCGTACCCCTCCAGGTCGTCATCGGCGCCACGTCGTACGACGAGGGCGTCGACCCCGAGGCGACGCCGGAGACGATCGCGGCCGCACTGCGGGAGTGGACCCCGGTGAGTACGTCGCGTCCGGCGCCGTCGGTGTTCCTCGACGCGTACCGCCGGGCGCACGACGCCGGCGCCGAGGCCGTGCTCTCCGTGCACCTGTCGAGCCAGGTCAGCGGGACCTACGAGTCGGCGCAGCTCGCCGCTCGGGAGGCGCCGCTCCCGGTGCTGACCGTCGACACCTTGCAGCTCGGTGTCGCCACCGGGTTCGCCGTGCTCACGGCGGCCGACCTGCTCGACGCCGGCAAACCCGTCGAGGAGGCCAAGGGGGCCGCGCTGGCCCGGGCCGGTGCCACCACCTCGCTGTTCTACGTGGACACCCTCGAGTACCTCCGACGTGGCGGTCGCATCGGCGCCGCAGCCGCCGTGCTCGGCTCGGCGCTCGCGGTCAAGCCGCTCCTCACCCTCCGCGAGGGCCGGATCGCGCCGCTGGAGAAGGTGCGCACCACCGCCCGGGCACTCAGCCGACTCGAGGAGCTCGCGGTCACCGCGGCCGAGGACCGGCAGGTGGACGTGGGGGTCGCCCACCTGGCCGGAGCGGACCGCGCACAGGCACTCGCCGAACGGCTGGGCACGCGGCTCGAGGCGAACCTCGACGGTCGGGACGTCATCGTCGGCGAGGTCGGCGCCGTGATCGGTGCCCACGTCGGACCCGGGATGGTCGCCGTCGTCGTCTCTCCCCGCTGACCGGCTCCCGTCCACAGGCCGACCCGCGTTGCCGCCCGTCCACAGCCCGCCCCGGCGCACGTCCGCGCGCACTCCGCGACCCCTACCGTCCTCGACATGCGCTCACGCAGGTCCGCCAACGAACAAGTCGCCGAGGTGGCACGGCGACGGTTGGAGCTGCTCAGCGCCGAGCTCGCCGCGATCCGTCCCGACCCGGGTGCTCCCCCGACACCTGCTGTCGCGGACGGGTCCGGCGAGCACCCTTCTCCACTCCCACGGGCGACCCAGCCGCCGACCGCGGGCGAGCGGGGCAGGCACGCGCGGCGCCGGGCGGGTGTCGCGACGGGGTGGGTCGAGGACCGGCTCCCGTCCACGCTGCAGGGCCGAGTCCGGGTCGGCGCCTCCCAGCTGACCGTCGTCGCCGTGATGGCCGCGGTGGGCCTTGGTCTGCTGGCCTGGTGGTCGGTCCGGGCCGCCGACCCCGGTGACCTGGTCGCGGCCCGGTCGTTCACCGACACCGCGCCGACCGCCCTGGCGAGCAACCTGCCCAGCCCCTCGGCGGAGGCGGTACCCCCGGCACCCCCGGTGGCCGGCTCCGCGTCGGCCGCCGCGCCGGCCGGCGAGCTCGTCGTGGACGTCGCCGGCAAGGTGCGACGTCCGGGCATCGTCTCGCTGCCCGCCGGGTCCCGGGTGGTCGATGCGATCGAGGAGGCCGGTGGTGCCAGACGCGGGGTGAGCCTCACCGGACTCAACCTCGCCCGGCTGCTCGTGGACGGCGAGCAGGTCCTGGTCGGCGTAGGCGCGGTGCCCGGCGTCGCTCCCGAGGCGGCGGCCGCTCCCGGGGCGTCCCCGGGCACGCCGATGGTGAACCTCAACACCGCGGACGCCGACCAGCTCGACACGCTGCCCGGCGTGGGCCCGGTCACGGCGGCGGCAATCCTGCAGTGGCGCGCCGAGCACGGGGCGTTCAGTGCGGTGGAGGAGCTGTTGGAGGTGTCCGGGATCGGCGATGCCACGCTGGCCGACCTGGCACCGTTCGTCACCTTGTGACCCGGCCGCGACCCGGTCCCGCCGGTCGGCCCGACCTGCGGATGGTCGTGCTCGGAGTGGCCGCCTGGTGCGGCGGCCTGCTCGCGCTGCTCAGCCCCGGGTGGGTCGCACCCGCCCTGGCGGCAGCTGCGTTGGCGGGCATCGGCACGGCCGCCCGCCGTGGTCGCCCGACCGGGTTGGCCCTCGCCTGTCTGCTGGTGGGCTCCGCAGTCGCTTGCTGCGCACTGGTGCGGGCCGAGGCGAACAGCACCGGGCCGGTGGCGCGGCTCGCCGAGCAGGGGGCGGTGGTCAGGCTCGAGGCCAGGGTCACCTCCGACCCGGTCACGCGGGTCGGCCGGTACGACGACTTCGTGGTGGTTCGGCTCACCGTCAGCCGGGTCGAGGGGCGAGGCCGGAGCTTCTCGACCCGGGCACCGGTCGTGGTGCTGGCCGACGAGACCTGGGCGGGCCTCGAGCTGGGCTCCGTGGTGACGGCGCGCGGCCGGCTCGAGACGCCCGACGACCGGGGCGTCGCAGGGGTGCTGTCGGGATCGCCCGGTCCCGTCGTGATCGACGCACCGGCCGGCCCGTTCGGTGCGGCCGAGGCCGTGCGAGCCGGCATCCGCGAGGCCGTGTCGGGGGCTGGACCCGAGGCGCGCGCGCTCGTCCCCGCCCTGGTCGTCGGTGACGACCGGCAGATGTCACCTGAGGTCGTCGCGGACTTCCGCACCTGCGGTCTGACCCACCTCGCCGCGGTGTCCGGCACGAACCTCACCCTGGTGGTCGGGTTCCTGCTGCTGGTCGCCCGCGGCGTCGGCGCCCGAGGACGCGCGCTGACCGTGGTGGGGATCATGGGCGTCGCCGGCTTCGTGCTGCTCGCCCGGCCGGAACCGAGCGTGGTGCGGGCAGCGGCCATGGGCTCGGTGGCGCTGGTGTCCCTCGGCTCCCGGGGCCGCACGCGAGGCGCTCGCGCGCTCGGCGTCGCCACGGTCAGCCTGCTGCTGGTCGACCCGTGGCTGGTGCTCTCGGCAGGTTTCGCGCTGTCGGTGCTGGCCACCGCGGGGATCCTGTTCGTCGCGCCGTCGTTCCGCGACCGGCTGCGGAGGTGGCTGCCCCGGTGGGCCGCCGAGGCGGTCGCGATCCCGCTCGCCGCCCAGGTCGCCTGCACGCCCGTGGTCGCGGCCCTCTCCGGTGAGGTCAGCCTGGTCGCGGTCGCGGCCAACATCGCGGTCGCCCCGGCGGTGGCGCCGGCGACGGTCCTCGGGTTGGTGGCCGGCCTCGTGGTGCTGGTCGCGCCGCCGCTCGGGCTGCTCCTCGGCCTGGGCGCCGGGGCGTGCGGGGGCTGGATCGTGCTCGTCGCCACCCAGCTCGCTCGGCTTCCGGTCCCGTCCGTCGACTGGTCCTCCGGCGTCGTCCCGATCGCCCTCCTCACCGCCTGCTGCGCGGCCGGCGCCTGGTGCGCGGGATGGGTGCTCGCCCGAGGACGTCGTACCGCGGTCGCGACGCTCGCACTCGCCCTCGTGGTGCTGCGTCCGCTGCCGGCGCCCGGCTGGCCGCCTGACGGGTGGGTGCTTGTCGCCTGCGACGTCGGTCAGGGCGACGGGCTCGTGCTCAACGCAGGCGGCGGACGCGCTCTCGTGGTCGATGCCGGCCCGGAGCCAGAGGCGATCGACGGCTGCCTGCGCAGACTCGGCGTGGACGAGGTGCCGGTCGTGGTGCTCAGCCATTTCCACGCAGACCACGTCGACGGTCTTGCCGGCGTCCTCGAGGGACGTCGCGCGGGCGAGATCCTCACCACGCCGCTGCGCGATCCGTCCTACGGCGCCGCGGCGGTGGACGCGCACGCCGCGCCGCACGGTGTCCGGATCCGGTCACCGGAGCTCGGCGAGGTCGGTCGCGTCGGAGCCGTCACCTGGCGGGTGCTCGGGCCGCCGGAGTCGCCGCCCGATCCGGGTGCCGAGGGGTCGGCCGCCAACAACGCCAGCATCGTGCTGCTGGTCGAGGTCGCCGGTGTGCGCGTGCTGTTGCCGGGCGACGTGGAGCCGGAGGCGCAGGCGGTTCTCCGGCGCGTCGTGCCCGGCCTCACCGTCGACGTACTCAAGGTGCCGCACCACGGCAGCCGCTACCAGGACACCGAGTGGCTGCTGGGGCTCGACGCCCGCGTCGCCCTGGTGTCGGTGGGACAGGACAACGGCTACGGACACCCGTCGCCCGAGCTGCTCGCGGCGCTGGCGCGTGACGGCGCCCTGGTGCGTCGCACCGACCTGGCCGGCGACGTGGCGGTGCTGGTCGACGGCGGCGGCGGGCTGCGGGTGCGCGCGGCCGACTGACCGGCTAGATCGTCTGGTCGCCGGCGATCAGCGGCCCGCCGCCCTCGTCGACGACGTCGAGGCGGTGCCGCTCGGTGCGGGTCTCGCCGTCGGCGTTGACGAAGACGAGAGTGGCCTCGACGGCGGCACCGCCCGCCACCGTGCGGAGGCTTCGGGCGTCCACCGAGTCGATGGTCGACCAGAACCCGTCGTAGGAGCCTCGCCCGACCTCGGCCTGGTAGTCCGGTGACAGCATCGCCCACCCGGCGTCGAGGTCGTCGGGAACGGTGTCGTAGTAGCTGTCCACGAACGCGGCAGGCTCGGCCGCCGCGCCCTGCTGTTCCGACTGGTCCGGGGTCGGTGACTCCTCGGCCTCGTCCGTCGGCTCGGCCGCCGGCGAGTCGTCCTGTCCCTGCTCCTGATCTGGTTGCTCGGACGCCGACGGCTGTTCGGTGCCACCGCCCGCGGCGTCCTGGTCCACCGGGTCGTCGGAGCCACCGGGGTCGAGGACCAGTACGAGGAGCAGCGCGGCCGCGAGTGCGAGCACCCCGAGCAGCACCGGGCCGACCGGGCTGCGACGCCGTTCGCGCCCGGGCTCGGCGCGCTCCGCTGTAGGCATGGCCCCGGCTGCGGCTGGGGCGGCCGGGGCGGCCGTCGCGGCCGTCGCGGCCGTCGCGGCCGGGAGGTCCCCGGTGAGCGTCGTGGTGCGTTCACGGTGCCTGTCGCTGATCCGGTGCAAGGCGTGGGCGACGTCCTCCATCGACCAGCGCGTCGCCGGGTCGCGATCCAGCATGCGGGTCAGGACCGCTTCCAGGTCGCCCGCACGTCGAGGCCGCGGCGGTGGCTGCTGAGCGATGTCGTGCAGCACCGCGACCGGGTTGTCGCGCGGCTCGTACGGCGGTCGGCCCTCGACCGCGTAGTAGAGGGTGGCACCCAGCGCCCACACGTCGGAGGCGGAGGAGGGGTCGCCGCCGGACGCGAGCTCGGGGGAGAAGTACGTCGGCGTCCCGGTCACCAGGTCGGCGCTGGTCAGGGCTGGATCACCCTCCGTGCGTGAGATGCCGAAGTCGCCGACCTTGGCCAGGCCGTCACCCACGAAGATGTTGCCCGGTTTCACGTCGCGGTGGGTGATGCCGGCCCGGTGCGCGGCCACCAGGCCGTCCGCGACCTGGGCGCCGACCCACGCCGTCCGCTCCGGTGACAGCGGACCCTCGGAGCGGATGAGCTGGGCAAGAGTCCGGGACGGGACGTACTCCATCACCAGCCAGATGTGATCGTTCTCCTCGACGACGTCGAAGACGGTCACGACGTTGCGGTGGCTCAGCGCCGCCGTGGAACGGGCCTCGCGCATGGCGCGAGCGGTGTCGGTGTCGGAGTGGCCGGGCATGAGCCCGACCTGCTTCACCGCGACGTCGCGGGCCAGCTTGTCGTCGCGGCACAACCAGACCGTGCCCATGCCCCCCTTGCCGATGGCCTTGAGCACGCGGTACCGGCCGCCGATGATCTCGGGCTGCATCCAGCTCCTCACGGTCGTCGTCCGATGGCCCCCATCGTTCGGTTACCCAGGGACCCGTGCCGCTACGCGTCCACGCCGTCGTGTGGTCGGAGCCGTGTGGCAGGCTGACCGCACCATGGCGAACCCGAAGGCCTCCGACATCCTCGGCCACGTCACGCTCGTGACCGGGCCCGAGGAGTTCCTCAACCAGCGCACCGTCAGCGGCGCCCTGGCTGCGGTCCGCGCGGCCGACCCGGAGTCCGAGCTCAGCGAGACCGCCGCCGTGACGCTGACCATGGCGGCCCTCGGCGAGCTGGCGGCACCTTCCCTGTTCTCCTCCATCCGGTGCGTGGTCGTGCGCGGTCTCGAGGAACTTCCCGACGAGTCCCATGAGGGACTCCTCGACTATGCGGCCGCGCCGGCCGACGACGTCGGTCTCGTCCTCGTGCACTCCGGCGGACCGAGGGGCAGTGGGCTGCTGACCAAGCTGCGCAAGCTGCCCGCCGTCACCGAGGTGAAGTCGGCGAGCCTGAAACCGTCGGAGGTGAGCCGCTTCGTGGCCGGCGAGGTGCGGGCCCACGGCGGTCGGATCGACGAGCCGGCGGCGGCGATGCTCGTGCAGGCCGTGGGTCAGGACCTACGCGCGCTCGCCGGGGCGGCCCACCAGCTGACCAGCGACTTCCCGGACACGCCGATCACCGAGACGGTGGTGAAGAGCTACTTCGGCGGCCGCGCCGAGGTGAAGTCCTTCGCCGTCGCGGACGCCGCCCTCTACGGCCGCACCGCCGTTGCGCTGGAGGAGCTCAGATGGGCGCTCGACAGCGGCACGTCGCCGGTGCTGGTCACCAGCGCGTTCGCCAACGGCCTGCGCGGGCTCGCGAAGTTCCGGTCCGCGCCACGCGGGCTGCGGGAGGGCGACCTGGCCCGTGAGGCGGGCGTGCCGCCCTGGAAGGTCCGGATGCTGCGCGAGCAGGCCCGAGGCTGGGACGACCTCGGCCTGGCACACGCGATCACGGCGGTGGCGCAGGCCGACGCTGACGTCAAGGGCGCGTCCAGCGACGCGGCGTACGCCCTGGAGCGGATGGTCTTCCGGGTCGCGACCGCGCGCGGCGACCGCTGAGCAAACGAAAAGGCGCCTGCTCCCACAGGGGAGCGGCGCCTTGTCGGTGCGGCGGTTGCCAGCTCAGGTCAGAGCGAGGCGGCCTTCTTGCCGATGGCCGACTTCTTGTTGGCGGCCTGGTTCTTGTGGATGACGCCCGCGGAGGCGGCCTTGTCGAGCTTCCTCGACGCGACGGCGGCGAGCTGCGTGGCCTTCTCCTTGTCCCCCGCCTCGGCGGCCTCGCGGAACTTGCGCACGGCGGACTTCAGCGCCGACTTCACGGACTTGTTGCGCTCGTGCGCAGCGTCGTTCTGTCGGTTGCGCTTGATCTGGGACTTGATGTTCGCCACTGGGCAAGCCTCTGCTGGGTCTCGACTGATACGGGGAGATGGTTCGGGTGCCTGGCCGCGGGCTCGAAGCACCGGCGGACACGCAAGCGCCAACGTTACCAGCGGGGCGCATGGGCGCCCAAATCGAGCCGGTTCGGCGAATCGGCCGCTCAGCCCCAGCCCCGACGCGCCGACAGCCAGGCCCAGGTCGCCTCGGCCCACCAGTTGCTGTGCACGCGGAGGTACGGCGAGCTGGGTGGGACCGGCCGGTCCCGGGCCGTCAACATGAAGCCGGCCAGCATCGCCAGCCAGGCGTCGACGTGGTCGGGGTCGGCATCCCTGGTCATAGGGTGCACGGCGAGGATCGCGTCGGCGTCGAGCCCGTCGCCGTACGCCGAGACCAGCAGGTCGACGGCGTCGAGCCACACGGGTCCGAGGGCCGGCCAGTTCCAGTCGCACAGCATCGCCGGACGCCCCGGCGTGATCAGGAAGTTGTCGTCACGGGCGTCGGTGTGCGCGAACGCGTCGTTGCCGGGGAAGGAGTCGTAGCTCGCCGCCAGCGCCGCGGCGTCCTCGAGGTGCGGCCAGTCGGGGTGGTGCTCGCGCATGTGGTCCCAGCCGGTGACCAGTCCGGGCAGGTCCTCGGTCATGGGGTTCAGGTCGAAGCCGGCCGGCAGCGGGTTCATCGCCTCGGCGACCGCCGCGAGGCTGTCGAGGCAGGCGGTCAGCTCCGCCGGCCGCCAGGGCCGCTTGGGGGGTCGGCCGTCGACGCACTCGAAGCCGAGCACGATCCACATGTCGTCCTCGTGGGACCAGAGCAGCCGCGGCACGGGCAGTCCCGCCGGGAGCAGCGCGAGCTTGCGGACCTCCTCGGCGTACGACGCGGCGAACTGCCGCTGCGCCTTCTTCGACGCGGCCTTCACGAACATCCGGGAGCCGTTCTCACCGGTCAGCCGGGAGGCGAATCCGGGCGTGAAGCCGCTGCCCTGCGACTCCGCCCGCGCCACCGGAGAGCCCAGCCGGCCCTCCACCAGGCGACGCACCGGGGGAGGCAGGTGCGCCCACTCGAGCCGCCGCGCGGTCCGGCCGTGCGGGACGTTCTCGACGGTGGCCAGGTCCTGGGGTCCGGTCATGGTGCGGATTCAACCGGTTGCACACCTGTATCAGACCTGTATGCTGCGGCTATGACAGGTCGGGCCGCCACCGTGGCGCAGCAGCTGCGCGAGCGCATCGCCCTGGGCGACGTGGGTGCCGGCGGCGCCCTGGAGAGCGAGGCGGCGCTCGGCGCGCGGTTCGGCGTCAGCCGGGTCACCGTCCGCCGCGCGCTGCACGAGCTCCGCGAGCAACAGCTCGTCGAGAGCCGCCCGGGTGCCGGCTGGTACGTCACCGCCGGCACCTTCCACCAGGCGCTCGCCGTCGGCACCTTCCGGCACGCCGAGTCGGCGGTCGAGTCGGCCGGCAAGTCCGTCGTACGCCGGGTCGTGCAGTTCGGCTTCGTCGACGCGCCGCCCGCCGTCACCGATGCGCTGGCTCTCGGCGACGCGTCGGACGTGCTTGCCAGCACGTCGGTCCGTTCGGTCGACGACGCCCCCCTCGACCTGGTGCAGGAGTGGGTGCCGGCCTCGCTGGCGGGCGCCATCAGCCGTCGTGACGCCCAGGAGACCGGGATCTGGGCGACCCTGCAGCGCCAGGGTCACTCGATCGACGTGGTCCGCCAGACCGTGACCGCGACCGTGGCCACCGCCGAAGACGCCCGTGCGCTCGGTACGACCGAGGGGTCGGCCCTGCTGCTGGTGCGACGCATCGCACTCGACGCCGACGGTCGTCCCCTGGCGCTCAGCGACCACCGTTACCTGGCGCACCGGTTCAGCCTCGAGGTCGAGTTCCGCGGCTGGTCCGGCGGGACCTCCGACGACCCGCCCGGGCTGCGCAGCACGCCCGCCACCACCGCGACCCTCTGATCGCACCCCCAGATGCACACCCGCACGCCCGACCAAAAACACCACCAGCGAGGAGACAACACATGAAGGTGCTCGTGACCGGAGGTGCCGGCTTCATCGGCGCCAACTTCGTGCTCCGCACGGCCAGGACCCGTCCCGACTGGCAGGTCCGGGTGCTCGACGCGCTGACCTACGCCGGCAACGCCGACAGCCTCGCCGCGGTCTCCGACCGGGTGGAGCTGGTGGAGGGCAGCGTCGCCGACGCCGACCTCGTCGACCGGCTCGTCAAGGACAGCGACGTGGTCGTGCACTTCGCCGCCGAGTCGCACAACGACAACTCGCTGGACAACCCGTGGCCGTTCGTCGAGACCAACGTGATCGGCACCTACCAGCTGCTCGAGGCGGTCCGCCGGCACGGCGTACGGCTGCACCACGTCTCCACCGACGAGGTGTACGGCGACCTCGAGCTCGACGACCCGGCGAAGTTCACCGAGCAGACGCCGTACAACCCCTCGAGCCCGTACTCGGCGACCAAGGCCGCCGCCGACCTGCTCGTGCGCGCCTGGGTGCGCTCGTTCAAGGTGCAGGCCACGCTCTCGAACTGCTCGAACAACTACGGGCCGTTCCAGCACGTGGAGAAGTTCATCCCGCGTCAGATCACCAACATCCTCACCGGCGTGAAGCCGAAGCTCTACGGCCAAGGCACCAACGTCCGCGACTGGATCCACGTCGACGACCACAACGACGCCGTCGTGACGATCATCGAGCAGGGCCGGCTCGGCGAGACCTACCTGATCGGCGCCGAGGGTGAGCGCAACAACCGAGAGATCGTCGAGACCCTGCTGCGGCTGATGGGCAGGCCGGCGGACTGGTACGACCTGGTCAGCGACCGGCCGGGCCACGACCTGCGCTACGCGATCGACGCGACCAAGTTGCGCGCCGAGACCGGCTGGCAGCCGCAATACCAGGACATCGACGCCGGCCTGGAGGCCACCGTCGCCTGGTACCGGGAGAACGAGCAGTTCTGGCGCGGGGCCAAGGAGCGGGCCGAGGCGACGTACGCCCGCCTGGGGCGCTGACCGGCCGCCCCGCGGCACGCCTCGGATTCGCGGAGGCTCCCGCGGTGGGGGAGAATGGCCGTCCGCGCCCGAGCGCGTGAGTCCGGCCGAACCACCGACGATCCAGAAAGCCGCCCGTGTCCCTGTCGCACGCCCCTCAGCCGGGCAAGACCGACCCCGCGATCATCCGCAACTTCTGCATCATCGCGCACATCGACCACGGCAAGTCCACGCTGGCCGACCGGATGCTGCAGCTGACGGGCGTGGTCGACGAGCGCAGTGCGCGGGCGCAGTACCTCGACCGGATGGACATCGAGCGCGAGCGCGGCATCACGATCAAGAGCCAGGCGGTTCGGATGCCGTGGACGGTGCCGACCGGCAACGAGGCCGGCGCCGAGCCCGGGACCTACATCCTCAACATGATCGACACGCCGGGCCACGTGGACTTCACCTACGAGGTCTCGCGCTCGCTCGAGGCGTGCGAGACCGCGGTGCTGCTCGTCGACGCGGCGCAGGGGATCGAGGCGCAGACGCTCGCGAACCTCTACCTCGCCCTCGGGGCCGACCTGCACATCGTCCCGGTGCTGAACAAGATCGACCTGCCGTCGGCGCAGCCGGAGAAGTACGCCGCGGAGCTGGCGCACATCATCGGTTGCGACCCCTCCGACGTACTGCAGGTGTCCGCCAAGACCGGCCACGGCGTCGAGCGGCTGCTCAACGAGATCGTCGCGCAGACGTCGCCGCCGGTGGGCAACCCCGATGCCCCGCCACGGGCCCTCATCTTCGACTCGGTCTACGACACCTACCGCGGCGTGGTCACCTACGTGCGGGTGGTCGACGGCAAGCTCAGCCACCGCGACCGGATCAAGATGATGTCGACCGGCGTGGTCCACGAGATGCTCGAGGTCGGTGTGATCTCGCCCGAGCCGATCAAGGCCGGCGACCTCGGCGTCGGCGAGGTCGGCTACCTGATCACCGGGGTGAAGGACGTCCGGCAGTCTCGGGTCGGTGACACCGTCACGAGCCAGAACCACGGCGCCACCGAGGCCCTCGGCGGCTACAAGCACCCCAACCCGATGGTGTTCGCCGGGCTGTTCCCCATCGACGGTGACGACTACCCGACGCTGCGGGACGCGCTCGACCGGCTGCAGCTCAACGACGCCGCCCTGGCCTACGAGCCCGAGACCTCAGGGGCGCTGGGCTTCGGGTTCCGGTGCGGCTTCCTGGGCCTGCTGCACATGGAGATCGTGCGCGAGCGGCTCGAGCGGGAGTTCAACCTCGAGCTGATCTCGACCGCGCCCAACGTGGTCTACGAGGTCGTCATGGAGGACGGGACCACGCACACGGTCACCAACCCGAGCGAGTACCCGGCCGGCAAGATCGCCGAGGTCCGGGAGCCGGTCGTGAAGGCCACGATCCTCAGCCCGAGCGACTACATCGGCGTGATCATGGAGCTGTGCCAGTCCAAGCGCGGGCAGCTGCAGGGCATGGACTACCTCTCCGAGGACCGCGTCGAGATGCGCTACACGCTGCCGCTCGCCGAGATCGTCTTCGACTTCTTCGACCAGCTGAAGTCGCGCACCAAGGGCTACGCCTCCCTCGACTACGAGCCGACCGGCGACCAGGCGGCCGACCTGGTGAAGGTCGACATCCTGCTGCAGGGCGAGACCGTGGACGCCTTCAGCGCGGTCGTGCACCGTGACCACGCCTACTCCTACGGCGTCGCCCTCGCCGGCAAGCTGCGGGAGCTGATCCCGCGCCAGCAGTTCGAGGTGCCGATCCAGGCGGCCATCGGGGCCCGGGTGATCGCCCGCGAGACGATCCGCGCGATCCGCAAGGACGTGCTCGCCAAGTGCTACGGCGGTGACATCACCCGGAAGCGCAAGCTGCTGGAGAAGCAGAAGGAGGGCAAGAAGCGCATGAAGATGGTCGGCCGCGTCGAGGTCCCCCAAGAGGCGTTCGTCGCCGCGCTCTCCACGACCGAGCGCGGCGAGAAGGGCAAGAAGTAGCCCCTCGTCGTACTCCCCGTGGCGATCTGCCGGTTCCCGTGGAGAGTTCACTGGGGGAAGCGGGCAATTCACTGGGGACCCAGGGGATTGGCCCCACGCTGCCAGGATGGCGCGGTGACCCCGACGCCGGTGCAGCTCCCGCCGGGCCTGACCCGTCAGGCCGGGCTCGGGCCGGACTGGGCCGACTGGCTCGACGCGCTGCCGCGCCGGATCCACGACCTCCTCGACGAGTGGGAGCTGAGCCGAGACGGTGCCGAGGTCTGGCACGGGTTCTGCTCCGCGGTGCTGCCGGTCCACACGTCAGCGGGCGGGCGCGCCGTGCTCAAGGTGAGCTTCGACGGCGACGACGAGGGAGCGCACGAGGGGCTCGCCCTGCAGCACTGGTCGGGGCGCCGGACCGTGCGGCTGCTGCGCGCCGACCCGGGCCGCAGGGCGCTGCTGCTCGAGCGGCTGACCCGACGGGACCTGACGACGGTGCCGGAGCTCGAGGCATGTGCCGTGGTGGCCGGTCTGTACGCCGAGGTGCACACCCCCGCGATGCCGCAGCTGCGCCACCTCACGTCGTACGTCGGGACGTGGCTGGACGACCTGGAGGCGGCGGGGCCGGACGTCCCGCTGCCGCGCCGCATGGTCGGCCAGGCGCTGTCGCGGGGGCGTGACCTCGTGGCCGACCCGGCATCCACGGGCGTGGTCGTGCACGGCGACCTGCACTACGAGAACGTGCTCGCGGACGACGACGGCACCTGGGTGGTGATCGACCCGAAGCCGATGTCCGGCGACCCGCACTACGAGCCGGCGCCGATGCTGTGGAATCGCTGGGACGAGGTGCTCGCCGCGCCGGACCCGAGGACCGCCGTGCGACGCCGGTTCCACACCCTCGTCGACGATGCGGCGCTCGACGAGGACCGGGCACGGGACTGGGTGGTGGTCCGGTCGGTGATCAACGCGCACTGGACGGTCCAGGACGCTGTGCGCGCCCGACAGGACCTCGACGCCGAGCAGCGGGCCTGGGTCACCATGTGCCTGGCGGTGGCGAAGGCCGTGCAGGACTGACACCGATATCGGTAGTCCGACCGTGACCCATGGACCACGGTCGGACTACCGATATCGGTTGTGGCCGCGGTGGGGTCGGCTGACAGGATCGCGACATGAGTGGTCGTGTCGCCTCCGTGAACGTGGGGCTGGCCCGCGACGAGGCATGGGCCGGCTACGTGCGGCGTACCGCCATCGACAAGCACCCGGTCGACGGCCCGGTCCGGGTCGGCGAGCTCGGGCTGAACGGTGACGAGATCGCCGACACCAAGCACCACGGCGGCACCTACCAGGCGGTCTACGCCTTCGCACGCGAGGACCTCGACCATTGGGCCGGGCAGCTCGGCCGGCCGATCCCGCCCGGTCTCTTCGGGGAGAACCTCACGACGGTCGGCATCGACGTCAACGAGGCGCTGATGGGGGAGCGGTGGCGGATCGGGACCGTGCTGCTGGAGGTGGTGTCGGTGCGGACCCCGTGCTCGGTGTTCAAGAACTGGCTCGGCGTCAGCGGGTACGACGACGCCCGGTGGGTGAGGCGCTTCGCCGCGGCCGGCCGGCCCGGTCCGTACCTCCGGGTCCTGGAGTCCGGCACGCTGGCCGCGGGTGACGCCCTCGTCGTCGAGCACCGGCCGGACCACGACGTCACGGTGTCGACGATGTTCCGGGCGCTCACCACCGAGCGGTCGCTGCTGCCGCGCCTTGCCGGTCTGGACCGCATCGACCCGCAGGCTCGGCGAGAGGCCGCGGCGTACGTGTCCGCCTGCGAGAGAGCGGCGTCCGCGGGCCAACCGGGTCTCGATTCGGTGCCGGTTCGCGGCCATTTGTGAGGGATACCTACCCAGCGGTAAGTGCGGTGATCTAGGTTGTGGGCATCCAGTCCGCCGCGGGTCCGGTCATGTGTGCGACCCCGCAGAGAACAGGGAGTCGATCAAGCGTGTCCCCCGAGCAACACGACCTGTCGTTCATCGAGAACCGGCCGGCCAACGTAGCCGTGCAGTTCAAGGAGCGGGTCACGGCCAGCTCGCACCGTGAGGCCTTCCGATACCCGAAGGGCGAGGGCTGGGAGTCGATCACCTGGGGCGAGACCGGTGACCGCGTGACCCGGCTGGCCGCGGGCCTGCTGTCGCTCGGCATCGAGCCCGAGCAGCGGGTGGGCATCGCGTCCGGCACCCGCATCGAGTGGATCCTGGCCGACCTCGCGATCATGTCCGCCGGCGCCGCGACCACCACCGTCTACCCGAGCACCATCTCCGAGGACGTCTCCTACATCCTGGCCGACTCCGAGTGCCGCGTCGTGTTCGCCGAGGACGACACCCAGGTCGCCAAGCTCCGCGAGCACAAGTCCGAGCTGCCCCACCTCGCCAAGGTCGTCGTGTTCGAGCCCGGCTCGGGGTCGGCGGTCGCAGACGGCGACTGGACGATCACCATGGACGACCTCGAGAAGGCCGGCCAGCAGCTGCTCGACGCCAACCCGACCGCCGTCGACGAGGCGATCGCCAAGATCCAGCCCGACGCGCTGGCCACCCTCATCTACACCTCCGGCACCACCGGCCGCCCCAAGGGCGTCCGGCTGCGGCACAGCTCCTGGACCTACGAGGGCGCCGCGATCCAGGCCCAGGACATCCTCCACGAGGACGACCTCCAGTTCCTCTGGCTGCCGATGGCGCACTCGTTCGGGAAGGTGCTGCTGTCCACCCAGCTGGCCTGCGGCTTCGCCACGGCCGTCGACGGCCGCGTCGAGAAGATCATCGACAACCTCGCCGTCGTACGCCCGACGTTCATGGGTGCCGCCCCGCGCATCTTCGAGAAGGCCCACGGCCGGATCGTCACGATGCAGGCCTCCGAGGGCGGGCTGAAGGAGAAGATCTTCAACCAGGCGTTCAAGGTCGGCCTCCAGGTGGACCGCCTCAAGCGCGAGGGCAAGCCGGTCCCGTTCCTGCTGGCCAAGCAGCACGCGCTGTTCGACAAGCTCGTGTTCAGCAAGATCCGGGACCGCTTCGGCGGCCGGGTGCGGTTCTTCATCTCCGGCGCCGCGGCCCTCAACCGTGACATCGCCGAGTGGTTCCACGCCGCCGGCGTGCTCATCCTCGAGGGCTACGGGCTCACCGAGTCCTCGGCCGGGTCGTTCGTCAACCACCCCGACGACTACAAGTTCGGCAGCGTCGGGCTGGTCTTCCCCGGCAGCGAGGTCAAGGTCGGCGAGAACGACGAGGTCCTGATCAAGGGCCCCGGTGTCATGGACGGCTACCACAACCTGCCCGAGGAGACCGCGTCGTCGCTCACCGACGACGGCTGGCTGCGCACCGGCGACAAGGGCACCCTCGACGCCGACGGATTCCTCACGATCACCGGCCGGATCAAGGACCTCTTCAAGACCTCGGGCGGCAAGTACATCGCGCCGTCCGCGATCGAGTCGAAGTTCAAGGCGGTCTGCCCGTACGCCAGCCAGTTCCTGGTGTTCGGCAGCGAGCGCAACTTCTGCATCGCCCTGATCACGCTCGACCCCGACGCGATGACCACCTGGGCGGCCGAGAACGACATGGAGGGCGCGTCGTACACCGACATCGTCCAGTCCGACAAGGTCCAGGCGATGGTCGGCGGTTACGTCGACGAGCTCAACTCGCACCTCAACCGGTGGGAGACGATCAAGAAGTGGGAGCTGCTCGACCACGACCTGACCGTCGAGTCCGGTGAGCTCACCCCCTCGATGAAGGTCAAGCGCAACGTCGTCGAGGAGAACTACAAGCAGCGCATCGACGCGCTGTACGCCTGACGCCACTGCACCACTTCCGATGTCGGTAGTCCCGGCGTGACCCCTGCGTCACCGTCGGGCTACCGACATCGGTGCGTCGGCGTCCGAGTAAAGGACAAGCCGGCGGGTTGGGTCTACCGTGGGTGGGGTCGCTCGGGCACGGACGTCCAGTGGGGGGCTCATGGCCGAGGTGACCGAGCCCGCTGCGCAGGCCGAGGAGCCTTCGCGCCGCGGGATGCTGCGCGAGACCCGCGACTCCATCGTCTCCGTGTTCGCCAACCGCAACCTCCGCCGGATCGAGCTTGCCTTCGTCGGGTCGGCGATCGGGGACTGGGCCTACGCCACGGCAGTCGCGGTCTGGGCGTACGGCGAGGGGGGCGCCAAGGCCGTGGGGATCTGGATGGCCATTCGGTACCTCCTGATGGCCGTGTGCGCGCCGTTCGGCGCTGCCCTCGCGGACAGGATGCCCCGCAAGCGGCTGATGATCCTGGCAGACCTCGGCCGCGCGCTACTCGTGGCGGCTGCCGCCCTGTGCCTGTACCTGGACACGCCCGCAGCGCCGGTCTACGTGCTGGCGACGTTGACGTCGCTGCTGAGTACGCCGTTCCTGGTCGCCCAGCGCGCGATGCTGCCGGCGCTGGCCGACCGGCCGGAGGAGCTCACCGCGGCGAACGGCACAGCGAGCACGATCGATGCGCTGGCGTTCTTTGCCGGACCCGCGCTCGGTGCGCTGCTGCTCGGGTTCACCACCGTCCAGGTCGTCTTCCTGGTCAACGTGGCCACGTTCGTGTGGTCGATGGCGCTCGTCGCGGGCGTCCGCCTGCCGGCGCGCGGTGAGCCCGGTGCCGACGACGTGGACCCTGGCGCGGAGAAACCGCCATCGCCCGGGTTCCTGGCCGAGACGTCGGCCGGCTTCCGGACCATCGGCGCGGACCGCGGTCTCCTGGTCGTGACGGCCGCCGCGTGCGTCCAGACCGTGGTGGCGGGGGCGTCAGCGGTCTTCGTGGTCGTGATGGCGGCCGACGTGCTCGGCACCGGTGCGCGAGGCGTCGGCTTCCTCGACTCCGTCTTCGGCATCGGGTCGATCGTGGGCGGTGTGCTGGCGATCGGCCGGGCCTCACGCGGCCGCCTCGCCACCGACCTCGCGGTCGGGGTCGGGCTCTGGTCGCTTCCGCTGCTCCTGGTCACGGTGCAGCCGAGCCCGGTCACCTGCTTCGCCGCGATGGCGCTGCTTGGCCTGGGCAACCCTCTGGTCGACGTGAACCTCGACACGATCGTCCAAAGGATCACTCCCGACGAGGTGCTGGGCCGGGTCTTCGGCGCACTCGAGGCCTGCTTCATCTCGACGATGGCTCTCGGTGCCCTGGTGATGCCGTTCCTCATCGAGTGGCTGGACCTCCGGTGGGCCATGCTGGCGATCGCGGTCCCCGTGGTGGCTGCGGTCGTGCTCGGCCTCCCGGAGATGCGTCGGCTCGACTTGAGGCTCCAGGAACCCGACAGGCTGCCCCTGCTCCGCAGCATCGACATCTTCGCGCCGTTGGCGCCGGGTGCGCTCGAGTCAGTGGCACGCCGGCTCACCGAGCTGAGGTTCGTCGCCGGCGAGGTGCTGCTGCGTGAGGGTGCGGAGTCCGACCTGTTCTACGTCATCGAGAGCGGGCTGGTCGAGGTCACGCAGCAGGGCCGGGTGCTCAGGCACGAGGGGCCGGGGGAGTACTTCGGAGAGATCGGTCTGCTGCGCAACGTCCCCCGCACCGCGACGATCACGGCGCTCGAGCCCACCGTCGTGCAGGCCCTCGCCCGTGAGGACTTCCTCCGGGCGGTGAGCGGGCACCGCGAGGCGCGTGTCGCTGCCGACAACGTGATCACCCGACGGTTGGCGGTGTAGCGAGATGGCCGCGTGCGTGAGCTGCTCCGTCGACCTCCCCGAGGGTGCCCGCTTCTGCTACAGCTGCGGCACCACCCAGGGTCCGCCCCCCTGCTCCTCGTGCGGCAGCCCGCTGGTCCAGGGCGCCCGCTTCTGCATGAGCTGCGGGGCCGCGCAGACGTCGTCGGCGCCCGCCGGGGTCCAGCCGGTCGCCGCCCGACGGGTCACCAGCGTGCTGTTCGGGGACCTCGTCGGGTTCACCGCGTTGTCCGAGGTGCGCGACCACGAGGAGACCCGCGAGCTGCTGACCCGCTACTTCGACGAGTGCCGGCAGATCATCGTCCGGTACGGCGGCACCGTGGAGAAGTTCATCGGCGACGCGGTGATGGCCGTGTGGGGCGTCCCGACGGCTCACGAGGACGACGCCGAAAGGGCCGTGCGAGCGGGGCTCGAGCTCGTGAACGTCGTCGCGACGATGGGCGAGGAGCTGGCGGTCCCGGGCCTGGACATGCGGGTCGGGATCGTGACCGGCGAGGTCGCGGTCACCATCGGCGCGGAGCAGCAGGGCATGGTGGCCGGCGACGCGGTCAACACCGCGGCGCGGGTCCAGTCGGCCGCGGCGCCGGGTCAGGTGTGGGTCGACGAGACCACCCGGCTGCTGACCTCGGCCGCGATCACCTACCTCGACGTGGGCAGCCACCCACTGAAGGGAAAGGTCGACCCGGTGCCGCTGTGGTCGGTGCGGGCCGTGGTCGCCGCCGTCGGCGGAGCGCAGCGAGCCGACGGGCTCGAGGCGCCCCTGGTCGGCCGGGAGCGGGAGCTGAGGCTGGTCAAGGAGCTGTTCCACTCTGTCGAGGAGACGCAAAGACCCACGTTGCTGGTGATGGTGGGCGAGCCCGGTGTCGGCAAGTCCCGGATCGCGTGGGAGTACGAGAAGTACGTCGACGGGCTCAGCGGCACCGTTCGCTGGCACAGCGGCAGGTGCGTCGCCTACGGGGAGGGCGTCGCGTTCTTCGCCCTGGCCGAAGCGGTCCGCGGACGGCTGCGCGCCGTGGACCCGGACTCAGACGTCGCGAACGAGGATCCGGGCCAGCTCCTGGACGAGGGGCTCGACCTCTACGTCCCGGACGAGACCGAGCGCACCTGGCTCCGCCCGAGACTCGGTGCCCTGCTGGGGATCGGCTCGGTCGGGACCTTCCCTCGCGAGGACCTGTTCAGCGCCTGGACGGCCTTCTTCCAGCGCGTCGGTGGCGACGAGCTGCCCGTGGTCCTGGTCATCGACGACGCCCAGCACGCCGACGACGGGCTGCTCCAGTTCGTGGAGCATCTGCTCAACGTCGCGACGTTCCCGTGCTTCATCTTCCTGCTCACCAGGCCCGGTCTGCTCGAGGCCCATCCGACGCTGGCGACCAACCGCCGCTCCGCCGTCAGCCATCTGGCGGCGCTGAGCGACGACCACGTCGGCGTCCTTCTCGACGGCCTGGTCGTGGGACTGCCCGTCCAGGTCCGGGAGTCGTTGGTGGCTCGGTCCGAGGGGGTCCCGCTCTTCGCCGTCGAGACGGTGCGTTCGCTGATCGACCGCGACCTGGTCATTCCCCGCGGCGGACAGTACGTGCTGGCGGACGCGGACACCCTGGACCTGGACTCGATCAGCGCGCCGGCCTCGCTGCACGCTCTGATCTCCGCCCGGCTCGATGCGCTCGCCCCCGAGCAACGACGGCTGGTCGACCTGGCGAGCGTTGTGGGCAACGTGTTCTCCCGCGACCAGATCGTGGATCTCTGTGGCACGCTCCACGGGCTCGCCGACGTGGACGCGGCGTTGGCCGGACTGGTCCGCTTGCAGATCCTCAGCCAGATGGCGAGCCGCCTCAGCGCCGACTTCGGCAACTACCAGTTCGTGCAGACCGTCGTACGACAGGTCGCGTACGCCACGTTGTCCCGCCGGGACCGTCGCGCGGCGCACCTGGCCGTCGCGGCCCAGACCGAAGCGGTCACCGACGCGTCCGGCGACCTGGCCCCGATCATCGCGCAGCACTACCTCGACGCAGTCGAGGCGCTGCCTTCCGAGCCGGATGTCCCCGACCTGGAAGCCCACGCGATTCTGCACCTCGAACGAGCGGCAGCGAGGGCGCGCTCGCTCGGTGGGCTGACCGAGTCGGCGGGACACCTGCTGGCCGCACTCGAACGGGCTCACGACCCCGCACTGCGGGCGCGGCTCGAGTCCGCGGTCGCGTGGGCACTCGTGGACGCCGGTGAGTACGCCGAGACGGTCCCCCACGCCGTCGCGGCAGTCGAGGCCTTCGACGTTCTGGAGGATGCCGTGTCCGCGGGCACGGCCGCCGCCGCCCATGGTGCCGCACTGACCTTGGACGGCGACAATGCCGGCGCCTGCGCACTCCTGGAGCCTCGGTGGCAGGCCCTGCTCGACGTACCGGGAGCCGACCTGGCCCTGCTGTCGATCGGCAAGGTGTTGTGCCAGGCGTCCGCACGGTTCGGCGACGAGCGTCGCGACGTCGTGGACCGTCGACTACAGATCGCCGAGCGGATCGGCGACAAGGAAGAGCTCGCCGACGCGTTGACCGCACTCAGCCTTTCGTACAGCGTGCTGGGCTCACCGGTGACGGCGCGGACGCTGATGTCGTCCGCGGCCGACCTTGCGCGCACACACCACTACCCGGTCGCGCTGGCTCGCTGTCTGTCCAACCTCACCGTGGAGTACAACCTGGTCGACCTCGACAAGGCGGTCGAGGTGGGGGCCGAGGCGGTAGAGGTTGCCGGGCGCGCCGGGGTCGCGATGTGGCAGAGCTACGCAGGGGCGAACCTGGACCTTGCGCTGTTTGCCGCGGGACGGTGGGCCGAGCTCGACGAACGCCTGGCACATGCGCAAGGCACTGCGGTCGTCGACCGCACGATCCATGCGGCGCTGAACGGCTACCTCACGGCCACCCGCGGCCACGAGGCTCCGGTGCCGTGGGGCGAGGGTGCGGCACCGGAGAGCGACGACCCGTCCGACACCGCGTGGGTCGCCTTCGCCCACGCCGCCGAGGCGCAGTCGCGAGGTGACCTGAAGGCCGCACTCGGCTTCGCGGTCGCGGCCGTCGACACGATGCACGAGCTGTCGGGCATGTCCGACGACTTCGTGCACATGTGGCCGGTTGCAGTCGAGCTGGCGATGGCCCGAGACGACGCGACCACGGTCGAGACGCTGCTCGAGATCGTCGACTCGGGTGCGGCCAAGGTGCTCGTCCCCGCGGCGATCCGGACCCACCGGACCAGGTTCGCCGGCCTGCGGGCACGTGGTGTCGACCCGGAGGTTGTCGAGGCGCTGCTCCGCGAGGCGATCGTAGGGTTCGCCGAGTGGGGGTCGCGGCACTACCAAGCCCGCGCCGAAGGGGAGCTCGGTGCCTGGCTCGCCGGCCGAGGCCGGGCCGACGAGGGCGCCGTGCTGCTCGAGGGAGCCCGGGCGGTGCTCACCGAGCTGGGCGCGGTGGCGTTCGTGGCTCAGCTGGGGGAGAGACAGCCTGCGTCGAGCTGAGCACGGGTACGCCTGAGAGAATGGGTCCGTGCCGTCCGTGCTTCCCGAGGGTGATCCCGCCCCCGTCGACGGGTCGCTACCGGCGGCGGCTCTCGCCACCCTCGGACAGCGCCCGCTGGGGGTCTACGTGCACGTGCCGTTCTGCTCGGTGCGGTGCGGCTACTGCGACTTCAACACCTACACCGCGACCGAGCTCGGCCGCGCCGGTGACGCACCCGGGGCCTCGCAGGCCACGTACGCCGACGCGGCGATCGCCGAGATCCGGTTCGCCCGGTCCGTGCTCGGCACGGCCGACGTGCCGGTATCCACGGTGTTCCTCGGCGGCGGCACACCCACGCTGCTCCCGCCGGCCGACCTGGTGCGGATCCTGGCGACGATCGACGCCGAGTTCGGGTTCACCGACGACGTCGAGGTCACCACTGAGTCCAACCCGGACTCCGTCGACCGGGCCGCCCTGGCGGCGCTGCGCGAGGGTGGGTTCAACCGGATCTCCTTTGGCATGCAGTCCGCGATGCCGCACGTGCTCTCGGTCCTGGACCGCACCCACGACCCGCGCCGAGTGCCACAGGTGGTGGCCTGGGCGCGGGAGGCCGGCTTCGAGGAGGTCAGCCTCGACCTGATCTACGGGACGCCGGGGGAGGCGGCGGCGGACTGGCGGGCCTCCCTCGACGCCGCGCTGGCCTGCGCCCCGGACCACGTCTCGGCATACGCCCTCATCGTCGAGGAGGGCACCGCGCTGGCCCGGCAGGTCCGCCGCGGGGAGGTGCCGATGCCCGACGACGACGACCTGGCCGACAAGTACGTCGCCGCGGACGAGGCGCTTCGGGCCGCGGGGCTCGACTGGTACGAGGTGTCCAACTGGGCCCGGCGGCCGGCGAGCGCCTGCCGGCACAACGTCGGCTACTGGACCGGGTCGGACTGGTGGGGCGTCGGCCCCGGGGCGCACTCGCACGTCGGCGGGGTGCGTTGGTGGAACGTCAAGCACCCCACGGCGTACGCCGCCCGTATCGGCCGGGGCGTGAGCGCGGCCCAGGCTCGCGAGACCCTCGACGACGAGACCCGGCGGGTCGAACGGGTGCTGCTCGAGACCCGGCTGCGCAGCGGTCTGCCGGCCGAGGTGCTCGACGACGCCGGCCGCACGACGGTCCCGGAGCTCGTCGGTCGCGGGCTGGTGGAGCCGGGCGACCCGCTCGTGCTCACCATGCGCGGTCGGCTGCTCGCCGATGCCGTGGTGCGCGACCTGCTGCCCTGACCGGCCTCAGCTGACCAGGCGCAGGCAGAGCGGGTAGCGGTACTGCTCACCGTTGGCCGCCTTGACCGTCGCCATGATGATCACGACCAGCGCGAAGACCGCGACCACGATCGCGACGGGTACGACGACGAGGGCACCGAGTCCGAAGGTCACCAGGGTGATGACGAAGCCGACCACGATGTAGATCAGTAGCGTGATCTGGAAGTTCAGGGACTCGACCGCGTGCTTGCGCACGTAGGCCGAGTCGTTGCCCTTGACCAGCATGATGACCAGCGGGGCGATGAAGCCCATCGCGAACCACGCGGCCACGAACGTGCCGACGTGTGCGGCCAGGGCCCAGTTGCGCTCCTCGGAGGTCGGCACGCCGCCGTAGCCCGGTTGGGGGGCGCCCGCGGGAGGCGGCGGGGGAGCGCCGGGCGGGTAGCTCATGGTGCCTCCTGTGGTGCGGTCACGAAGTCGATCAGCTCCTCAACCCTACCCAGCAGGGCGGGCTCGAGATCGGCGTACGACGACACCCTGCCGAGGATGTGCTTCCAGGCCCGGGCGATGTCGGCCTGGTCGCGGTGCGGCCAGCCGAGCTTCTGGCAGACGCCCTTCTTCCACTCGATGTTGCGCGGGATGGTCGGCCAGGCCTTGATCCCGAGGCGCTCGGGTTTCACCGCCTGCCAGATGTCGACGAACGGGTGCCCGACGACGAGCACGTGCCGGCCCACGGGGCTGCTGGCCACCGACGCCGCGATGCGGCTCTCCTTCGAGCCGGCCACCAGGTGGTCGACGAGCACGCCGACGCGGCGCTCCGGGCCGGGCCGGAAGTCCCGGAGCTGCTCGGCGAGGTCGTCGACGCCCTCGAGGTACTCCACGACGACGCCCTCGAGCCGGAGGTCGTCACCCCAGACCTTCTCGACCAGCTCGGCGTCGTGCCGACCCTCGACGAAGATCCGGCTCGCGCGGGCGACCCGGGCCCTGGTGCCGGGCACGGCGACCGATCCCGAGGCGGTTCGCGTCCTCGCCGCCGGTCCCTTGCGCGTAGGTGGGGTGAGGATCACCGGGACGCCCTCGAGCAGGAAGCCCGCGCCGAGCGGGAACGTGCGTCGCTTGCCGCGCCGGTCCTCGAGGGTGACGGTCATCAGGTCGCGCTCGACCGCGACGATCTCGCCGCACCAGTCGGTGGTGACCTCCTCGACCACCAGCCCCTTGTCGGCCGAGATCTCCACGGCGCGGCCCCGCCTCGGGGCACGCCAGTCGGTGTTGAGGACGTCGGTGCCGTAGCGGTCCACGGGAGGCATCGGGCCACCGTAGGGCGGTGCCGCGAGCACCGCCCGGTGGCGCGCCGTACCCGCTGTGCGATCCACTGGGCGATCCACTGGGCGATGAGATCCCGGTCACGAAAAGTCCTTGCGGGCGTAACAGTCGCGATATATCGTCGGACTATCGCGACTGGCTCGCGACTCGACGCTTCAACCGACGTGCGAAGGAGGGGTCCACATGGGACGCAGTCCATGGGACATGCCTTGGGACGACCCGCGCGCGGGTCGGCCGGGTCGGGGGCCGCACGGCTCCCACGGGCGCGGTGCGCCGTGGGGGTCCGGGCCGCCGCCCTGGCTGCAGGGACTGATCGGCCTGGCGCAGTCGGGTGGCACCGCCACCCGGGGGCCGCGGGTGCGCCGCGGTGACGTCCGCGCGGCGATCCTGGACGTGCTCGCCACCGAGCCGATGAACGGCTACCAGATCATCCAGCAGATCGCCGAGCGCAGCGGCGGCGCGTGGAAGCCGAGCCCCGGCTCGGTGTACCCGACCGTCCAGCAGCTCGAGGACGAGGGTCTCGTCGAGGGCACCGCCAGCGACGGCCGGCGGCTGCTCACGCTGACCGATGCGGGCCGGGCCTACGTCGAGGAGCACCCCGACGAGCTCGCCGCCACCTGGCGAGCGTTCGACGATGCGGCGGAGGCCGAGGGGGCCGACGGCGGTCCCGACCTCAAGCCGGTCATCGGCCAGACGATGAGCGCGGTGTGGCAGGTCGTGACGACCGGCACCAAGCAGCAGCAGGCGGAGGCGGCCGAGATCCTCGCCGACGCCCGGCGCCGCCTCTACGGCCTGCTCGCGGAGGGAGACACGGAATGAGCACTCCCGGGCGGCCGGAGCTGCGGATCAGCGACGAGGAGCGCGAGGCCGCGGTCGCCTCGCTGGGCGAGCACTACGCCGCGGGACGGCTGACCAAGGACGAGTACGACGAGCGCGCGTCGGTGGCCTTCAAGGCCCGGACCGCCTCGGCGCTGCGACCGCTGTTCGTGGACCTGCCGGGCCCGCACCCGTTCGCGGCGACGCCCCGCACGGGCGTGCCGCGGTTCGGCGCACCGGGGTTCGCAGCAGCCGGGTTCGGTGCGACCGGCGGGCAGCCGCGGCCTCCGGCAGGTCCCGGGCGTCGGCCCGGCTTCCGCATGCCGTTCATGCCGCTGTTCCTCGTGCTCATCGGGCTGTCGATCCTGTTCGGCACGCCGTGGCTGATCTTCATCGGGCTGGGCGCGCTGTGGTTCGCGAAGCTGCACCGACGCGGTTCGGCCTGGAGCGGTCACGGCTCCGCCTGGGACGCGTGCGGCTCGACGTCCCGGACGCGCGGGAGCCGCTGACCCGCGTCAGAGCAGGGGCAGGGAGCGCGCGGAGCGGGGCAGCTGCGCGTAGCCGCGGGCGACCGCGTGGCGAAGCTCCTCCTTGGGGTACGGCCAGTCGGCGGCGTCGAGGGCGTCGCCGACCGGTACGCCGCGGCTCGCGAGGTCGCGGATCGTCTCGGCGACCACTCCGACGGCGCTGCGCTGCTCCTGCACGAAGTCCTTGCTGACCGGCAGCCCGTGGCCGGGGACCACGACCGCGTCCTCGCCGAGCATCTGGATCACCAGGTCGAGCGCCGAGGGCCACTCCATCGGGAAGCAGTCGTCGCCGAAGCCGGGCACGCCGGACCGCAGGGCGGACTCCTCGACGAGGTCGCCGGCGAACATCACGTCGGCGTCCGGGACGCGCGCGACGACGTCGCCTGCTGTATGGCCGCGGCCGGGGTGCACCAGCTCGACCAGCCGGTCGCCGAGGTCGACGGCTCGCGCGGAGGAGAACGTGTGCGTGGGCGCGACCACCCGGGTGGCAGCGACGTCGGCGTGCTCGGGACGGCTGTCGTCGTCGCGGGCCTCCTGCTGCAGGGCGGGGGCGGATCGGGCGAGGTCGTCGGGCACCGAGTCGTGGGCGTACACCGGCGGACCGCCCGCCCCGGCGTACTCCTCGAGGAAGACCACGTTGCCGAAGGTGTGGTCGAAGTGCTTATGGGTGTTCGCGACCGCCACCACGTCGCCGACGCCGAGCGCGCGGACCTGCTCGACGACCCGACGGGCCGCCACCTCCGAGGCGTGCGTGTCGACGACGAGCAGCCCGTGGTCACCGCCGACGAGACCCACGTTGACGTCGAGGAACTCGAAGCGCGCCACCCAGCAGCGGTCGGCGACCTCGACGAAGCCGGCGTCGTGGCGGATCGAACGGGGCACCTCGGGCATGGGGTCACCGTACGTGCCGGCGCGGGTCACGACTCGGCGGTCACCCGGGGCGGCGGGTAGGCTTGGCACTCGAATCCAGTGAGTGCCAGGGCGATCGAGGAGGTGCCGGCATGGTCGAGGACCGCAAGCTCAACGTGCTGCGCGCGATCGTCGAGGACTACGTCGCGACCCAGGAGCCGGTCGGCTCCAAGGCCCTCGTCGACCGGCACCAGCTCGGCGTGAGCCCGGCCACCGTGCGCAACGACATGGCCGCGCTGGAGGAGGAGGGGTTCATCACCCAGCCGCACACCAGCGCGGGTCGGATCCCCACCGACAAGGGCTACCGGTTGTTCGTCGACCGGCTGAGCACCGTCAAGCCGCTGTCGGCGGCCGAGAAGCGGGCGATCACCACGCTGCTCGAGGGCGCCGTCGACCTCGACGACGTCGTGCAGCGCAGCGTCCGGCTGCTCGCTCAGCTGACCCGGCAGGTCGCCGTCGTGCAGTACCCGACGCTGTCGCGCTCCACCGTGCGGCACGTCGAGGTCGTCCCGCTGGGCGGCTCCCGGCTGCTGCTTGTGCTGATCCTGTCCACCGGACGGGTCGAGCAGCGGGTGGTCGAGCTGCCCGAGCCGCTGTCCGACGAGGCGGTCGCCGAGATCCGCACCAAGGTCAACCGGGCCACGCTCGGGGAGCGGCTGGCCGACGCCGCCGACAAGCTGGTGCAGCTGCCCGACGAGTTCGAGCAGGACAGCCGGGCGCCGATCGCGGCGTTGGTCGCCTCGCTGGTGGAGGCGATGAGCGACCACCGCTCCGACGAGCGCGTGCTGGTCGGCGGCACCGCCAACCTCGCCCGGTTCGGCGACGGGTTCGACACCAGCATCCGGCCGATGCTGGAGGCGCTGGAGGAGCACGTCGTGCTGCTGCGACTGCTCGGCGAGGCCACGTCGCCGTCGACCCTGACGGTGCGGATCGGGCACGAGGGACCCTACGAGGAGCTGGCGGCCACGTCCGTGGTCGCGACCGGCTACGGCCCGGGTGACGAGGCGCTGGCATCGTTGGGCATCGTCGGCCCGACCCGGATGGACTACCCGGGATCCATGGCGGCCGTGCGCGCGGTGGCGCGCTACGTCAGCCGGATCCTCGACGAAGGATGACCGCCCCGCACGGAACCGGACGGCGGACGCAAACGAGACGCAACCGAGCTGAGAGACCCACGTGAGCCAGGACCTGTACGAAACCCTCGGGGTATCCCGTGACGCGGACGGCGACACGATCAAGAAGGCCTACCGCCGGCTGGCCCGACAGCTGCACCCCGACGTCAATCCCGACCCGGAGACCCAGGAGCGGTTCAAGGACGTCACCCGGGCCTACGAGGTGCTCTCCGACCCCGAGAAGCGCCGGATGTACGACCTCGGCGGAGACCCGTTCAACGGCGCCGGCGGCGGGTTCGCGGGCGCGGGCGCAGGGTTCTCGTTCACCGACATCATGGACGCCTTCTTCGGTGGTGCCGCGGGTGGCGCCGCCGGTGGCGGGCGCGGGCCGCGGCCGCGGGTACGCCGGGGTCAGGACGCGCTGATCCGCCTCGACGTGGACCTCGCCGAGGCGGCGTTCGGCACGACGCGGGAGCTGAAGGTCGACACCGCCGTGCTGTGCTCGCTGTGCCAGGGCAGCGGCGCCGCCCCGGGGTCGTCGCCGAAGCAGTGCGAGACCTGTCACGGGCGCGGGGAGACCGTGCACCAACAGCGCTCGTTCCTCGGCGAGATCCGCACGATGCGTCCCTGTGCGGCCTGCCGCGGCTACGGCACGATCATCCCCGAGCCGTGCCGCGAGTGCTCCGGCGACGGGCGGGTCCGCTCGCGCCGCAACCTCAACGTGAAGATCCCGGCCGGCGTCGACACCGGCACCCGGGTGCAGCTGTCCGGTCAGGGCGAGGTCGGTCCCGGCGGCGGCCCGGCCGGCGACCTGTACGTCGAGATCCACGTCGCCGACCACCCGGTGTTCGTCCGGCAGGGCCACGACCTGCACTGCACGGTCACCGTGCCGATGACGGCCGCGGCCCTCGGCACCACCCTCGACCTGCCGCTGCTCGAGGCGGACCTCGTCTCCGACGACGACGAGGCCACCGAGCTGGAGACGACCGTCGAGCTCGAGATCCGCACCGGCACCCAGTCGGGCACCGAGATCGTGATCGGTGGCCTCGGCGTACCGGCCCTGCGCGGGAGCGGGCGCGGCGACATCGTCGTACGCGTGGTGGTGGAGACGCCCACGCGCCTCGACGAGCGCCAGGAGGAGCTGCTCCGCGAGCTCGCCGCGCTGCGCCAGGAGGAGGCTCCCGACGGGCAGGTGCACGCCGCGCCGAAGTCGGTGTTCAGCCGCTTCCGCGACGCGTTCAACCAGCGATGAGCCTGCCGGTCTTCGTCCACCCCGCGGTGGCCGGAGTCGCGCTGCACGAGTCCTTGACGCTCGACGGCGACGAGGCCAGGCATGCGGTGGTGGTGAAGCGGATCAGGGTCGGCGAGCGCATCGCCCTGACCGACGGCCGGGGTACGACGGTGCAGGGGACGGTCACCGCCGCCGCGAGGACCAGCCTGACCCTGGACGTCGAGGGCTCGGCCTACCTCGAGGGTGAGAACCCCCGGGTGACCGTCGTGCAGGCGATCCCGAAGGGGGACCGCGGGGAGCTCGCCGTCGAGATGCTGACCGAGGTGGGCGCCGACGTGATCGTGCCGTGGGCGGCCGCGCGCTCGGTCGCGGTGTGGCGCGGCGACCGGGCCGCCAAGTCACTTGCCAAGTGGCGCAGCACCGCCCGCGAGGCGGCCAAGCAGGCGCGTCGCGCGTGGTTCCCCGAGGTCACCGACATGGCCGGCACCGACGAGGTGGTCGAGCTGCTGCGCGGGGCGTCGGTCCCGGTGGTGCTGCACGAGGCCGCGTCCGGACCGCTGGCCGACCTTCCCGTGCCGGGGCAGGCCGAGATCGTCATCGTGGTGGGCCCCGAGGGCGGCATCGCCGACGAGGAGCTCGCCGCGTTCGCCGCCGTCGGCGCCGAACCGGTCCGCCTCGGCCGCTCCGTGCTGCGCACCTCCACCGCCGGCGTCGCCGCCACCGCCGCCCTGCTGTCCCGCACCCCCCGCTGGCGCTGACCGGCGAGGGGTCAGAACTTCAGGCTCCTGGACGGCGTGTCTCTGCATCCGTGACTCATCGCCGCGCGTCGGCTCTCAGGACATCAGCAGCGCGGTGACGCGGTCCACCTCTTCGTCGAGCCCGCGCCGCTCGGACCTCGACAGCTTCTTGAACACGTCGAGCACGACCCGGTCGTCGCGCCACCACCACAGGCCGGCCATGAACCCGTCGACGAAGACAGTGTTGCCGACGCCGCCGTTGGTGCCCATCCAGCGGCCGCGGACCTCCGGCGGGACGATCCGGTCCCGGTCGACGTGGGAGAGCCACACGTTGTCGTAGGCGCCGAGCAGTCGGACCGGTGCGGGTGCCGACCCGTCGAGGATCGGTGCCCCCGGTACGTCGTACAGCCGCTTGCCGCGGTCGGTCTCCACCACCTCGAGCTCGTCTGCCATCGACGCGAACACCGGGCCGAGCCGGGTCACCCGCGACCAGACCGTCATGTCCGCGGCCGTGGCCGGGCCGAACGCACGGAGGTAGCGCCGCACCAGCTCGCGGACGTCGACCTCGACGGTCGGCCGGCCGAGGTGGTTCTCGACGGTCTGGTAGACGACACCGCCCGATCCGCGCCAGAGGCCGCGTGGCGGCAGCTGCACGAGGGGTGCTCGTTCGCGGGCCAGGTGGGCGAGGGCGGCGGCCGGTGCGTCGGGGAAGGCGCCGGCCAGCCGTTCACCGAGCTCCTTGACCGGCAGCGGTCCCGCGGCGAGCAACCGTCGCGTCTCCGCGACGATGTCCTCGACCGGGACGTGTCGGGCCGGCTTGTTCATCTGGTTGCTCTTGCTGACCTGGTCGAGAGCGGGCTGCACCCAGGGCCGCAGGGCGAGGGCGTCGTCGGGCGTCAGCACGTGGATGGTGCCGCGCATGGTGAGCAGCCGGACCGCGTCGCCGCGCTCGAGGGCGCCCGACAGCTCCGACGGGTCGAAGTCGTCGATGCGGGCGGCGAGCGACAGGTACGGCGGCAGGTTCTCCTGCGCCTGCAGGCCGACGAGGTGCTCGACCATGGCGAGTGCCGGCGTCGTCGTACGCGAGAGCAGGTGCTGGCGTGCGAGCAGGGTGCGGTTGAGGTCACGAAGAGTCAGACCGCCGGGCACGGGGGCCAGCCTAGGCGAGCCGCCGAGGCTGCCGAGGAGTCAGTTGTGCGGCGACACTCCGCCGAGGGGCCTGAGTACCTGACCCCTCGGCGGGCTTGTGGGTTCAGCGGATGAGGGTCACGCGCTTGGTGTCGCGGAACGGGGCGAAGCCCTCGCCGCCGGACATGTCCTCGTCGTGCACGACCAGGGTGTAGTCGCCAGGCGCAGTGCCGTCGGGGACGTCGACGGTGAAGGAGTACGGCGCCATCGTGCAGCACTCCTGGGCGGTCACCGGGCGGTCGGCGTTGGACGCGACGACCCTGCCGTCCGCGCCGCCCTCCCTGAGCTCCCACGCGACGTTGGCCTCGAAGAACGAGCCGAGGCCGGTCACCTCGAACCCGTCGCGCACCTCGGCACCCTCGCCCGGCGTGATGATCCAGACCTGGGCGAGCGTGGAGGCGGCGTCTGCGCGGGCGAGCGGCTCGGAGACCGGGACGCCGAGCAGCTGGTCGGTGCGACCGCCGTCGAGCCGGAACTGCACCGGCGCCGTCGCCTGCACCGCGGCCTGGGCGGTGTAGACGAGCTGCTGGACCGCCATCTCCGCCTCGGCCTGGCTCATCCCGGCCGGCCGGTCGTGCAGCGGGGTGCCCGGGCTGGTCACGTCGATGTCGATCTGGCCGTCCGCGCCCGCACCGTCGAACGAGGTCGCCGCCTGGGTGCCCGCCGGCCACGGCGTGCGGTAGTCGGGGTCGTCCGGCGCCCGACCCACGGCATCGGCGACCGCCTGCGTGAGCGGGTCCCCGCCGGTGCCGGGGTGGAACTCGCGGTACAGCCGCGGCCCCTGACCGGTCTCACCCACGTAGTAGACCGGGACCGCACCCTCGACCGGCACCGGGTCGGCCTCCGGCGTGGACGGCTCCGGGTCCGTCGAGGCCGAGGCGTCGTCGGTCACCGTCGGCTCGGCCGCCGACGTCGTACTCGCGGCGGGGCCGGGGTCGTCCGTGGCGGTCGGGCCGCCGTTGTCACCGAGCACGGCGACCGCCGCGACGGTGGCGGCCGTGGTCACGACCGCCGCGGTGGCGGCGACCAGCCAGGGGCGCCCGGACATCGTCCTCACCTTCGTGCGGGTCTGGATCGCGTCGAGCCCGTCGCCGGGCTCTACGTCGGAGGTGGCGTCGTCGAGCAGGTCGCGGAGCCGCTGCTCCTCGTCGTGGCGGAAGCCCGAGGGCTCGTAGGGGTTGCTCATGACATGTCCTCCAGCAGCAGCGGGCCGAGCGACGTGCGCAGGGCGTCGGCGGCGCGCGAGGCGTGGCTCTTCACCGCGCCGTTGCTGATCCCGAGCGCCTCGGCGATCTGGGTCTCAGAGAGGTCGAGGTAGTAGCGCAGCACGATCACCTCGCGCTGGCGGCGGGGCAGGGCGGCGAGCGCGTCGAGCACCCGGGTGCGCCGCTCGTCGGTCACCGCGGTCTCGTCGGCTCCGGGCGCCTCCGGCAGCACCTCGGGCACGTGCCGGGCGGCCACGACCCGGCGGCGGAGCACCGACCGGGACCGGTTCACCACGGTCTGCCGCAGGTAGGCGAGCGCCTTGTCCGGCTCGCGGAGCCGGTGCCAACGGCCGTGCATCGCCACGAACGAGTCCTGCACGACCTCCTCGGCCGTCTCCACGTCGCGCACGAGCAGCACCGAGAGCCGCACCAGCCGCCGGTAGTGGGCGGCGTACAGCTCCTCCACCGCGACGTCGGCGTCCCACTGCTGGTGCTGACCGGCGGACGGGGTCGACGACGGCCGCGCCGAGGCGTCGGTCATCGCATCCCTCGTCCGGGGTCGCAGGAGCAGGTCCGTCCTCACGGTAGTTCCACGCGCGGCCGGACCCGGGGGTTGACACCCGGATGCGCCCAAACTTCGGGTACGCCGGGCCGGGCGCACCGGCATACCCTGGCTCCATGGCCGACGCGAGCACGTCCGACTGCCTCTTCTGCAAGCTCGTCGCGGGCGAGATCCCGGCCGACGTGGTGCACGAGTCCGACACCACCGTCGCCTTCCGCGACATCGAGCCGCAGGCCCCGACGCACGTCCTGGTGATCCCGCGGAGCCATCACGCGGACGCCGCCGCGCTCGCGGCGGCCGAGCCGACCGTGCTGGTCGACCTCGTCGACGCCGCCGCGGCGGTCGCCAAGGCCGACGGGATCGCCGACGACGGCTACCGGCTGGTCTTCAACACCGGCGCGTCCGCCCACCAGACCGTGTTCCACGCACACCTGCACGTCCTCGGGGGACGCACGATGACCTGGCCGCCGGGATGACCCGCGGCGTCGCGCCCTGGCTGCCGGTGCTGCTCGGGGTGAGCCTCGTGCTGGGCGGTTGCGGCGGTACGCCCGACGACGACGCACGAGACCCGTCGACGACGACGGCGCCCTCGGCGGAGCCGTCCGTGGACAGCCAGGCGCACGACGGCCACGGGGGCGACGGGGCCGAGCCCGCGAGCACGCCGCTGCGCGAGGGTGAGCGGTTCGCCCGGCTGGCCATGCCGGCGCCCTACTCGCCGTCGGCTCCCAACGGCACCGGGACCGACGACTACCGCTGCTTCCTGCTCGACCCGGAGCTCGCCGAGGACGCCTTCATCACCGGCTTCGACGTGCAGCCCGGCACCCCGGACACCGTGCACCACGTGATCATGTTCCGGGTGCCTCCCGAGCTCGTCTCGCAGGCGGAGGCCGCCGACAAGGCCACGCCGGGGGAGGGCTGGACCTGCTTCGGCGACGCCGGCATCCCGGCCGCGAGCGGCAGCGTCGACGACGTGCCGTGGCTCGGCGCGTGGGCGCCGGGCGGCGGGGAAAGGGTGCTCGCCGACGACCTCGGCACCCCCGTCGAGGCCGGCTCCCAGGTGGTCATGCAGGTGCACTACAACCTGCTCGCCGGCACCGGCCCCGACGTGACCGCCGCCAGGCTCCGGCTCGCCTCCGCGGACAAGGACCTCGCACCGCTGCAGACGATGCTGCTGCCCGCGCCGGTCGAGCTGCCCTGCCGACCCCGCCACTCCGACGGCAAGCTGTGCGACCGCGACGCGGCCGTCGACGACGTGATCGCGCGGTTCGGGCCGTCGGGCAACACGGCCAACGGGCTGCACATGTTCTGCGGCTCCCAGCCGGTCGGACCCGAGCAGCACTGCGACACCACCATCGAGAGGCCCGCCACGCTGCGCGCCGTGGCCGGGCACATGCACCTGCTCGGCCGGAGCCTGACCATCGACGTCAACCCCGGCACCCGACGCGAACAGCGGGTGCTCGACATCCCGGTCTGGAACTTCGACGACCAGGGCGCCGTGTCCGTCGACCCGCTGCGGCTCCGGCGCGGCGACACGGTCCGGGTGACCTGCACCCACGACCAGTCGCTGCGCGACCAGCTGCCCGCGTTCGAGGGGCAGGAGGAGCGGTACGTCGTGTGGGGCGAGGGCACCACCGACGAGATGTGCCTCGGCATGCTGCTGGTCACCCGCCCATGAGCGCGGCGCGCCGTACCCCGACCGGGGGTGGACCTTGCCGCGCGACAACTCGGTGGGCGGCGCAGAGGGGTCGCAGTAGCATGGAAGGGACAGATCGCCCCACGACCGCAGGAGGGCAGGCCGCACCGGCCACCCCATGACAGACACCGATACCCCTCAGCACATCATCGTGGTGCCGGCGAGCGTCCCCATGGTCGCCCTCCTCGGGCCCCGGGACGAGCACCTCGCCCTCATCGAGAAGGCGTTCGAGGCCGACATCCACGTCCGGGGCAACCAGGTCACCCTGCGCGGCGAGCCCGCCGAGGTCGCCCTCGTGGAGCGGCTGCTCGACGAGCTCGTGACGATCATCCGCACCGGCCAGGGCGTCACCCCCGAGACCGTCGAGCGTGCGATCGGCATGCTCCGGCAGGAGACGACCGAGCGTCCCGCAGACGTGCTCTCGATGAACATCCTGTCCAACCGCGGCCGCACGATCCGTCCCAAGACGCTGAACCAGAAGCGGTACGTCGACGCGATCGACAAGCACACGATCGTGTTCGGGATCGGCCCGGCCGGCACCGGCAAGACCTACCTCGCGATGGCGAAGGCCGTGCAGGCGCTGCAGTCCAAGAACGTCAACCGGATCATCCTGACCCGCCCGGCGGTCGAGGCCGGGGAGCGGCTCGGGTTCCTGCCCGGCACGCT
Organism: Nocardioides sp.; assembly: GCF_035697785.1. Taxonomy (GTDB): domain Bacteria; phylum Actinomycetota; class Actinomycetes; order Propionibacteriales; family Nocardioidaceae; genus Nocardioides_B. The sequence goes on from NZ_DASSCL010000165.1 coordinate 50,114, forward strand.
GAGCGAGAAGATCGACCCCTACCTGCGGCCGCTGTACGACGCGCTGCACGACATGCTCGACCCCGAGACGATCCCCAAGCTCCTGGCGGCCGGGACGATCGAGGTCGCCCCGCTGGCCTACATGCGCGGGCGCACCCTCAACGACGCGTTCATCATCCTCGACGAGGCGCAGAACACCTCGCCCGAGCAGATGAAGATGTTCCTGACCCGCCTCGGTTTCGGCTCCAAGATGGTGGTCACCGGCGATGTCACCCAGGTCGACCTGCCGGCCGGCACCAAGAGCGGGCTGCGGATCGTCGAGGACATCCTCACCGGCATCGAGGACGTGGGGTTCAACCGGCTCACCTCGCACGACGTCGTACGACACCGGCTGGTCGGTCACATCGTCGCGGCGTACGACGTCTACGAGGCCCGCCGCGAGCAGCAGGACAGCGACCGGCACGAGCGCGGCAACGGCGACACCGGCCGCCGCCCCCGCCGAGCCTGAGAGGGCCCATGAGCATCGAGATCCTGAACGAGTCGGGCGCCGACGTCGACGTCAAGGCCCTGGCCCGGCTCTCGCGCTTCGTCATCGACCGGATGCGGGTGCACCCGCAGGCCGAGCTGTGCATCAAGCTCGTCGACGAGGAGACGATCGCCTCGCTCAACGAGCACTGGATGGAGAAGGAGGGCCCCACCGACGTGCTGGCCTTCCCGATGGACGAGCTGCGGCCCGGCATGGTCGACGAGGACCCCGAGGAGGGGGTGCTCGGCGACCTCGTGCTGTGCCATGCGGTGGCCGAGAGGCAGGCCCAGCAGGCCCGGGAGTCCGGCCAGTCGGAGTACCGCACCGCCGACGAGATCGACCTGCTCACCGTGCACGGGATCCTGCACCTGCTCGGCTACGACCACGCCGAGCCGGAGGAGCACCGCGAGATGTTCGGCCTGCAGGCCCGGCTGCTCGCCGAGTGGCAGGGCGCCCGCAACGGCGAGGTGCTTCCCGGCGACGAGGAGTCGCAGCCCTCGCCGACCGAGACCCGATGAGCGACCGACCCGCACCGGGGTGCCGACGATGAGCACCGTCGACCTCTGGCTGCTCGTGGCCGCCGTCCTGCTGACGGTGCTCGCCGGGCTGTTCAGCAGCGCCGACGCCGCACTGTCGTCGTTCTCCAAGGCCCGCGCCGAGGAGATCGCCCACGACGGCAAGCCCGGCGCCAAGCGGCTGCTGGTGATCGTCGAGGACCCGCCCCGCTACCTCAACTCCGCGCTGCTGCTGCGGATGCTCTGCGAGATCACCGCGATCGTGATGGTCACCGTCGTGATGCTCGACGTGGTCGTGCGCGATGGTGGCGCCGAGGCCGGTCCCGCGGTGACCGAGGGCCGCTGGCTGGCGATGGTCGCCGCGATCGGCATCTCGCTGGTCGTCTCGTTCGTGGTCATCGGGGTCGCCCCGCGCACCGTCGGCCGGCAGCACTCCGAGCGCGTCGCGCTGCTGTCCAGCGGCCCGCTGATCGTGTTCACCAAGGTGCTCGGCCCGATCCCGCGGCTGCTGATCCTGGTCGGCAACGCCATCACGCCCGGCCGCGGGTTCAGCGAAGGCCCGTTCGCCTCCGAGGCCGAGCTGCGTGAGCTCGTCGACCTCGCGGAGGCCTCCAGCGTCATCGAGTCCGGCGAACGGGAGATGATCCACTCCGTCTTCGAGCTCGGCGACACGATCGTCCGCGAGGTGATGGTGCCGCGCACCGACGTGGTGTTCATCGAGCGCAGCAAGACGCTGCGCCAGGCGATGTCGCTGGCGCTGCGCAGCGGCTACTCGCGGATCCCCGTGATCGGGGAGAACCTCGACGACATCGTCGGCTTCGCCTACCTCAAGGACCTGACCCGGCGCGTGTTCGACCGGCACGAGGCCGAGCAGACCGAGCGCGTCGAGTCGGTGATGCGCCCGGTGATGTACGTCCCCGACTCCAAGCCGGTCGACGGGCTGCTGCGCGAGATGCAGGCCGAGCGCAAGCACGTCGCCGTGGTCGTCGACGAGTACGGCGGCACGGCCGGACTGGTCACCATCGAGGACGTGCTCGAGGAGATCGTCGGCGAGATCACCGACGAGTACGACGTCGAGCACGTGGACGTCGAGCACCTCGCCAACGGCAGCACCCGGGTCAGCTCGCGCTACCCGGTGGACGACATCGAGCACATCTGCGGGGTCGCCATCGAGGACGACGACGTCGACACCGTCGGCGGCCTGCTCGCCAAGCACCTCGGCCGGGTGCCGATCGCGGGCTCCGTGGTCGAGGCGCACGGGCTCCGGTTCGAGGCCGAGGCCCCGTCCGGGCGCCGCAACCGCATCGGCACGGTGCTGATCACGCGGCTCCAGCCCGTGGACGAGGACCACGGTTCCGAGTCCTACGCTGACTCCCATGCCGACCCCGAACGAGCTCACTGACCCCGAGGACCGCAAGCTCGTCACGCTGGCTCGCTCCGCCCGGGCCCGGACGGGTGCAGCCGAGGGGGCATGCGTGCGCGACGGTGACGGTCGCACCTTCGCCGGCGCCACGGTCGACCTCCCGACGCTACGGCTGACCGCCGTGCAGGTGGCCGTCGCGATGGCGGTCACGTCCGGCTCCCGCGAGCTCGAGGCAGTGGTGGTGCTCGGGTCGGCCGCCACGATCGACGAGGCCGACCTGTCCGTGGTCCGGGACGTTTCCGGGCACGGCGTACCCGTGCACCTGGCCGGCCCCGACGGCACCGTGGTCGCGTCGCTCGCCTCCTGACCAGCAACGAGACCTGCCCCAGGAGACCTGCCGGTTCCCGTGGTGAGTTCACACCGGGAAGGGGCCAATTCACAGGGGACCCAGTGAATTGGCCAGGCCCCCACCGCCCAGACACAGCACACCCAGCCCGGTTCGCGCTAGATTCGAGTCGTGGCCGTTCCGGTAGGACTCGACCGGCACGCCGAGGCGGTACGCCGGCTGAAGGCGTCGTACGACGCGCTTCCGCCCGACGCCCCGGTGCGCCTGGCGAAACGCACCTCGAACCTGTTCCGCACCCGCGCACGCACCGATGCGCCGGGGCTCGACGTCTCCGGCCTGCTCGGCGTCATCGTCCTCGACGAGGCGGGGCAGACCGCCGACGTGCAGGGCATGTGCACCTACCAGGACCTGGTCGACGTCACCCTGCCGCGCGGCTTCATCCCGTACGTCGTGCCACAGCTGCGCACCATCACGCTCGGCGGCGCGGTCACCGGCCTCGGCATCGAGTCGACGTCGTTCCGCAACGGGCTGCCGCACGAGTCGGTGCTGGAGATGGACGTGCTCTGCGGCGACGGCGAGATCCGCACGGTCCGTCCCGGCGACGACCTGTTCGACGCGTTCCCCAACTCCTACGGCTCGCTCGGCTACGCCACCCGGCTGCGCATCAGGCTCGAGCCCGTCCCGTCGTACGTGGAGGTCCGGCACCTCCCGTTCGCCGACCTCGACCAGCTCGCCCGAACCGTCGCGGACATCGTCGCCACCGGCACCCACGACGGCCTGCCGGTCGACGGGCTCGACGGGGTGGTGTTCGCACCCGGCGAGGCGTACCTGACGCTCGCGCGGTTCACCGGGCTCGACCACCGGTCCGGTCCCGCCAGCGACTACACCGGCCAGGAGCCGTACTTCCGCTCGATCCAGCGCATCGGCCGCACCGGTCCGCGCGGCGGCACCGACCGGCTCACCATGTACGACTACCTGTGGCGCTGGGACACCGACTGGTTCTGGTGCTCCGGCGCGTTCGGCCTGCACGACCCGCGCGTGCGCCGGCTGTGGCCGCGGCGGTGGAAGCGCAGCGACGTCTACCACCGGATCGTCGGCCTGGAGAACCGCTACCAGGTCAAGGGCCGGCTCGACCGCCGGCGCGGCCTGCCCGAGCGGGAGCGGGTGATCCAGGACGTGGAGATCCCCGTGGAACGACTCACCGAGTTTCTCACCTGGTTCGACGACGAGGTCGGCATGCGCCCGGTCTGGCTGTGCCCGCTGCGCAGCACCCGCGACTGGCCGTCCTACCCGCTTCGTCCCGGCGCGACCTACGTCAACGTCGGCTTCTGGGGGACGGTGCCGATCGCGCCCGGCGCCCGGGACGGCGACAAGAACCGCGCGATCGAGACCAGGGTCACTGAGCTCGGCGGGCACAAGTCGCTCTACTCCGACGCCTACTACGACCGCGCCACCTTCGACCGCCTCTACGACCAGGACTTCACCCGCACCGTTCGCAAGCAGACCGATCCCGACGGTCGGCTCGCCGACCTCTACGAGAAAGCAGTGGAACGCCGATGACCAGCACGATCGACCGCCCCCGCGACACCGCTGCCGGCTCCGGGCCCGGCCGGGTCACGATCGGGCAGGCTCTCGAGCAGCTGATGGCGCGCGGCATGCCGTTCCGGTTCTCCGCGTACGACGGCAGCACCGCCGGCCCGGCCGACGCCCCGATCCACCTCCGGCTGCTCAACGAGCGCGGGCTCTCCTACCTGGTCACCGCCCCCGGCGACCTCGGCATGGCCCGCGCCTACGTGCGTGGTGACCTGGAGATCGAGGGCGTCCACCCCGGCAACCCCTACGACGCGCTCGTGCACCTGCAGAACAACCTCAAGCTGCGGATACCCTCCCCGGCGGAGGCGCTGCGGCTGGCGCGCAGCATCGGGCTGAGCCACTTCGTGCCGCCGGAGCCACCGGTCCAGGAGGCGCTGCCGCGCTGGCGGCGGCTGCTGGAGGGCTACCGGCACTCGCGCACCCGCGACGCCGAGGCGATCCACCACCACTACGACGTCTCGAACCGGTTCTACGAGATGGTCCTCGGCCCGTCCATGACCTACACCTGCGCGTGCTTCCCGAGCGAGGACGCGACGCTGGAGCAGGCCCAGACCTTCAAGTACGACCTGGTCGCCCGCAAGCTCGACCTCAAGCCCGGGATGCGGCTGCTCGACGTCGGCTGCGGCTGGGGCGGGATGGTGCGGCACGCCGCCCGGGAGTACGGCGTCCGCGTGATCGGGGTGACGCTCTCGCGCGAGCAGGCGACCTACGGGCAGGCGGCCGTCGAGCGCGACGGGCTCGCCGACCTGGCCGAAGTGCGGTTCGGCGACTACCGCGAGATCGCCGAGACCGGGTTCGACGCGATCAGCTCGATCGGGCTCACCGAGCACATCGGCGTGCGCAACTACGCGTCGTACTTCTCGTTCCTCCGCGACCGGCTGGTCCCCGGCGGCCGGCTGCTCAACCACTGCATCACCCGCGCCGACAACAGCTCGCGGGCCACGACCGGGCCGTTCATCGACCGCTACGTGTTCCCCGACGGCGAGCTCACCGGCTCGGGGCGGATCATCACCGCGATGCAGGACGTCGGCCTCGAGGTGCGCCACGAGGAGAACCTCCGCGAGCACTACGCGCTGACCCTCAAGGGCTGGTGCGAGAACCTCGAGGACAACTGGGACGAGTGCGTCGACGAGGTGGGCATCGGCACCGCCAAGGTGTGGGGGCTCTACATGGCCGGCTCCCGGCTGGGGTTCGAGCGCAACGAGATCCAGCTGCACCAGGTGCTGGGCGTGAAGCCCGACGAGCAGGGCCGATCCGGCTTCCCGCTCCGCCCCACCTGGCTCTCCTGACCGGGCGAGGAGTCACATCTTCAGGCTCCTGGACGGCGTGTCGCTGCATGAGTGACCCCTCGGCCGCGTCCTGAGGTGACGGCCTCCACCACCGCCGCACGCCGGGTGACACAATCGCCCGGTGCCCGAGAGTCCCGAGTTCCGCAGCGGCTTCGCGTCGTTCGTCGGCCGTCCCAACGCCGGCAAGTCGACGCTGACCAACGCGCTCGTCGGCACCAAGGTCGCGATCACGTCCTCGCGTCCGCAGACCACCCGCACCGTCGTGCGCGGCATCGTGCACCGGCCCGACGCGCAGCTGATCCTCGTCGACACCCCCGGCCTGCACCGCCCGCGCACCCTGCTCGGTGAGCGGCTCAACGACCTGGTCACCAGCACGTGGGCCGAGGTCGACATCGTGGCGGTCTGCTTCCCGGCCAACGAGAAGGTCGGCCCCGGCGACCGGTTCATCGTCAACGAGCTCGCCAAGGTCCGGCGTACGACGAAGCTGGCGATCGCCACGAAGACCGACCTGGCGACCCCCGAGCAGCTGGGGGAGCACCTGCTCTCGATCGACCGGCTCGGACACGAGACCGGCACCGACTGGGCTGAGATCGTGCCGGTGTCCGCGAAGGCGGGCGACCAGGTCGGCCTGCTCGCCGACCTCCTCGTCGCCCGGCTGCCCGAGGGGCCGCCGCTGTACCCGGACGGCGAGCTGACCGACGCACCGGAGGAGGCGATCGTCGCCGAGCTGATCCGCGAGGCGGCTCTCGAGGGGGTCCGCGACGAGCTGCCGCACTCCATCGCGGTCGTCGTGGAGGAGATGGGGCTGCGCGAGGGGCGCCCGGAGGACCGGCCGCTGCTCGACATCCACGCGAACCTGTTCGTCGAGCGGTCGTCGCAGAAGGGCATCGTGATCGGGCACAAGGGCAGTCGGCTCCGCGCGGTGGGCACCGACGCCCGCAAGAGCATCGAGGCCATGCTGGGCACGCCGGTCTACCTCGACCTGCACGTGAAGATCGCGAAGGACTGGCAGCGCGACCCCAAGCAGCTGCGCCGACTCGGCTTCTGACCCTCGACGATCCCGGGGGTCGGCGGTCCCGTCCTCATCGGACGCACGGCGATGAGTCCTCGGTGTGCCGCGGGTCCATCCTGGTGGAGGCGCGAGTGACCCAGGGAGGACCGATGGACGAGCAGTTCGAGGCAACGTTGCAGAAGAGCCCCGCGAAGGGCGGCTGGACCTACCTGGTCTGGCCGGGCGCCGCGGATTACTTCGGCACGCGGGGGCTGGTCAAGGTCAGCGGCACCATCGACGGCGAGCCCTTCCGCAGCTCGTTCATGGCGATGGGCGACGGCACGCACAAGCTTCCGGTGAAGGCCGGCGTACGCAAGGCGATCGGCAAGGAGGCGGGCGACACCGTGGCCGTCCGCCTCCTCGAGCGCCACACCGACTGACTGCGACAACGATTCGTCTGCGGTCCGCCCGTGTAAATCCCCCCAAAGACCGCAGACGAATCGTTGTTCAGCGGGTGCGGGCGGTCAGGAGCAGGTACTCCCACTCCATGACGCCGTCGCCCAGGTCGTGCTTGCGGGCCAGGGCAGCCAGGTCCTCGTCGAGGGCGGCGACCTTCTCCGGCTGGTCCGCGATCTGCTTGTACGCCGCGATGGTCGGGCCGTAGGCCGCCTTGAAGAAGTCCCGGAACTCCTCGGCCGACGCGAACCGGTCGACGCGCAGCTTCTCGCGGCGCGCCACCACGTCGGTGACCCGGTCACCGAGGAGGTCGCGCACGTGGTCCTCGCGCCCCCACAGTGGCGGCGGCTGCACCCCGGCCGGCGGCGGGGCGACGTACGGCTTCATCGTCGAGAACATCTGCCCGATGAAGCCTTCCGGCGTCCAGCTCAGCAGCCCGATCGTGCCGCCGCTCCGGGTGACCCGGACCAGCTCGTCGGCGCTCTCCTGGTGGTGCGGGGCGAACATCACCCCGACGCACGAGATGGTGGCGTCGAAGCTGCCGTCCTCAAACGGCAGCGCCTCGGCGTCCGCCTCACGCCACTCCAGCGTGACTCCCTCGGCCTCCGCGGCGGCCTTGCCCGTGGCCAGCAGCTCGGGCGTCAGGTCGCTCGCCACCACCTCGGCGCCGAGCCGGGCGGCCGGGATCGCGGCGTTGCCGGATCCGGCTGCGACGTCGAGCACCCGCTGCCCCGCCCGGATCCCGGCGGCCTCCACGAGCACCGGCCCCAGCGACGGGATCACCTCGTCGGCCACCGACGGGTAGTCGCCGAAGGCCCACATCGCCCGGTGCTTGGCCTTGAGCTCGCCCCCCGGCGAAGTCTGCACAGTCATCTCCTGCTCCCTCCGAATGTTTGTGTGCAGAGGACGCTAGGCGCGGCGGAGGGGGAGCGACCAGTACCACATCTGTACCGGTCCGATTCGTCCCTGGTGCGGCGCGGTGGCCCGCCCCTAGCCTGCCGGGATGGGGACCACCTACCGCCAGTTCTGCCCCGTCGCCAAGGCGATGGAGCTCCTCGACGAGCGCTGGACCATGCTGCTGGTGCGCGAGCTCGTGCTCGGCAGCGAGCACTTCAACGACCTGCGCCGTGGCCTGCCCCGGATGTCGCCGACCCTGCTGTCGAAGCGGCTGCACCAGCTGGTCCGGGCGGGCGTGCTGGAGAAGCGGGTCGCGGGGAACGACGTCCGCTACGTGCTCACCCCGGCCGGGCAGGAGCTGCGTCCGGTGGTCGAGGCGGTCGGGGCGTGGGGCGCCCGCTGGATCGGCGAGATCGGCGACGAGGACCTCGACCCGAAGCTGCTGCTGTGGGACATGCACCGCAACGTCGACCGCGACGTCGTACCCCGGCCGCGGGCGGTGCTGCACATCCGGTTCCCCGAGGTCCGCGGAACGCAGGGCCGGTGGTGGCTGGTGATCACCCCGAAGGAGGTCGACGTCTGCGACGAGGATCCCGGGCACGAGGTGGACGTGACGCTGACGTCCAGCCTGCGTGACCTGACCCGGGTCTGGCGCGGCGACCTGGCCTGGACCGAGGCGGTCGGCCAGGGCCGGCTGGACGTGGCGGGTCCGGAGAGCCTGCGGCGAGCGGTGCCCGGATGGTTCTCGCTGTCGGTGTTCGCCGGGGTTCCGCGGGGCGACGCGCTGGTTCAGGTGTAGAGGCAGAACGGATGCCCGGCGGGGTCCAGGAGCACCCGGACGTTCTCCTGCGGCTGGAAGTCGGGCAGCTCGGCGCCGAGCTCGATCGCGTGCGCCACCGCGGCTTCGAGGTCGACCACCTCGAAGTCGAGATGCAGGCTCATCTGCTGCTTGCTGGGCTGGGCCGGCCAGGTCGGCCGGACGTACTGCTCCTCGAGCTGGATCGACAGGTAGGCCACCCCGTTGTCGTCCGGCGCCATCGCCGCACCGTGCTCGTCCTGGCTGCTGATCGGCCAGCCCAGCAGGGTCGACCAGAAGCTCGCGAGCACTGCCACGTCGGGCGCGTCGAGCACCACCCCCCACCAGTCGGACCGGCTCCACCGGTCGACGCCTCCGTCCGACTGCTCGCGCCCGCGCACGAACCCACCCTGCCCCAAGGAGGTACCCATGGAGAAGGTCGACGGCATCGGAGGCGTGTTCCTGGCGGCACGCGACCCGGACCTGCTCACCGCCTGGTACGCCGAGCACCTGGGCGTGCCGCCGCCGCCCACGTCGTACGGCGAGCCGTGCTGGGAGCCCGGTGCCGGGCTGACGGTGTTCGCGGTGATGCCCCACGGCGCTGATGCGTTCGGGGGACCGGAGCACACCTGGTCGCTGAACTTCCGGGTCCGCGACCTCGACGCGATGGTGGCGCAGCTCCGGCAGGCCGGCATCGACGTCACGCTCGACCCGGAGACCTACCCCAACGGGCGGTTCGCCTCGCTGACCGACCCCGAGGGCAACCCGCTGCAGCTGTGGCAGCCCGGCGGGGTGGCCGGCTGACGGGGCCGCGACTGCTCAGGCGATGCGTGAGCTCAGCTCCGTGATCCCAGCTGCGACGGCGGCCGGATCGTGCAGCTGGTGCAGGTGCCCACCCTCGAGGACCCGCGTGGGCCAGCCGAGCGAGATTGCCCGCTCGAGCTCCTCGGCGTAGGTGTCCCCGAACGCGAGGTAGCCGCTCGGCCGCGCCGTCCACCCCGTCGGCGGCCGCACAGCCGAGCGGAAGTACGCCAGCGGCAGCCGGGACTGGTCTGCCTCCACCTCTGCCCGGGTCGCGTCGTCGGGGAACAACCCGTCGGAGTCGTCCCACCACTGCGTCCACGGCGGCAGCACCCCGTCCTCGTCCGCCAGGCCGGCCAGGAAGTCGAGGAGCTCGGACGGCGCGAGCGTCGTCGGTCCGGTCGACGCCGGTAGCGCCGCGTCGACGTACACCACCCCGGCCGAACCGACCGCCGCCGCGACGTTGGCGGCGAGATAGCCCGCGTTGCTGTGTGGCACCAGCACCATCGCGCCGTCACCAGGAGGCACCGCCGCGACGTACGCCGCCTGCACCTGCTCGGGCGTGGTGCAGCCGTCCGTCGACGCGACGGCCACGGATGCGCCCCCCGCGCGTAGGACCTCGGCCACCGGCCGCCACGTCGCGGCGCCGACCAGCGGGCTCGGCAGCAGCACGTACCTGGTCACCCGCCCACGGTAGGCGGCATCTGGTTGGCTCTGCGTGTGACGACGAACTGGACGATCACCTTCGACTGCCACGACGCCCCGGCGTTGATCTCCTTCTGGAAGGAGGCGCTCGGCTACGTCGACGCGCCACCGCCGGAGGGATGGGCGACCTGGGAGGACTGGCTGCGGCACTTCGAGGTCCCCGAGGACGAGTGGGGCGACGGCGGCAGCCTGGTGGATCCGGAGGGCCGGCTGCCCGCCATCGGCTTCCTCAAGGTCCCGGAGGGCAAGACCGCGAAGAACCGGCTGCACCTCGACCTCCGCGTCAGCGGTGGCCGGCACATCGAGCAGGAGGTACGCCGAGCCCGGATCACGGCCCACGTCGAGCGGCTGGTCGCGGCCGGTGCCCGGGTGCTCGACGAGCACGTCGAGGACGGAAACCTCGACCACGTGGTGCTGGCCGACCCGGAGGGCAACGAGCTCTGCGTGGTGTGACGCCTACGGCGTGAGCTCGCGGAGCCGGGGCAGCGCGGCGGCGGCGAACCGCTCGACCCAGGCGACCGGGTCGGGTCCCCGCGGTGTCACGAACACCTTCGTGATCCCCAGCGCCGCGTAGGTCTCCATCCGACGGAGGAACTCGTCGACCTCGATATCGTGCACACCGGACGCCACGACCGTGCGCTGGATCGCGGCCGGGTCGCGGCCCTCGGCCGTGCAGTGCCGGTCGAGGACAGCGAGTTTGTGCCGCAGGTCGTCCGGCGGGAGCGAGTACAGGTTCGTCGCGTCGGCGTACCTCGCGACCAGCCGGAGCGTCTTCCGCTCGCCGCCGCCGCCCAGCATGATCGGCGGCCGGGGGCGCTGCACCGGGCGCGGCACGCACAGCGTCTCGGCGAGCCGGTAGTGCCGGCCGTCGTAGGGCCCGTCGTCGTCGCTCCACATCTGCAGGCAGATCTGCAGGGTCTCCTCGAGGCGTTCGAACCGCTCCGTCAGCGGCGGGAACGGTACGCCGAGACCGCGGTGCTCGCGCTCGTACCAGGTGGCACCCAGACCGAGCCGGGCGCGGCCACCGGAGAGCACGTCGAGCGTGGTGACCGTCTTGGCGAGCAGCCCCGGGTGCCGGTAGGTCACGCCGGTGACGAGCAGCCCCAGCGTGATCCGCTCGGTCTGACCGGCGACGAAGCCGAGAGTGCTGTAGCCCTCCAGCATCGGGTCGGCGGCGGAGAGCATCCACTCCATCTGGAACCAGTGGTCCATCACGGTGAAGTCCGAGCAGCCCACGGCCTCCGCGGCGCGCGCGGTGGCGGCGACGCGGGGTCCGATCGTCCCAGGGGCGCCCGGGTGGCTGAAGCTCGCGTAGTGCACGCCGAGGTCCATGCGACTCAACCTACGGCGCGGCCCTACGTGTGCGCGCGGATCCCTTCGGCGGCCTTGGCCGCGGTCTGCTGCACGCGCCGGCCACGGGTGGCGGGCTGCTTGGCGGTCACGATCCAGGCCAGCATCTGCTTGCGCGCCGACGGCGGGAACGCCTCCCAGTGCTCGCGCGACCCGGGATGCGCATCGAACGCGGCGGCCAGGTCGTCGGGGACGACGAGGTCTTCGACCGCGTCGAGCAGGGTCCAGGTGCCGTTGGCCTTCGCGGCCTCGATCACCGCACGGCCGGCGGGCTCCATGCGCCCCTCCCGCTCGAGCCGCTCGATGCGCACCTTGTTGGGCCGGGACCAGCCGCTGGTCGGGCGGCGCGGCGCGTACCACTGCATGCTGCGCTCCTCGTCGAGCGTCTTCTGCACGGCGTCGATCCAGCCGTAGCGAAGCGCCTCGCAGACCGCCGCCTCGTAGTCGAACGGCTGGCGGCCGGTGGAGCGCTTGGCCGTCACCAGCCACACGCCGGTGCTCTCGGCGTGGTGCGCCGCGAGCCAGCCGGACCAGTCGTCGAGCGTGAGCGCCTCGAGCCGCTCCGCGTCGTCCTGCGCGGTCACTGGTCGGTCTTCGCCCAGCAGATCGAGCGACGGTTGCCCGCCTCCCACTCGGCCTTGTGGAACCACGTGAAGCCGTAGTCGTAGTCGACGGGGTAGTTCATCCACGCCCCGACCGAGTCGGAGCAGAAGTCGCGGGTGCGGACCGCGACCACCCGGTCACCCGGGTACTTCTCGTCCTCGTCGCCGAGCACGATCGTGGTGACCGCCCGCCAGTCGTGGTCCTCGCTGCACGGGATCTTCACCGAGTCCGCGACCGTGGGGCCCTTGACGCAGACCAGCCAGCGGTCGTCGGGCTCGCCGAGCAGGATGCCCTCGGCGGTCTCCGGCAGCGTGACCAGGGAGGTGGACTCCTCGCCGCCTCCCACCACGTCGCACCGCCACCACCGGGCGCCGGCGTCCCAGGCCTCGGCGGACGGCCGGAACCAGGCCCAGGTCACGGTGGTCCGCATCACCAGGCTCTCGTCGCCGCCGAGGAACCTGCGGAACTTCTTCTCGCACTCGGTGAACACGTGGGCGCCCAGCGCGGGGTCGTCGATGTCGGCGCCCGCGACGTCGTCGGGGAACTCGCCGACCGCGAACGTCTGCGCGGTGTGCTTCTGGGCGCAGTCGACGGGTGCGGTGTCGTCGCTGGTCTGCTGGATGTCCTCCGGCGTCAGCATCCGGCACGCGCCGTTCGCGGGCGGCTCGGTGGACACCGGTGCGTCCTCACCGACGCCGGCCGCCGTGCAGGCGCCGAGCGCGAGCAGCAGGGCGACCAGGGGGACGCGGCGGAGCAATAGGGACCTCGACGTTTCTCAGGGGGAGAGCAGCGCCGCCAGGGTACCGCCGAGCTCGTACGCCGCCGCGAGGTGCTCCTCCGTCACGTCACCGAGCACCGCCAGCACTTCCGCGGACTGCCGCCACCCGAGGGCGCCGACGATCGTGGTGACCGAGCGCACCGCCCCCTCGGTGTCGTAGCGGCCGTGCACGTAGAGACCGAACGGCCGCCCGTGCGTGCGGCCGCTCTCGTCGCCGGTGCCGGCGGAGCCGTCGTCGGACAGCGACCCGCCGACCTGCAGGAACGTGCTGTCGAAGAAGTGCTTGAGCGCACCGCTCATGTAGCCGAAGTTGGCGGGCGTGCCGAGCAGGTAGCCGTCGGCTGCGAGCACGTCGTCGGCGGTGGCCTCCAGGGCCGGACGCGCCACCACGTCGACCCCCACGATCGAGTCGTCGTTCGCGCCGTCGAGCACCGCCTCGGTCAGCGCCCGCACGCCGCGGGTGGGGGAGTGGTGCACCACGAGCAGCCGCCGAGGCGTCAGGGGCTCGTGTCGCTCCGTCGTCATGACGACCTCACGGGGCGGCTGTAGGCGGTGCTCCGGGCGACGGCACGCATGCCGAGCCGCTCGTTGACGGCGATCATGTGGTGGTTCGTGACGTCGTTCCAGGTCTCGGTGGCGGTGACCTCCGGCCGCTCCTCGCGCAGCCAGTCGATCATCTCCAGCTTCAGCAGCAGCCCGAGGCGGTGCCCGCGGTGCGCCCGCACCACCGACGTGTCCTCCTGGTGCGCCACGGACGGGTTGAACTCGTCGACGTCGCACAGCGTGATGCCGGCCGGCTCGCCGGTGCCGCGGCGCCGGGCGACGACGGCGTACTGGGTCTGCCGTCGCTTCTCCAGGGCCCGTTCGTACGTCGCGATCCGGTCGGGCGGGTACGCCTCGTACTCGAGGGCGTCAGGGGCGTCGTTGATCGCCTCGCGCAGCGCCACCATCTCCGGCAGGTCGGCCTCCGGGGTCGGCCCCGCCCGGCGGACCAGCTCGTAGTCGGCGGCCGCCGCCTCGGCCTCACGGCGCAGCCCGGGCCACGCCGGGTCCGGCTCGTCGAGGCGGAGCCGGCGTACAGCGTGGGTGTGCGTGCTCCGGAACCCCCAGGCCGTGAGGACGGCCGTCCCCGAGGTCCCCTCCCACGCGCGGGTGCGCAGCCGGGTCCGCTCGGTGCCCCGCACCAGCTCCTCGAGCAGGGCCCGGCCGATCCCCTGGCGCTGCCGGTCGGGGGCCACGCACCCGGCGACGAAGACGGTGTCGGTGTACTCCCGCCGTGGCTCGGTGGTCCACGCCCAGCCGACCAGCCGGTCGCCGTCGCGGGCGAGCAGGACCTGCTGGTCCGCGGGCTCGCCGTCCCCGACGGTGACGGAGAGCAGCAGGGCCGGCCCGGTGTACTGCTGCACGTCGACGTCGGCCAGGGCGGTACGCCGCAGCTCGGCGATCTCCTCGGCGACGTCCAGGTCGAGGTCAGGCGGGTCCACCCGTTCGATGCGCATGCCCCCATCCTTTCCCAAGACGTTCCAGGTCGTGGATCGCGGTCGCACGTGCGGGCCACGGTGGTTATGGTGGAGGCGTTATGAGCGCGCGCAACCGGTTCCCGAGCCCCGTCGAGGGGCTCCTCCTTGGGTGCCGCAACGAGGTCTGACAGCCGGACCCCTCGTTGCGGAGTCGGCCTGTTGGCAGCACCCGGCGCCCGCCGTACACCCCCAGCGAGGACTTCATGACCAGCACATCCCCGGACCCGCGCAACCAGCAGAAGACCAGCGGGATGCCGTTCCACCGCTACCGCGCCTTCCCGACCGTCGACCTCCCCGACCGCACCTGGCCCTCCAAGACCGTCACCCGGGCGCCGCGCTGGCTGTCGACGGACCTGCGAGACGGCAACCAGGCCCTGATCGACCCGATGTCGCCGGCCCGCAAGATGAAGATGTTCGAACTCCTGGTCCGGATGGGCTACAAGGAGATCGAGGTCGGCTTCCCCTCGGCGTCCGAAACCGACTTCAACTTCGTCCGACAGCTCATCGAGCAGGACAAGATCCCCGACGACGTGACGATCTCGGTGCTGACCCAGGCCCGCGAGGACCTGATCGAGCGCAGCGTTCAGTCGCTGATCGGCGTACCCCGGGCCAACATCCACCTCTACAACGCGCTCGCGCCGTTGTTCCGCCGCGTGGTTTTCCACGCCGGCAAGGAGGAGATCCGCAACATCGCGGTGCGCGGCACCGAGATGGTGATGAAGTTCAGCGACTCCTACCTCGACAAGACCGTCATCGGCTACGAGTACTCCCCGGAGATCTTCACCGGCACCGAGCTGCCGTTCTCCGTCGACGTCTGCGAGGCAGTCTCCGACGTGTGGCAGCCCGACGACGACCGCGAGATCATCCTCAACCTGCCGGCCACCGTGGAGATGTCCACGCCCAACGTCTACGCCGACCAGATCGAGTGGTTCTCCCGCCAGCTGACCCGCCGCGAGCACACGGTCGTGTCGCTGCACCCGCACAACGACCGGGGCTCGGCGGTCGCGGCGACCGAGCTGGCGATGATGGCCGGGGCCGACCGGGTGGAGGGCTGTCTGTTCGGGCACGGCGAGCGCACCGGCAACGTCTGCCTGGTCACGCTGGGCATGAACCTGTTCAGCCAGGGCATCGACCCGCAGATCGACTTCACCCTGGGTGGCCAGGGCATCGACGAGATCCGGCGCACGGTGGAGTACTGCACCCAGCTGCCGGTCCATCCGCGCCACCCCTACGCGGGCGACCTGGTCTACACAGCGTTCTCGGGTTCCCACCAGGACGCGATCAAGAAGGGCCTCGAGGCGCTCGAGGAGACCGCGACCGAGCTCGGCAAGCCGGTCGAGGACGTGCCCTGGGAGGCGCCGTACCTGCCGATCGACCCCAAGGACGTCGGCCGCACCTACGAGGCGGTCATCCGGGTGAACAGCCAGTCCGGCAAGGGCGGCGTCGCCTACATCCTGAAGGCCGACCACAAGCTCGACCTGCCGCGCCGGCTGCAGATCGAGTTCAGCCGCGCCGTCCAGCGGCACACCGACGACGAGGGCGGCGAGATGTCGCCGGAGGCGATCTGGGAGTCGTTCAAGGCCGAGTACCTCGACCGGGAGGCGCCGCTGAGGCTGAACTCGGTGCACACCTCGTCGGCCGCCGGCGAGAAGGACGCGCTCACCGTGAGGGTGTACGTCGACGGCGAGGCACGCACCCTCGACGGCACCGGCAACGGGCCGATCGCGGCGTTCGTCGACGCGCTGAACTCGCTGGCCGACGACGAGCGCGCCAAGGGCAACCCGATGTTCGACGACCGCTCCGACATCCGGGTGCTCGACTACCACGAGCACGCGCTCTCGTCCGGCGGCGACGCCATCGCCGCGGCGTACGTCGAGTGCGCCGTCGGCGACCAGATCCTCTGGGGCGTCGGGCTGGACGCCAACATCGTGACCGCGTCGCTGAAGGCCGTGGTCTCGGCCGTCAACCGGTCGTAACCGTCGAGATCCGTCTGCGGTCTATGGGGTGTTTTCCGCGGGCAGGTCGCAGACGAATCGTTGTACGGCGGCCACCACCTCGTCGGCGGGCGGGGTCACGTCGAAGACCTCGCCCGGCTCGTCCGACCCGAGCGGCTCGAGCGTGTCGAACTGCGACTGCAGCAGCGACGCAGGCATGAAGTGCTCGCGGGACTCCATGCGCTCCCGCAGCACGTCGAACGGCGCCGCGAGGTGCACGAACACCACCGAGCCGGCCGGGACGTCGGCGCGCAGGATGTCTCGATACGCGCGCTTGAGGGCCGAGCAGGTGAGCACCGACGAGACGCCTGCGGCGTGGTGGCTGGCCAGCAACGAGCCCAGGATCTCCAGCCACGGGCGCCGGTCGTCGTCGTCGAGCGGTGTCCCCGACGACATCTTCGCGATGTTGGCCGGCGGGTGCATGTCGTCGCCCTCGATGAACTTCAGCCCGAGCCGGTCGGCGAGCGCCTCGCCCACGGTGGTCTTGCCGGTGCCGGAGACCCCCATCACGACCAGGTGGTGGGGCGAGGTCACAGGGCTCCCGCGATCGGCCACAGGACGAGCGCCAGCACGAAGGCCGTGACGCCGAGCGTGGTCTCCATGACGGTCCAGGTCTTCAGGGTGGTCTTCTCATCCATCCCGAAGAAGCGGCTGACCAGCCAGAAGCCGGAGTCGTTCACGTGGGAGAGCACGGTGGCGCCCGCGGCGATCGCCATCACCAGCAGGGCGATCTGCACGTCGCCGAGTCCGTTGGCCTGACTGGCGATCAACCCGGCCGTCGTGGTGAGCGCAACCGTCGCCGAACCCTGGGCCACCCGGAGCGCGGTCGCGATCAGGAACGCCTGCAGGATCAGCGGCAGGCCGAGGTCGGACAGCGACGAGGTGAGCGCCTCGCCGATCCCGCTGGTGCGCAGCACGCCGCCGAACATTCCGCCGGCGCCGGTGATCAGGATGATCGAGCAGACCGGCGCGAGAGCCTGGTCGAGGAGGTCCATGGTCTCCCCGGCGGACCCGATCCGTCGGCCGAGCACGACGATGGCGACCAGCAGCGTGATCAGCAGCGCCACGAACGTGTTGCCGACCAGCTGCAGCAGCTCGACCCAGGTCTGCTCCTCCGCCAGCACACCGCTCTCGACCAGCGTGGTGAGCACGGTGTTGAACGAGATGAGCACGAGCGGGATCAGGAGCACGCCCAGCACGGTCGGGAACGGCGGGGCGGTGCGGGCCAGGGTGGTGGTGCCACCGCCAGCCGGGGTCTTGCCCGGAGCGTCTTCGCCGCCGGCCGGGCCGGAACCACCGGAGGAGCCCGGGTGGTCGTCGGCGTCGGAGCGGGCGCCGTCCGGCGCGATCTCGCGACCGCCGTTCATCTCGCCGAACAGCATGTCGGGAATGGGCACGTAGACCCGGGCGGCGATCACGCGCGACACGAGGTAGACGCCGAGGTACCAGGAGACCACCGCCACCGGCACGCCGACCAGCAGGATCACTCCGATGTCGCCACCGAGCACGGCACCGGCCGCGACCGGGCCGGGGTGCGGCGGCACCATCGCGTGCATCGCCGCGAAGCCGCCTGCGGCGGGCAGCGCGTAGTAGAGCACCGAGCCGCCGAAGCGACGGGCCACGGTGAGGATGATCGGCAGAAACACGACCAGGCCGGCGTCGAAGAAGATCGGGAAGCCGAACAGCAGGGCGGCCACACCGAGTGCGAACGGGGCCCGGTGCTCACCGAACCGGCTCACCAGGGTGTCGGCCAGCACCTGAGCGCCGCCGGTCACCTCCAGGAGCCGGCCGATCATCACGCCGAACCCGACCAGCAGCGCGACGGCCGCGAGGGTGCTGCCGAAGCCGTCGAGCAGGGCGGTGGGTACGTCGATCAGCGGGATGCCCGCGGCGACCGCCGTCAGCAGGCTGACCAGGACGAGCGCGATGAACGCGTGCAGGCGCACCTTCATGATGAGGAACAGCAGCAGGGCGACAGCCGCGGCCGCGATGAGCAGCAGCACGCCGGTGCCGTAGACCGGTTCGATGGCTTCCACGGAGATCTCCCAAGCAAGAGATGGTCACAGGGCTCGCGTCGATCGTGCCCCCAAGCGGGCTCCGGCAACCCTCCGCGTCAGAGCGAGGCGGCCAGCTGGCGCAGGGCGTCCGCCGCGCCGTCGACGACCGGAGGTCCGTGCCCGACCAGGATCGTCCGCGGCGCGAGCCCGGCCAGCACCCGGACCGACTCGGCCGCGGCGGTGCCGTCCTCGGTGAACTGCGGGTTGGAGCCGCTCAGCTGCCCGTCGTTGTTGAGCGCGTCTCCTGCGACCAGCACCCCGGTGTCCTCGTCGAACACGGCCAGGTGGCCGGCGGTGTGTCCCGGCGTCGCGACGATCCGCAGGCCGAGCACGTCGTCGCCGTCCTCGAGCACCTGGAGCGCGCGGGGTGCGTCGACCTCGGGCAGGTCCGCCCGTCCGACGTACCCGGTGGCGTCGGTCGCCTCGGTCAGGACGTCGCCCACGCTGCCCGCGTGGTCGGGGTGCTTGTGGGTGAGCACCACGTGCCTGACCCCGGCCCAGCCCGGTCCCGCCTCGTCGAGCACGGCGCCGATCGCGTCGGCGCTGCCGCCGACCCCGGTGTCGACGACGGCCGCCTCTCGCCCGCGGACCAGCACGTACGCCGAGACGAAGCCGAGGTCGACGCGCGACCACTCGAGCCCGCCGGCGGACGCCCCGGACTCCTCGGGCGCGTCGGACGGGCTGTCGGGCGCGGTCGTGTCGCTCGGCTCCTGTGTGGCGTCCGAAGTCGCTGCGCCACCGTTCGACCCGGAGTCGCTGCACGCCGCGAGCCCGAGCACCGCGATCCCGAGCACGCCGCGTCCGGTCTGCGTGAGGAACCATCGACGGTCGACCAGGCGCAGCGACGGCGTACCCATGAGCCGACGATGATCCTCGCTCGTTGATGCGTCAAGGGCCGCGGCGGGCGCCCGGACCGGGCGGACCCGTCAGCCGTGCACCATCCGCTCGATGCGTTCGTCGGAGCCGTCCCGCAGCGGCCGGACCTCGCCGGTGCCGGCGTACCCGGCCCGCTCGTAGAGCGCTCGGGCGCCGGCGTTCGCGACGTTGACCTCGATGTGCAGGCGCAGCCCGCGCTCGCCGGCCCAACGCTCGATGGCGGTGAGGACGGCGGAGCCCACGCCCCGGCTGCGGTACGCCGGGTCGGTCCACATCGCCACCACGTGCAGGAAGGCGGGCAGGTCCTGGAACCCGGCACCCATCCCCACGGCCGTGTCACGGATCCAAGCCAGCACGCTCACGCCGTCCGGGTTAGCGAGCCGCTCGACCCACCTTGATCGGTCGTACCCGACCTCGCGCTCGTAGGTCGAGCCGAACGCGCTCGGGGTGTCCTGCAGCGCGCGGAGCCGCAGGTCGCGCCAGGTCTCCCAGTCCTCCGGCCCGGCGAACCGGACGATGACAGTGCTCGTGTCGGTCATGGCGCGGTCGCGACGCTGGTGGTGCCGATCATCGGTCGAGCATGTCAGCCGGTGCGACTCGCTCGCACGTCGATTTCGGGTGGATGCCCGGCGCGGTGGTGACCCGCGGGTAACATGCGGTCAAGGTCGAAGGAGGTGCCCCCGATGGCGGTGCTGGTGTCCGAGCGGGTCGGTCAGTTCTTCGTCGGTCACGACCGGCTCGAGTACACCGAGTACGGCGCGGGCGACCGATGGGTCGTGCTCGTGCACGGTCAGCTGATGCCGCGCCGGATGCACCAGCCGTTGGCCCGCGCGATCGCGGCCGAGGGCTTCCACGTCGTCACCGTCGACCTGCTCGGGCACGGCCGCTCCGACCGGCCGACGGACCCGAAGGAGTACTCGCTGACCGCGTTCGGCGAGCAGGTGGTGCTGCTGCTGGACCACCTCGGCGCCGACCAGGCCGTCATCGGCGGTACGTCGCTCGGCGCCAACGTTTCGCTCGAGGTCGCCGACGTGGCGCCCGAACGCGTCCGCGGTTTGCTGATCGAGATGCCGGTGCTCGACAACGCCCTCGAGGCCGGCCTGATCACGTTCGGGCCGCTGATGTTCGCGGCGCGGTTCATGCCGCTGTCGGTGTCCGCGGTGCGGGCGGTGAGTCGCGCGGTGCCGCGCGGCCTGGTGCCGTTTTGGACCGGGATCGTCCTCGACACGCTGAACCAGCAGCCGGCTCCGATGGCGGCGATGATCCACGGGCTGTTCTTCGGCCGGATCGCGCCGCCGAGCCGACGTCGCAAGCAGATCGAGGCGCCCGCCCTCGTCGTCGGTCACCCCCGGGACCCGATCCACCCCGCCGCCGACGCCGCGATGCTCGCCGAGGAGATGCCCAACGCCCGGTTCCTGGAGGCCAGGGGCATCCTCGAGTGGCGCTTCCGGCCGGCCCGCCTCGACCAGGAGGCCGTCGGCTTCGTGGAGCAGTGCTGGGACGAGAGCTCGCCCCGGCGTCGTACCGGGTCGTGAGGGGCGGGGCGGTGGCGGCCAAATACCACGGGACCGTGGTAATCCACCCCTTCCCGCAGTGAACTCGCCAGGGGAAGAGGCAGATCGCCTGGGGGAGCGCCCGCGCGGCCCTCGGTGCGCCCGTGCCAGCGGCCAATTACCACGGGACCGTGGTAATTGGCCCCCCCGACGCCTTCACCCGCGAGAGATCCGGTGCAGCCGCAGCGCCACCTGGAGCTCCAGCTGCCGCTCGGGATCCTGCCAGTCGTCGCCGATCAGCTTGCCCACCCGGTCGAGCCGCTGCGCGACGGTGTTGACGTGCACGTGCAGTACCTCGCGGGTGCGGGCCAGGTTGCCGCCGGCGTCGAAGTAGGCCTGCAGCGTCCCGATCAGGTCGGTCCCGCGCCGCTGGTCGTACTCCAGCAGCGGCCCCAGAGACGCGGTCACGAAACCGGGTACGTCGGGCTCGTCGCCGAGCACGAGGCCGACGAAGCCGAGCTCGGCCAGCGACGCCCCCTGGCCGGACCGACCGAGTGATCGCAGGGCGGTCACGCAACGCACCGCCTCGTCGTGGGCGGCGGCGAGCTCCTCCACCGAGAACACCGGGCCGGCACCGCCGACGGTGACCGGGTGGGCGAGCGCGGCCCCGAGCTCCTCCGCGAGCCGGCGGGCGACGGCGTCCGGCCCGGCGTCAGGCCCGCAGCCGGTGCCGGTCCCGGCATCGGTCCCGGCGCCACGGCCGCCCTCGTCGCGGTCCGGGGCGGCCGGCAGCACCAGCGCGAGCCGCCCCTCGAACGCGCCGCCGAGCCCGCGTCGCACCGACGCGATGTGGTCCACCGCGCTCGCGCCGCGACGCCGGTCGGCGCCGTCGAGGGCGACGACGTACACGCACTGCGGCCTGGTCAGGTCGGTGCCCAGCCGCCGGGCCCGGTCGACCAGCGTGTCCGGGTCGTGGCCGCTGTCGGAGCGGAGCAGGTCGTCGACGAGCTCGCCGCGCACCCGGTTTTCGGCCTCGATGCCCGACCGCAGACTCAGCATCAGCAGCGCGGTCACGACCGCGGCCCGCTCGATGATCCGCTGGTCGGCGTCGTCCAACGGCGCGTCGCGCTGCAGCACGAGCGCCCCGAACACCTGGTGCTCGACGGTGATCCCCGCCACCGCCCAGGACGTGCCGTCGCCGGGCACGGCCGTCACCCGCCCGGTCCCGACCGAGGCCGCGACCGCCTTCTCCAGTGCCTCGGGGTCGGGGCGATCCGGGTCGCCGATCGCCTCGAGCTGTCGGCCCTCCTCGTCGAGCACCAGCAGCCGGCCGCCGAGCACCTCGACGAGGGCCGCCCCGATCTGCTCGACGCCGCCGCCGTGCAGCACGGCCTGCGCCATCCGGTCGTGCGCGTCGGCGGCCCGCTCCACGCTGCGGGTGCGGTCCTGCAGCAGCAGGTGCACCGACCGCAGCTCCTCGAGCGCGACCCGGGTCTCGTCGAGCAACCGGGCCTTGTCGATGGCGGCGGCCGCGTGCGCCGCGAGCGAGCTGAGCAGGGCGACCTCGGAGCGCGAGAACGGGCGCTCGTTGCGGTTCGCGGCGTAGAGCACGCCGATCACCGTCGAGCCGAGCTGCAGCGGTACGCCGAGGATGGCGACCAGGCCCTCCTCCGACACGGCCCCGTCGATGCTCCCGGTGTGGTTGAAGCGCGGGTCGTCGAAGTAGCTGGCCGTCGAGTACGGCATCGCGCTCTCAGCCACCAGCCCGCCGAGTCCCTCGCCCATGCCCAACCGCACCTGCTGGAACCGCGCCGACGTGCAGCCGTCGGTGACCCGCATGTAGGTGTCGCCGCGGTCGGCGTCGTTCATGGTCAGGTAGGCGACGTCGGTCCGCAGCAGCTGCCTGGCCCGGTGCACGATCGCGGCCAGCACCGAGTCGAGGTCGGAGAGCCGGGCCAGGTCGTACGCCGTGTCGTAGAGCGCGGTCAGCTCGTCCTCGCGCCGACGCTGGGTCAGAAGGCTCTCGCGGACCTGCAGCGCGAGCCGCTTGCCCCGCTCGAGCTGCTCGATAACGTCGGCCGGCTCGCCGTTCGCACGGGCGGTGAGGACCGGCGCTTCGTACTCGACGGCGGCGGCGTCGCGCGCGAGCAGCTCGAGGTAGTCGGTCCACATGGCGCCGATTGTCTCCCCGCGGATGCTGCGGGGTGACCGCGGCCCACTCCCGTGGACGGAGACGGCCGTCGCGCCGCCGGGGACGAACCGCGCGCCGCTCAGTGCGCCGTCCACCCGCCGTCCATCACCATCGACGTGCCGGTGATCGCCGAGGCCGCCGGCGAGCACAGGTAGGCCACCATCTCCGCGACCTCGTCGGGCTCGAGCAGCCGCTTGAGCGCGGCCCGCTCCAGGATCACGTCCTCGAGCACCTCGCTCTCGGAGATGCCGCGCACCTTCGCCTGGTCGGCGATCTGGTTCTCCACCAGCGGCGTACGGACATATCCGGGGTTGACGCAGTTGGCGGTGACGCCGTGCTCCGCGCCCTCCAGCGCCGTCACCTTGGTGAGGCCCTGCAGCCCGTGCTTGGCGGAGACGTAGGCGGCCTTGTACGGCGACGCGACCAGCCCGTGCACCGAGGAGATGTTCACGATCCGACCCCAGCCGCGCGCGTACATGTGCGGCAGCGCGTGCGAGGTGAGCCAGAACGGGGCCTCGAGCATCACCGTGAGGATCGCCGAGAACGTGCTCCGGTCGAACTCCTCGACCGGCGCGACGTGCTGGAAACCGGCGTTGTTGACCACCACGTCGAGGTCGGCCGGGAGCGTGTCGAGGAAGTCCGGGTTCGACAGGTCGGCGACCACCGGCTCCCCGCCGGCCTCCTCGGCGACGGTCTTGGCGCCCTCGGGGTCGAGGTCGACCACGAGCACGTGCGCGCCCGCCGCGGCCAGCCGGAGGGCGACCGCGCGGCCGATGCCGCTCGCCCCGCCGGTGACGAGCGCGCGGCGGCCGGCCAGGTCGAGGGGTGCTGCGGTGGGTGCGGGCCGTGCGATAGGGGCAGCCATGCGGTGAAGGTACCCAGCGGTCCGCGTCGTCACCCACGGTCGAGCTCCCCACACTCCGGCGCGGTTCCATAGCGATCGGCCACATGTCGCCCTCGGGCCCGGGGTGGCGCGGCGGGGCGGTCACCGGACCCGGGCTGCGCGGGGGAGAATGATGCTGTGGGGCTCTACCGTGACGAGGCGATCGTGCTGCGCACCCAGAAGCTGGGTGAGGCCGACCGGATCGTCACGCTGCTCACCCGCAGCCACGGCCGGGTCCGCGCGGTCGCGAAGGGGGTACGCCGTACCACCTCGCGGTTCGGGTCACGTCTCGAGCCGTTCACGCACGTCGACCTGCAGCTCGCCGAGGGGCGCTCCCTCGACGTGATCACCCAGGCCGAGACCCTCAGCCCGTTCGGGGCCCGGGTCGGCACCGACTACGAGCGCTACACCGCCGGTACCGTCATGCTCGAGACCTCCGAGCGGCTCGTCGTGGAGGACAAGGAGCCCGCTCTCCAGCAGTTCCTGCTGCTCGTCGGGGCGCTGCGGGCCATGTGCGACCAGGGCCGGGTGGCCGGCCAGGTGCTCGACTCGTTCCTGCTCCGGTCCCTCGCGGTCGCCGGGTACGCACCCACGTTCGAGGGCTGCGCCCGTTGCGGACTCGAGGGCCCGCACCGCGCGTTCAGCCCCGCGGCCGGCGGGATGCTGTGCAGCACCTGCCGGGTCCCCGGGTCGGCCAGCCCGGCGCGCGAGACGGTCGAGCTGCTCGGCGCCCTGCTCGCCGGCGACTGGCCGATCGTGGAGGCCAGCGACCCGCGCCACCGCCGGGAGGCGACCGGCCTGGTCGCGGCGTACCTCTCCTGGCACCTCGAGCGCGGGCTCAAGTCGCTCTCCCACGTCGAGCGCTGACCGACCGCGGGAGCGGGGCCGGTCAGGCGCCGCGCTCGGCCGCCATCAGCTGGTCGACGGACTGGTTGAACTTCCCGAGCAGCCGCGCGAAGTCCTCGCGCTCACTCGCGCTCCACTCGGTGAGCACCGTCCGCAGCCGCTCGCGCCGGAACGCGCGGGTCTGCTCGAGAGCGTGCCGGCCCTCGTCGGTCAGGTCGAGGAGAGAGGCCCGCCGGTCCGACGGGTCCGTGCGCCGGACGGCCAGCTGCGCCTCCTCGAGCGCCTGCACCTGCCGGGTGATCGTCGACGGGTCCAGTCCGAAGGCCTGGGCGAGCGCGCCGAGGCGATGCGGCCCCTCGTCGGCGAGCTGACACATGATCCCGTACGCCGAGCGGTCCAGGTGGACCTCGCCGGTGGCGGTGATCAGGTGGATACGCTGCACCCGGCGCAGCAGGACGGTCATCTGCTGCTCGATCTGCATCGCTGCGGCTTCCATCTCGTCCGACCTTTCGACCCCTTGGGGGATGGCACGAGCATGGGGGATGAACGGAGGTATGGGAAGTGGCCAGAGCTCCGGCGCGTCGTGCCGTCCGGCCCCCGCACCCGCATCCCTCCGGTGCGACGCCGCCGCCGGTCCCTCGCGACCTGGTGCCCCGCCACGTCGCCGTCGTCATGGACGGCAACGGGCGCTGGGCGAAACAACGCGGGCTGCCGCGTACCGCGGGTCACGAGCGAGGTGAGCACTCGCTGTTCGACGTGGTCGAGGGCGCTATCGAGATCGGCGTGAAGGCGATCTCGGCGTACGCGTTCTCCACCGAGAACTGGTCGCGGAGCCCCGACGAGGTCCGCTTCCTGATGGGCTTCAACCGGGACGTGATCCGGCGCCGGCGCGACGAGATGCACGAGCTCGGCGTGCGCGTGCGCTGGGCCGGCCGCGCACCGCGGCTGTGGAAGTCGGTGATCAAGGAGCTCCGGGTCGCCGAGGAGCTGACCCGAGACAACGACGTGCTGACACTGACGATGTGCGTCAACTACGGCGGCCGCGCCGAGGTCGCCGACGCCGCCCGGTCTATCGCCCGCGCGGTCGCGGACGGGCGGCTCGACCCCGACAAGGTGGACGAGAAGACCTTCGCGCGGCACCTGTACGTGCCCGAGCAGTCCGACGCGGACCTGGTCTGGCGTACGTCGGGGGAGCAGCGGCTGAGCAACTTCATGCTCTGGCAGGCGGCGTACTCCGAGCTCGTCTTCACCGACGTGCTCTGGCCCGACGTGGACCGACGCGACCTGTGGCGCGCGATCGACCTGTACGCGCGGCGCGACCGTCGCTACGGCGGCGCGGAGTAGCCGAGCGCCTGCCGAGCCCGTGCGGTCAGGTCAGAGCACCCGCCGCATCGGCATCTCCCGGCGCTCCGCGACGGCGAAGGCCGTCTCGAGCTCGCGGTTCCAGGCCGCGGAGGCCAGCCGGCGATGAGCGCCCCAGGCGCCCCCGAGCGACATGAGCACGGCGAACGTGCCCAGCAGTATGTAAAGCATTGCGCCTCCCCGCGCCGTCAATCCCTCGAGGCGACCCGGAGCCGGGCGGCCTCTCCCCACCTCAGACGGTACGTCGGGCCCGGGCGAAGCGGTACGGAACGGGTGAATCCACCCCGAATGGGTCAGGTTCCGGCACTATCCGGGGCTGGCAGAGATGTAGCACATCTACTACATTCGTAGCATGACTCCCACACCTTCCGCAGCGCCGGTGGTCACGGTGCGCGGGCTCCGGATGCGCTACGGCGACAACGACGTGCTGAACGGGGTCGACTTCGACATCCATGCGGGCGAGGTGCTCTGTCTGCTGGGTCCCAACGGGGCCGGCAAGACCACCACCATCGAGATCCTCGAAGGCTTCCGGATCCGCTCCGCCGGCGAGATCTCCATCCTGGGAGAGGACCCGGCCTCGGCGGGGGAGTCCTGGCGGGCCCGCACCGGCGTGGTGCTGCAGTCGTGGCGGGACCACCCGCGCTGGACCCCGCGCCGGCTGCTGTCCCAGCTGGGCGCCTACTACGAGCCGTACAGCACCCCGGAGCAACCGCGCCCCTGGGCCGTCGACGACCTGCTCGAGGTGGTCGGCATGACCGACCTGGCCGACCGCAAGATCAGCACCTTCTCCGGTGGCCAGCGCCGCCGGCTGGACGTCGCGATGGGCATCGTGGGGCGGCCCGAGCTGCTGTTCCTCGACGAGCCGACGGCGGGCTTCGACCCGCAGGCGCGACGCGACTTCCACCACCTCGTGCACCGGCTCTCCGACCTGGAGAGCACCACGATCCTGCTCACCACCCACGACCTCGACGAGGCCGAGAAGCTCGCCGACCGGGTGGTGATCCTGGCCGGCGGCCGGATCGTCGCCGACGACAGCGCCGAGGGGCTGTCCCGCCGGGTCGCGGGCGAGGCGGAGGTCAAGTGGACCCGCGACGGCGAACGGTTCGTGCACGCCGCGGTCGACGCCACCGCGTTCGTGCGCAACCTCCTCGCACAGTACGGCGACGAGGTCCGCGACCTGGAGGTACGCCGGGCCAGCCTCGAGGACGCCTATCTGACCCTGGTCCAGCAACACGAGTCCGGTCGCGCCGAGGCGGCCGCCGAGACGTTCGCGGAGGTGACCCGATGAGCATCACGACCCACGCCGTCCGGATCGGCCTGCGCCGCGGCCGCACGGAGTTCATCCAGAGCATCCGGTCCACCCAGGACCAGTGGTTCTACCTGTTCACGGCCGTGCTCACCCTCGGTTACCTGTGGATCCGCCGCGACGCCGACACCGGTATCGAGGGGCTGCCGTTCGCGGCGGTCGCCCTGCCCAGCCTGCTCGGGGCGCTGGTCGCCTTCGGCGTGATCGTCGGTCCGGCGTACGCCCTGGCCATGGAGAAGGAGGACGGCACGCTGCTGCGGCACCGCGCCGTGCCGCACGGCATGGTCGGGTACGTCAGCGGGCAGCTGCTGTTCCAGAGCATGAGCCTGCTGCCGCAGATGGTGGTGATCCTGGTGCCGAGCTTCCTGCTGTTCGACAACCTGATGGCGCATCCGAGCGGCTGGCTGACCGTCGCGTGGGTGCTGGTGCTCGGGATGCTGGCCGCGATGCCGATCGGGATGACCATCGGGGCGCTGGTGCCCGGCGTCCAGAAGGTCGGCAGCTGGGGGATGCTGCCGGTCATGGTGCTGGCCGGCATCTCCGGGATCTTCTATCCCGTCCAGCAGCTGTGGGGCTGGGTGCAGGTCGTGGCCCAGGTGTTCCCGATGTACTGGATGGGCCTGGGCATGCGCTCGGCCTTCCTGCCGGAGGCCGCCGCGTCCCTCGAGATCGGGGGCTCCTGGCGTACGACGCAGACGGTGGTCGTGCTGCTCACCTGGGCGGTCGTCGGGGCGCTCGTCATGCCGCGCGTGCTGCGCCGGATGGCGAGGCGGCAGACCGGATCCCAGGTCGAGGCGGCCCGGGAGGCCTCCATGCAGTGGGTCAAGTGAGCCGATGAGTCCCCAGGTCAGCGAGGCCGTCCACAACCGGATCGCCCTGCTCCGCGCCGAGCAGGGCGTCAGCCGGCGTGCACTGGCCGACGCGCTGGGCGTGCACTACCAGACGGTGGGCTACCTCGAGCGCGGCGAGAACAACCCGAGCCTGCACCTGGCCCTGCGCATCGCCGAGTTCTTCGGCGTACCCGTCGAGGTGGTCTTCTCGACCTCGCCGTTCCCGCGGGTCAGCGACCAGTCGCACAGCGCCTGAGCGAGCCGGACAATTCACTGGGTCCCCTGAGAATCTCCCGCTTCCCGTGGTGAACTCGCCGCGGGAACGGGGTGATTACCACGGGACCGTGGTAATTGGCCGCCCGGTTCACCCGCACGACGGGCAGGTCCCGAAGATCTCCAGGGTGTGGCTGACGTCGGCGAAACCGTGCTCGGCGGCGACCGCGTCCGCCCAGGACTCGACGGTGGGGCCGGCGACCTCGACGGTGCGGCCGCAGGTGCGGCACACCAGGTGGTGGTGGTGCCGGTCGCTGCACCGGCGGTAGAGCGCCTCACCGTCCTCGGTGCGCAGCACGTCGACCTCGCCGCCGTCGGCGAGCGTCTGCAGGGTGCGGTACACCGTGGAGAGGCCGACGTTCTCGCCGGCCTTGCGGAGCAGGTCGTGGATGTCCTGGGCCGACCGGAAGTCGTCGAACGACTGCATCGCCGCCGCCACCGCGCGGCGCTGCCGGGTGGGTCGCGTCCCGGCGGGCAGCTTCGGGTCAGTGCTCGTCATAGTGACCCCCGTGGACGGCGTGCCGGTGGCCGTCGTGGACGTAGTCGACGTGGTCCCCGTGCCGCACCGCGCGGTGCCCGCAGTCGGGTCCGTGCCGGTGCTCGTGGTCCTCGGGGACGGCGATGTGCCCGTCCCCGGCGACCAGCTCGTCGGCCGGCTCGTCGAACGGCATTCGCGCGTGCTGGCGGTGCCGCAGCCACACGCCGAGGGGGTACGCCGCGACGAAGCAGGCGAGCGCCAGCAGCACGATGGTCGCGCCGGGCGCCACGGAGACGTACGCCGAGACCAGCACCCCGCCGAGCGAGGCCAGCGTGCCGAGCGCCATCGCCGCGACCAGCGTGGTCCGGAACCCGCGGGTCACCTGCTGCGCCGTCGCGACGGGGATCACCATCAGCGCGCTCACCAGCAGCAGCCCCACCGTGCGCATCGCGACCGTCACGGTCACCGCGGCCATCACCGCGATGAGCAGGTTGTAGGTGCGCACCCGGAGGCCGGACACGCGCGCGAACTCCTCGTCCTGCGCGACCCCGAACAGCTGGGGCGACAACCCCACCGCGACGAGCAGTACGACCGCGGCAAGGGCGACGGTCATCCAGACCTCGCCCGCGGAGATGGTGCTGATCGAGCCGAAGAGGTAGCGCTGCAGCACCGCGGCGCTCTCGTCGGCGAGTCCGGTGAGCATCACGCCGCCGGCGATGCCGCCGTAGAACAGCAGCGCGAGGGCGACGTCACCGCTGGTGCCTCGGTCGCGCACGATCTCGATGACCACGGAGGCGAGGACGGCGACGACCACCGCGGTCACGGTGGGGGAGGTGCCGGTGAAGAGGCCGACGGCGACCCCGGTGACCGCGACGTGGCCGATGCCGTCGCCCAGCAGGGCGAGCCGGCGCTGCACGAGGAAGGTGCCGATCGCGGGCGCGGCCAACCCGGTGAGCAGGGCGGCGAGCAGGGCCCGCTGCAT
>NZ_DASSCL010000166.1:0-5452 GCF_035697785.1 Nocardioides sp.
CCAGTCGGCGCACGCCGTCCGGTCCGTCGGCGGCCCAGGTCACCCAGACCGCGGCCGGCAGCAGGGCGGCGAACACCAGCAGCAACGACGCCACCCGCTCGGTGTCCACGCCCGTGACCTGCGGCATCCATCCTGAAGCGATGACCCCATGGTCGGCGAGGACGGGGAGCGCCATCACCGGACCGGCCAGCACGGCTGCGAGCACGAGGAACGCCGTCACCGGACGACGTGCGGACCAAGAGCGCAGCCGCCCCAGGGCAGGGGGCGAGCCGCTCTCCGGCCTCGGCGGCAGGGTGCCGACCTCGATGCCGGTGACGTTCGGAGCTTGGACGTCGATCATGACCGGTCCCTCGGCTCGTGGGTGGCCCGGCGGCGAGCCGGGTCTGGCGGCGGTCCCTGACTGCGCAGGAAGTCGATGTACAGGCGGACCTGCTCCTCCTGCGCCCGAGAGAGCACGTCGCCGGTGTAGGTGAGGACCGGAACGCCCGGCTCGTCGCGGACGAGCCCCTCGTCGCCGAAACCGACGCGATAGGGCCGCTCGTCCAACCCGGCGCTCTCGCGCAGCAGCGCGTCGACGTGCTGGAGCACTAGACGCTCGCGCACGGTGTTCGGCCGGAACTTCGTCCCCAGTTCGCGCATGGCGGCCAGGAACGGTCGGGTGGCGCGGGCCAGGGCCTCCTCGCCGGCCTCGGACAGCCCCAGCCGGTGCGAGCGGCGGTCCTGGGGGTGCGGAGTGCGGACGACATGTCCCCTGGCCTCGAGCCGCTTGATGTGTGCAGAGACGGTGGTCGGCCGGAACCCCGTCCACCGGTGGATCTGAGTGGGGGTGGCCGGGCCGAACCGGTGGAGCAGGGAGTACATGCCGAAGTCGTCTCCGTTGAGCTCGGTGTCCCTGAGCACCTGGTCGAGCAGCCCTGAGGTCAGCCCGCCGACGAGCCAGATGTCGAAGAGGAGTGACATCGGCCCGTCTGACGGAGGAGCGGAAGGAGGTCTCATGGAGAAGATACTACGATTTCGCAGTTGTTTACTGCAACTGCGCACTAGACCGGTCGGCCGAGTCCTCCGGCATACGTCCGAGCGGCGCTGGGCATGACTGTGGGCATGACCGACCTGACTGCGCTCGTCCTCAACTGCACCCTCAAGCCCGCGCCGACCGCGTCGAGCAGCGAGGTGCTCGGCCGCGAGGTCCTCGACGCCCTCGCCGAGCACCAGGTCAGCGGCGACCTCGTCCGGGTGATCGACGAGCAGGTGAAGTTCGGCGTCCAGACCGACGAGGGCGATGGTGACGGCTGGCCCCGGATCCGGGAGCGGATGCTGGCCAGCGACATCCTGGTGATCGCTACGCCGATCTGGCTCGGTCAGCCCTCGGCGGTCTGCAAGATGGTGCTCGAGCGCCTCGACGCGGAGCTGTCGGAGACCGACGACGAGGGCCGGATGCTCACCTTCGGCAAGGTCGGCTGCCTCGCGGTCGTCGGCAACGAGGACGGCGCCCACCACGTGACGGCCGAGGTCTACCAGGCGCTCAGCGACGTCGGGTTCACCGTCCCGGCCAACGGGGTCACCTACTGGGTCGGCGAGGCCATGCAGGGCACCGACTACCAGGACAAGGACCCACGGCCGGAGAAGACCGCCCAGACCACCAAGACGCTCGCGGCCAACGCCGCGCACCTCGCCCGCCTGCTGAAGGGCAGCCCCTACCCCGGGTCCTGACCCCGGTTCGCAGGCTCCGGTCGGCGGGACCGCCTAGGGTCTGACCCGTGACGGTCCACCAGCTGTCCCGCCGCGACGCGCGACGCATCGCCGTGAGCGCTCAGCTCCTCGACACGCACCGGCCGACCGACGTCGTCGAGGTGGTCGAGCACCTCGGTCTGCTGCAGCTCGACCCCACCGCCGCGATCGCACCGGCCGCCGACCTGGTGCTGTGGAGCCGGCTCGGGTCGTCGTACTCGCCGGCCGAGCTGCGCGACCTGCTCGACCAGCAGGTGCTGGTGGAGCACCGCGGGATGGTTCGCACGCTCGACTACATCGCGCTGCTCCGTGCCGACATGGCGGCCTGGCCCGGTGCCGGCGAGCTGCGCGAGTGGGAGGTGCAGATCGCCGACTGGGTGCGCGCCAACGACGCCTGCCGCCGCGACATTCTCGACCGGCTCCGGGCCGACGGGCCCCTCCCGCAGTCGGCGCTCCCCGACACGTGCGTACGACGATGGGGCTCGAGCGGCTGGAACGACAACCGCAACGTGACGATGATGCTCGACAAGCTGGTGCAACGGGGTGAGGTGGCGGTCGCCGGACGTGAGGGCCGCGAGAAGCTCTGGGACCTGGCGTCGCGCGTCTACCCCGACGACGCGTTCCCGCCGATCGACGAGGCCAGGCGCCGGCGCGACGAGCTCCGGCTGCTGGCGCTCGGCATCGCCCGCGGCCGAGCCGCCGAGACGCCTGGCGAGCCGAACCACGTCGGTGCGGCCGGCGAGCCCGCTGTCGTCGAGGGGGTCAAGGGCACCTGGCGGGTCGATCCGTCCTACCTCGACCGGCCGTTCTCCGGGCGGACCGCCCTGCTGTCGCCGTTCGACCGCCTGGTCTACGACCGCAAGCGCACGGTCGACCTCTTCGACTTCGACTACCAGCTCGAGATGTACAAACCGGCAGCGAAGCGTCGCTGGGGCTACTTCGCGCTCCCGATCCTCCACGGCGACAAGCTCGTGGGGAAGGTCGACGCCGCGGCCGACCGCAAGCAGACCGGCAGCCTGCTGGTCCACGCGATCCACGAGGACGAGCCGTTCACCAGGGCCGTGGCGACTGCCGTGCACCGCGAGATCGAGGACCTGGCGCGCTGGCTCGACCTCGATCTCGCCCTCCCCGGCGACGGCTGACCCGAGCCGGCGCGGACGGCTCCCGAGATTCGACGTACGACGCGGGGGGTACGCGTGGGGGACGACAGTGCACCCGACCCTGCGGAGGAGACGTGGCGGTTCCCAGACTGGTGGGCCTCGTGGACGGCCCGGCGTCGATCACGCTGGTGCGACACGGCGAGAGCGCGGGCAACCTCGCCGACGCCGACGCGCGGTCGCGGGAGGCCGAGGAGCTGGACCTCGAGACGCGCGACGCCGACGTGGAGCTGTCCGACCAGGGCCGCGACCAGGCGGCCGTCCTGGCCCGCTACCTCGCGGATGTCGCCGAGCCCGACCGCCCCACCCTGGTGCTGACCTCGCCCTACCGGCGAGCGGCAGACACCGCGAGCATCGCAGTCGCCGGCAGCGGCATCGACGTCGTCGTCGACGAGCGTCTGCGCGAGCGTGACCTCGGACTGTTCGACGGCCTGACCGGGCACGGGATCCGGGCCCGCTACGCCGACGAGGCCAAGCGGCGCGAGCGTGTCGGCAAGTTCTACTACCAGCCGCCGAGCGGCGAGAGCTGGGCCGACGTGGTGCTGCGCGTGCGGTCCCTGCTGGCCGACCTGAGACACGGCTTCGAGGACGCCCGCATCTGGATGTTCACGCACCAGGCGGTGATCATGAGCTTCCGCTACGTCCTCGAAGGACTCAGCGAGCCGGACCTGCTGGAGATCGACCGTACGTCGAACATCGCCAACGCGTCGCTGACCACCTACCGCCGCTCCGACGAGGGCCTCGAGCTCCTGGACTTCGCCGACACGTCCCTGGTGGACGCCGCCGCTGCCGACGTGACGCACGAGGCACCCGTCACCGGTGACGCGGAGCGCGCCCGTGCCTGAGTCCCGGACGGTCACCTCCCAGCTCTTGCGGGAGTGGGCACTGCCGCGGCCGGGATCCGACAAGGAGGGTCGCGGCGTGGTGCTCGTGGTCGGCGGGAGCCGCAGCACCCCGGGGGCAGTCATCCTCGCGAGCGAGTCGGCCCTGCGCGTGGGGAGCGGCAAGCTCCAGGTGGCCACCGTCGAGAGCGTGGCGAGCCAGGTGAGCGTGGCGCTCCCCGAGGCGCTGGTGCGCGGCTTCGCCGAGACGGACGCGGGCGACCTCGGCACCGAGATCGGCACCGGCGTCGTCGAGATGGCCGAGGACACCACCACCGTCCTGCTCGGTCCAGGCCTCCTCGACCCGGGCGCGGCTTCGGCCCTGCTCGCGGAGATCGTCCCCGAGCTGACCGGGCCCGTCGTGATCGACGCGCTCGGGTCGGCCTACGTCACCGACCACCCCGAGGGGCTGCACCACCTCGACGGCCGGTGCGTCCTGACCCTCAACATGAAAGAGCTGGCCAGGACGCTCGGCACGGAGACCGACGAGGTCGAGGCGGACCAGGTCGGCGCGACGACGGAGCTCGCTCGCCGGACCGGGAGCGTGGTGCTGTCCGGCGGCACCGGCAAGGTGGTCGCCTCCCCGGGTGGTGACGCGTTCCTGGTGCACGACGGCGGACCAGGTCTCGGGGTGTCCGGGTCCGGGGACGTGCAGGCCGGGCTGGTCGCGGGCCTCCTGGCGCGAGGTGCCGAACCCGACCAGGCGGCGGTGTGGGGTGCCGCCCTGCACGGCCGCGCCGGTGACCGGCTCGCCGGCGAGATCGGTGTGGTCGGCTTCCTGGCCCGGGAGCTGCCCCTCGTCGTACCCGGTCTCCTGGCCGAGCTGGACCGGTGAGCCGGCGCGCCGTCGCGGCGCGAGGCGGTGGCCGGGACGCGAGGGCGGATGTCGGCGGGGTCAGCGCGGTCGTGCGTAACGGGGTCGTCTCACCCCGCCGACAGGGTCCTTGCCATGTGTCGGCCGTGCGGGCGGTGGCGGGCGATCTCCTGGATCTGCTGACGCCGCATCAGCCGGACGCCGCTCTTGTGGGTGAAGAAGGGCAGTCGGCGCTGGGAGAGGAGTCGGCGCAGCTCGACAACCGAGACGCCGAGGATGTCCGCGGCCTGGCTCACGGTCACCCAGTAGGACTCCGGATCGCGCAGGTGGGCCCGCCACCGGTAGGCGCCGAGCGCGACGCTCTCGACCTCACCGGGGGTCACCACACGACCCCGCATGAGCCGTCTCGCCTGCTCGAGACTGCAGCCCAGCACCCTGGCCGGGTCGAACACGGTCCGCTCCACGTCACTGCCCCACAGACGCACGCCGACGTCGCCCCTTTGCTCGAGCGACATTCGGAACCTTAGACCGGCCATCGGGACTCGTAAAGGGACCGGAACACCTTCGACGCCCTCGTGATCCAGGCGCCCCGAATTCGCCGGATCCGGGCGTCGAGGGCCTGCGGACCCTACGGATCCAGTGAGCCCGGGTCGTCGGGTACGTCGACGGCGTGCTCGCGGAGCGCCGCCAGCGGCACGACCTCCAGCACCGCCGCGTTGGTGGCGGCCAGGACGACGGGGGCAGCCGCTCCCGCGTCGTACGCGCGCGCCCAGTTCGCGGCCGTCACGCACCACCGGTCGCCCGGCACCAGGCCCGGGAACCGGAACTGCGGCATCGGGGTCGACAGGTCGTTGCCGATGCTGGACTGGTGC
>NZ_DASSCL010000167.1:0-27616 GCF_035697785.1 Nocardioides sp.
ATGTGGACGCGGC
This sequence comes from Nocardioides sp., assembly GCF_035697785.1. Classification (GTDB taxonomy): domain Bacteria; phylum Actinomycetota; class Actinomycetes; order Propionibacteriales; family Nocardioidaceae; genus Nocardioides_B. Next base: position 14 of record NZ_DASSCL010000167.1, read on the forward strand.
TGGCCCAGTCCCCGGCAGTTCCGCCCGGAGAGGTCCCGCCGTGGTCGTCGATCGCCACTGTCCCCTGCATGTGCCTCCGTGCCACCCGCTCGTTTCCTCGTGTGCTGGGCGCGGCTCCGGCGGGACACGCGAATGACGCCCCAGGCGGAGCACATGACCACGGTGATGACGCTCGTGGCGGACGAGCCCTCCGCGCCCGAGGACATGCCGGCAACGGTGGGCCGACTGCAACGGCTCTGCCGGGCCGCGAGCCGCGATCTGTCCGCGACCGGGGTCGGTGTGAGCCTGGTGTCGGAGGCCGGTGAGCTGGTGTCCACTGCTGCCTCGAACCGAGCGAGTGCAGCGGTCGAGGACCTGCAGGTCACCATGGGCGAGGGACCCTGTCTGGCGGCGTTCAGCTCTCGCCGCCCCGTGCTGGTGCCGGACATCGCCGAGAGTGACGCGATGGCCTGGCTCGGCTACCGGCCGGCGGTCCTCGAGCATGGTGTGCGGGCGGTGTTCGCCTTCCCTCTCCAGGTGGGTGCGGCTCGACTGGGTGTGCTCGACGTCTACCACGGCCGGACGGGTGCGTTGTCGAGGTGGGAGCTGTCCCGGGCGCTCACCTACGCCGACGTCGCCATGCAGACGGTGCTGGCCGCGAAGGCAAGCGCCGAGGAGACGGTCCTGCTGCTGACCGGCGGCGGCAGCGTCCGTCTGGAGGTGTACCAGGCACAGGGGATGGTGATGGCACAGCTGCGGATCGGGGCCGCCGAAGCGCTGTCTCGGATGCGGGCGCACGCCTACGCGACCAACCAGTCCCTCCGGGACGTGGCGGACGGGATCATCAGTCGTAGAGTCGTACTGGAGCAGGACGACCCGGGGTCGTGACCCGACCGGCCCCGAGCGCCAGCAGTCCGTGACGTGCAAGGAAGGGACGTCGACATGCCGAGGGTGTCGGTGGAGCGGCTCGGCGAGGTGTTCGTGCAGGTGGCCGACACGCTTGTCAGCGACTTCGACCTCATCGAGTTCCTGCAGATGGTCACCGCCCACACGTCCGAGCTGATCGACGCCCAGGCGGCCGGCTTGCTGCTCGCCGGACAGGACGGTGGCCTGCAGCTCATGGCTGCCTCCGACGAGCGCGCGGAGATGCTGGAGCTCTTCCAGGTGCAGGCCCACGAGGGGCCGTGCCAGGACTGCTACCGCGAAGGCAAGCCGGTCCTGGTCGCCGATCTCTCGGTGGCCGGAGCACGGTGGCCCCGTTTCACGCGTCATGCAGTCTCTGCCGGTTACCGGTCCGTGCACGCGTTTCCGCTGCGGCTTCGCGACCAGGTGATCGGCGCCCTCAACATGTTCGGGAGGGATGTGGGTGGCATGGCGACCTCGGACATCAGAGTCGTGCAGGCTCTGGCCGACGTGGCCACCATCGGCCTGCTGCAGGAGAGGGCCATCCACAGAGGGGAGGTCCTCACCGAGCAGCTGCAGGCGGCTCTCACCACCCGCATCGTGATCGAGCAGGCCAAAGGCGTGCTGGCACAGATCCACGGCACCACGCCGGACCAGGCCTTCGAACGACTCCGCGCATACTGCCGCAGCCACGGTGCACGCCTCAGCGTCATTGCGTCGACCGTGGTCGCCGACCCCGCGCGCCTGCCCGAGCTCACAAGGCCGATGCCGTAACACCCCCGCGCGTCGCCCGGGAGTCGCCGCAGAGCACTTGCCCGGGTTGCCGCCAACCGCGACGCTCAGGGGATGACGACGGACCGGGACATCGCCAGGTGGCGGTTGCGCACCCAGCACCTCGTGTCTCCCCATGCCGGGTCCGCGGCCGAGGTGGTCCGGAGCCTGCTGGCCGTGCAGGCCGAGAACCCGAGCCAGGCCGCCTGGGCGGTGGCCAGTCGGACCCGAGACCGCGAGGCGGCCGACCTGGAGGCGCTGCTCGACGAGGGCAGCGTGGTCCGCACCCACGTGCTGAGACCGACCTGGCACTTCGTCGCGGCCGAGGACATCGGGTGGCTGCTGGAGCTGACCGCGCCGCGGGTCCGTCCCGCCATCGCTCGGGCGCTCGAGGAGGGCTACGGCTTGGCCGGCGCCACCCTCGACCACGCATCCTCGGCGGTGCTCCAGGCGCTTTCGGAACAGCCTGACCAGACTCGGGAGCAGCTCGGCGACCGCCTCCGCGAACGGGGGGTGGAGCCGCGCGGGCAGCTACTGATGTTCCTGCTCGCTCTGATGGAGCTGGACCGGCTCATCTGCAGCGGTCGGCGCCTCGACGGGGTGCACACCTACGCAGGCTTTGCCGACCGGGTGCCGTCCTCGAGGAGACTGGACCGCGACGAGGCTCTCGCGGAGCTGGCGCTCCGCTACTTCACCGGTCACGGCCCCGCCACGGAGCGTGATCTCGCTTACTGGGCGACGCTCACGCTCGGCGACGTACGCCGGGGGCTGGCCGAGGTTCGTGACCGGCTCGCCTCCTTCGAGCACGACGGCCGCACCTTCTGGCACGCGCCGGGCAGCCCACCCTCGGCACGGCCCGGTGACCCGGCGGGGCATCTCCTCCAGATCCTCGACGAGGTGTACCGCGGCTACCAGGACAGCCGGATGGTGCTCGACAGTGAGGGCATCGTGCCCGGCGGCCGCGAGACGGCGATCGGCATGGCCCTCGTGGACGCGCAGATGGTCGCCCGGATGAAGCGCACGATCGGCCGTCGCGTCGTCTTCGAGGTCACTGCCTACAACGGGCCGCTGAGTCCTTCGGACCGCGCCGTCGTGGAACAGGCGGCCGAGCGCTACGCAGACTTCCTCGGCCTCGGCCTCGAGCACGAGCTGCGTGTGCGCTGAGCCCGGGTCGGAGCCGGACGTGGCGACCCGGCGGCCTCCAGCAGGTCCTGTCTTGATCAGCCGCCGCTGCCGTACGGACGGGTGATGATCTCCAGCCAGTGCCCGTCCGGGCCGTCCCAGTAGAGACCGCGGCCGCCGTCCCCGCGGTTGATCTCCTGCGGTTGGCGCTTGAAGGGGTCTGCCCACCACTGCCGGCCGGCGTCTCGCAGCCGACCGAGGATGAGGTCGAAGTCCTCCTCGCTCACGAGGAAGGCGTAGTGCTGGCCGTGGACGTCGCCCTCGACATCCATGAAGTCGAGGCTGGCGGCGTTGTCCAGCTTGAGCTCCGCGAAGGGACCGTAGGCCGTCGCCTCGGGCAGGCCGAGCACCTGACCGACGTCGCGAGACGCGGCCCACCGGTCCTTCACCTGCACGATGGTGTGGTTCAGCTCGATGCTCATCGGACGCTCCTTGACGGTCCTCGGCCGGCGCGTGACGAACACTCTGCACCGCCGGGCCCGCTCCCGGGAAGAGCACACCTGACTCACTCCGCGGCCGCATCAGCGACCCGTCTGCCGAGCACCCGACTCACGAGAAGCTCTCCGTGGCCCGACCGTGCGAACGTTTACGGCACGCGCCAGGGGGCACGACGGGAGCAGGACCAGCCTGGCCCGCGGGCCGCCGCTTCCGGCGGATCTCGGGGAGAAGGGCAGAGGCAGGGTTGAATCTTGAGCTCCGAGCACACGTGGGTGATCCCACCGGACCTGGCTGCGGCCGGCGACGTCCGTCGTCATGTGACCGGTGCCTGCACGGGAATGTCGCCGGACACGGTCGATGCCGCGCGCCTGCTTGCCACGGAGCTCTTCTCGAACGCGGTGCGCCACGGCTCCGGCGAGGTGCATCTCGTCGTCGCTCGTGAGGTCGGCGCGTTGCGGGTCGAGGTCCACGACGAGGGACTGGGTCAACCGGAGCTGGCCGACCCGTCGTCCGCGGCCGAGGGCGGCATGGGCCTGCGTCTTGTGGACGCCCTGGCGAACGACTGGGGTGTGGGGACACGTGGCGACGGGCAGCCCGGGAAGCGCGTGTGGTTCTCGATCCTTTGAGCTCCAGGCGGCTGAACGGTGTACGTGCCACGTGGGTGCTTGCGACTGCGGGCGTGGCGCTGATCGCGGTCTGCTACGGGTTCGCGCGGTTCGCCTACGGCCTGCTGACCCCGCAGATGCAGGACGACCTCGACTTCGGTGCAGGCCTGTCCGGTCTCATCGCGGCGGGCAGCTATGTCGGCTACTGCGTGGCGATCGTGCTCAGCACGGCGCTCACGCAGAGGCATGGTCCGCGACCGGTGGCAGCGCTCGCGGCCGTGCTCGCGGCGGGAGGCATGGCGCTGATGTCCGTCGCCCCCAGCCCGGGGATCATGGCCGTCGGTGTGCTCGTAGCCGGGGCGAGCACGGGTGTCGCGTCCCCACCGCTCGCCGAAGCGGTGGCAACGTGGGTGCGCGAGCCGGTCCGCGACCGGACCCAGACGCTGGTCAACGCGGGCACTGGCGTCGGTGTCCTGGTGTCCGGACCGATCGCGATTGCGGTCGCCGACCAGTGGCGTGCTGCCTGGGCCGCGTTCGCGGTCGTGGCCGGTCTGGTCGGGGTCGCGGTCCTGGTCGCCGTGCCCAAGGGTCGACCGGGGTTCGGCGGGCGACCGCTGGCACGATCGGACCGGCTGTCGGAGAGCAGCCCCGCCGCCGGCGCGGTGACGCGACTCGTGTGCGGCTCGCTGCTCATGGGACTGAGCAGCATCGCCGTCTGGACGTTCGGCCGCGTCCTGATGACCTCGGAGGGGCACCTGCCGTCGTCGACCTCGGCCTGGGTGTGGACCGTCCTCGGCGCCGCCGGCATCCTCGGAGCACTCGGCGGCGACCTCACGAGCAGGGTCGGGGTCGGCACGGCGTGGCGCGTTCTGCTTCTCGCGATGGCGGGCGCGACCTCGGCGCTCGCGTTGGGCCCCGGCTCACCGCCCGTCACCTTCGCCGGCGCGGCGGTGTTCGGTGCTTCCTACATCGGCCTGACCGGTGTCGCGCTGGTCTGGAGTACGCGTCTCTACCCGCAGCGCACGGCGTTCGGGGTCGGGCTCAGCTTTCTCATGATCGCTGTCGGTCAGGCCGTCGGGGCGCCGGTCGTCGGGCGTCTCGCCGAGGCGGTCGACCTCCCGGTCGCCTTCCACGGCTGCGCACTGCTGGCGCTCGTCGCCTGCTTCGTCGGGCCGCGGGTCGCGCTGCCGATGCGCCCGTGAAGGATGCGCGAGGAAGGCCTGGGGCACCCAGGGTCAACGCAGGCTCATCGACCCCGAGACCACGGGCTCCCATGGCAAGCCGGCGTCCTCGGCGATGCGGCGGTCCAGGGCAGCCGCGACGTCCTCGGGCCACGGGGCGGTGCGACGGGTCCCCATGTCGATGTGGAGGAAGATCTCCTCCATCACGAAGCTCAGCCGCTGATGCGACTCGTCGAGCAGATACACCAAGGCGTGCGCAGCCCGCTCGGCACGCCCGAGCAGGCGCACTCGCGCCGACATCCGGTCGCCCGTGCGCAGCTCGGCGAGGTAGGTCAGGTGATGTTCGGCGGAGAAGCAGGCGTGCCCACTGGCCGGCCAGTTCTGCGGGATCCCCTGGTCGACCAGGGACTCGTCGAGCCCCTCACTCGCGATGCCGGTGTAGTGACGGACGTTGAGGTGGCCGTTGACGTCCTCGAAGGCGACCGGGACCGGCTGTTCGACGTACGCCGGCATCACAGCGAGCTGCTGGTACGTGGGGTGGGATGCTCTCACGCGGCGAGACGATACCGGGCCCGGCACTTGATCCGCAGGAGCAAGCATCGCCCCTCCGCGCTGGTCTGTCGCGGTTGTCCTCATCGTCCCGGTCGGCAGTCGCGAACGTGGCTCGTCGGCCGTCGGCCGCGTAGTTTGACGACCATGGCAGCCGTGAAGGAGGGGACCCTCTCGACCGGGGTGCCCTACCTGCGACTGGGGGAGGGGCCACCACTGCTGGTCGCGTCCGGCTTGACCGCCGAGCACGCGAACCCCACCGGGGCATGGCGACGAATGTCGCTGTCGTGGGCGGCGCCGTTCGCTGAGCACTTCACGGTCTACCTCGTCAACCGCAGGCCCGGCCTGGCGCCCGGGTCGACGATGTCCGACATCGCGGCGGACTATGCCGGTGCCATCGAGCAGGACATCGGTGAGCCCGTGGCGCTGCACGGCACCTCGACGGGCGGGTCGGTGGCCCTCCAGCTAGCGGTCGACCGCCCGGAGCTGATCCAGCGAATGGTGCTGGCGGCCGCCGCATGTCGGCTCTCACCTCACGGGCGAAAGGTGATGGACGAGGTGGCCCAGCTGGTTCGGCAGGGGGACAAGAGGCGGGCCACCTCCCTGATCGTGCGGACCGGCACCCCACGTCGGTGGGCCGTCGTCACGCGCGGAATGGGTTGGGTGATGGGCGGCTTCACTCCCGACGACCAGGACGACATGTTGGTCACCATCGCCGCCGAGGACTCCTTCGACGCCGAGCCCGACCTGCGTCGAGTGCAGGCGCCCACGCTGGTGCTGGGAGGGGCCGACGACGAGTTCTACTCGCGGGACCTGTTCGAGCGAACCGCCGCCGGACTCCCGCGTGGGCGGGCAGTGGTCCTGCCCGGCAAGTCCCACGTCTACGTGGCCGGCTCGAAGGTGGCGGCAGGCATCGCCCTGGGCTACCTGCTGGGCGGTGACGGCCGACAGCCGACCGTGTCGACCGACTAGGGTCGCCTGCGTGGGCACCCCCTCCGCTACCGGTTTCGCAGCGGCCGTCGGTGGTCTCGCGGGCGCCTCGCTGGCCGGGCACCGCGGCGCCAAGTCGGCGGCCGGCGCCGCACTCATCGGGGCGGTCACGCTCGGCGCGTCGGAGACGGTGGCCCGGGCCCGGCAGAAGGAAGGCGAGATCCCGGCGCTCTGGCAAAGGATCGCGGTCAGCACCGCACTGGCGGCGCCGCTCGGGTGGGCCGTGGAGAAGACGACCGGTCTGGGTCCGCTGGCGGTCGGCACGGGCACCGGCGCCACGGTCGGCGCGATGGGGTTGCGCCCCCAGAAGGTGGCGATGGGCCCGATCGTCGGGGCGGCGGTCGGACGGGCGCTCTCGCGCCGGTGTACATCTGCGGCCGTCGTGGCCAGCAGCACCGTCCTGGCCTACCGCACCATGTCAGCCCTGCTCTTCCGCGACGCCCAGCTGAGCCTGCTGGCCGAGCGGGTCAGCACCGCCGACCTGCCGTTCGTGGTTCCCAGGCCCGCGCGATCGAGGTACGTCGGCACGGAGTACGTCCGGACCCTCGCCGAAGAGCTCGAGGCCGATTACACCGCCGACGCCCAGGACACCGGGATCGTGGCCTCCCTCGATGCGCTGGCGGGACCCGGGTTCGACCCGGGGCAGGTCGACCCGCGCGTGCGTGAGTTCTACGAGCACACCACGCGGTTCGCGCTCGACATCGTCCCGAAGTGGCGGCTGTGGGTGCGCCCCGGCTACCTGCTCTACCGCCAGGCGGTCGCGCGTCCACTGGGACAGGCGAGCATCCCGATGAACCAGCGCGAGGCGCAGCGCGGCATCCGCAGCCGCATCGACACGGTCACAGGCGTCGACGGCACGGTGTCGGTGCGTGGATGGATCCGGTCGTTCGTCGACAACGACGAGCCGATCATGGTCGGCATCTACACCACCTACACGCACGCGGGCCGCGGCTACGTCAGCGTCGGGTTCCCCGTCCCGGAGGGAAGCTTCACGGCGACCCTGCTGCCGCGGTGGCGGCCCGATCGTGGACTGACGTTGACGAGCCGAGCCGACGACGGCCAGGCCGGTCACTACCTCACCTACATCGACCCCGGGGGAGAGGAGCTCACCGCCTTGGCCGTGCACGGCTTCGAGGAACAGCTCGACGTGTTCGTCGCGGACGGGGTGCTGCGCGCGGAGCACGCGTTCTGGGTGTTCGGTTTCCCGTTCCTGACACTGCACTACCGCATCACGCGCAAAGCCGGCAGCTGATGCTGGGTCGTCGTCACCGCGGAAACGCGTGTCGAGCCCTCAGGCGGCGTCGGCGGCACGCTCCAGCTCGGCGACCTCGATCTTGCTCATCTTGAGCATCGCCTCCATAACCCGACGGGCGCGTTCGGAATCGGCGTCGTTCAGGAGCTCATCGAGTCGTCGCGGCGTGATCTGCCAGGACAGACCGAAGCGGTCCTTGAGCCAACCGCACGGGCCCGGCTCGCCGCCGTCCGCCGTGAGCCCCTCCCACAGCCGGTCGACCTCTGCCTGGTCCTCGCAGGTGATGACGAACGACACCGCCTCGTTGAACTCGAAGTCCGGGCCACCGTTGAGCCCCTGGAACTGCTGGCCACCGACGGTGAAGTCGACAGTCAGCACTTCGCCGGCAGGTCCGGAAGGCGTGTCGGCCGGCGTCCTCCAGACCTTGTCGACGTGGCTGTCCGGCAGCAACGTCGCGTAGAAGTTGGCGGCCTCTTCAGCGTTGCCGTCGAACCACAAGCAGGGAAAGACCTTCACCATCGCGTCCTCCTTCAGGTCTTCTCGTCTCGGCGGTGCGTGCGCACTCGTGTGCCCGTCACCACCCTTCATGCGTTCAGACCGGACGCCGGTCGGATACTCATCGGTCATCCGGTGTATGGACCCGCACCGCGCCTTCCTATCTAGCCGGGTTCGCCTTCCGCGCGCAATGCCCGAGCGCGGCGCTTGCCTTCATGCATCGCCTGGACGCGGGCCACCGGGATCTCACGTCCCTCCTCGACCAGCACGTCGGCGACGGGTTGTGGGGCGGGCAACAGGTCCGCCCAGGGCTCCGACGAGAGAGCCAGCGTCGCCGCGTTGCGCAGCGTGAAGTCCGCCGGGGTCACCTGGTCCAGGTCCTCCCAGGCCACCGGAAAGGACACCGGTGTCCCTGCCCTCACGCGCGGGCTGTACGCCGCCACCACGGTCGCCCCTCCGACGCGCGTGTCGTCCAGGAAGACCTTGCCGCCTCGTTCCTCCCGGACGAATGCCGTCGTCGCCAGCTCCGGATCCAACCGCTCCGCCCGCGCCGCCAGCGCGCGAGTTGCTGCGGCCGCATGCTCGATGGGGGTGTCCCGGATCGGAACGACTACGTGCAGCCCCTTGGCTCCGCTGGTCTTGACCGCCCCCGCCATGCCTAGCTCGGCGAGGGCCCGCCCCACCAGCCGTGCTGCCCTGACCGCCGTAGTGAACACGCTCCCTGCCGGAGGGTCGATGTCGAGCACGAGACGGGTGCACCGGTCCCACTCGCCGGCCCGCACCAGCGTCGGGTGGTACTCGACGGCACGCTGGTTCGCGAACCACAGCAGCGAGCGCCGGTCCTCGCAGAGCGCGTACGTCACGTCGCGATGCGACGACTCCGCCCACATCGTGACCCGCTCGAGCCAGGGCGGCGCGTACTTCGGCAGGTTCTTCTGCATGAACGGTTTCTGACCACGAAGCGCGCGGATCACCGACAGCGGCCGGCCACGCAGCTCGGGCAGGATCACGTCGCGAACGGCGTCGAGATAGTCGACCAGCTCACGCTTTGTCGCCTCGGCCCCGTCGAACAGCGGCTGATCGAGGTTGGTCAGAGGAACTCCGTCCCGCATCTCTTCCTTGCCCATCGACTCACCATGGCACGTCTCGGCCGCCGGCCGGCACGCGTCGCACACGGGAGCCGAGGTCTCTGGACCGCGGTCACCTGTCACCCGCGATACTCGCTGCATGAGCCTCATGGACTTCGAGTTCGAGGGCCCGGTGGTCGAGTGGCGGGGTCCTGCGCCGTACTACTTCGTGGCCATCCCGGAGGAGGAGAGCGCGGACATCAAGTTCGCCGCCAAGGGGATCGAGTACTGGGGCCAGGTGCCCGTGCTGGTGCGCATCAAGGACACCGAGTTCACGACGGCGCTGTTCCCCAAGGACGGTCGCTACCTGCTCCCGTTGAAGGACAAGGTTCGCAAGTCCGCGGGGATCGAAGTGGACGAGGACCTGACCGTGGCGTTGACCGTCGGACGTCAGTAGCCGAGGCTCCCGGGACGGTCTGGGAGCATGGGGCCGTGCTGACGGAAGAGTTCGCCTGGCGCGGACGGACAGTGCGTTGGGGCCGGATGGGGTCCGGGCCGGCCGTCGTCTTCTGCCACGGCACTCCCTGGTCCTCCGCCCTGTGGCGGCCCTGCGCGGAAGCGCTGGCGCCGTACTTCTCGGTCTACTTCTGGGACATGCCCGGATACGGGCAGTCCTCGAAGGACGCCGGGCACCGGGTCTCACTGGATGTCCAGGGCGAGCTGTTCGCCGACCTCATCGCCGAGTGGGATCTGTCGTCGCCGCACGTCGTCGCTCACGACTACGGCGGCGCCGTTGCACTGAGAGCGCACCTCTTGCACAAGGCGGCTTTCGCTTCGATGGCTCTGGTCGACGTCGTCGCCCTTGCGCCGTGGGGATCATCCTTCTTCCGCCTGGCGCGAAAGCACGCCGACGTGTTCACCGCTCTTCCCGGTGAGATGCACGAGGGGGCTCTCCGGGCCTACATCGCGGGCGCCAGCCATGTCGGACTCACCCCTGCCGCCCTTCAGTCCCTGGTCGCGCCGTGGGTCGACGAGCCGGGACAGGCCGCCTTCTACCGGCAGATCGCTCAGTCCGACCAGGCCTACACCGACGAGATCGAGAGCCTCTACCCGGAGCTGGAGATACCGGTCCTCGTCGTCTGGGGAGAGCGGGACACCTGGATTCCGCTCGACCGCGGGCGTCGACTGAGCGAGCTCATTCCCGGGGCAGAGCTCAGGATCGTCCAGGATGCGGGCCACCTCATCCAGCTCGACCAGCCGGAAGCCCTGACGGCCATCCTCACCCGGTGGCTCTCGGCCCAGCCTTGACCGCCGTCGCAGCAGGGCTCTCGTCCGCGATCGTGACCCGCGGCGGTGCGCGGCGGCGATGCGCTTCCCGGCGGACGTTGTACGGCCGGGTCGGTTCAGGCAGCAGCACGGGAGCACTACGCTCTCGGACATGAGTCGGATCTTCACCACCAGTGTCGCGGCGGTGTACCCCCACTACGTGACGAAGGTCGAGAGGAAGGGCCGCACGAAGGCCGAGCTGGACCAGGTGATCGAGTGGCTGACCGGCTTCGACGAGCCGGCGTTGAGCAGTCACCTGGCTGCGGGCACGACGTTCGAGGACTTCTTCGCCGAAGCCCGGCTCAATCCGCACGCGTCGTCGATCACCGGCGTGGTGTGTGGCGTCCGTGTCGAGGAGATCGACGACCCGTTGATGCAGAAGATCCGCTACCTGGACAAGCTGGTCGACGAGCTGGCTAAGGGCAAGTCGATGGAGAAGGTTCTCCGGGCCTGACGGCCGATCAGCCCAGTGACGAGTCCGGTGACCAGTCCGGGTCCCGGGCGCGCGCGGGGTCCCAACTGTGGAGGATCCGCGCGAGCCGGCTGGGCGCTGACTCGTTACCGGGCATTGCTTTCTGGGGCCAGCGGGGCGTGGCCGGGAGTACCGTCCAGGGATGAACCTCGCCGAGGTGCTTCTTCTGCTCGCCCTGGTCGTCCTGCCCGTCGTGCTCGGAGCCTGGGCCGCCCTCGCTCGCAGGCCCTGGTGGTGGGCCGCGGCGGCGTCGGTCGTCACGGCGCTGGTCGCCGCGATCGCTCCCACGCCGGAGGCCGGGGAGTCCCGGGTTGCAGCCGGGGACCTGGTGTTTCTCCTCGTGGTGGCCCTGTGGGTGGCCGGCCTGGCCTGGTTGGGGTTCTTCCTCTGTCGCCGCCTGTGGGGGAGTCGCGGAGGATCCACTGCGGACCCGTCCCCGTGATAGTCGAACCCGGAGTCCGCCGGGTCCTGCGTGCCGTCATCGCGACGGAGCGCGATACGTGCCCAGCCCGACGAGCTCGGCACTCGCCCGCCAGAGCCGTGCGGCGGTGGGTTCGTCGTAGCCGCGCTCGGAGGACCTCTTGGCTTGTCGGTTGGCGAAGTACAGACCGGTCACGTCCTCGAGGTCGGGGGCGGATGCCACATGGATCGAGGTGGCCGCGCCCGCTTTGGGGGATCTCATGAAGGGCCGCAACAAGGGGACCAGTAGGCGCTGGACCCCGGCCGGGTCCTCGGCGCCGAAGGAGGTGCTCACCATGCCCGGGTGGACTGCGTTGGCGGTGACAGCAGTGGTCCGCAGTCGTCTGGCCAGCTCGTAGGTGAAGAGGACGTTGGCGAGCTTGGACTGGTTGTAGGCCCGGGCGCCGGAGTAGTTCCGTTCTCCCTGCAGGTCGTCGAAGTCGATCCGCCCGAGGGCTTCGGCGTTGGACGCCACCGTGACCACCCGCGCAGGGGTGCCGCTCTGCGTCATCCGGTCCAGGACGAGGTTGGTGAGCAGGAACGGTGCAAGATGGTTGAGTGCGAAGGTGTGCTCGAGCCCGTCGACGGTGACGTGCCGGGTGTTCCAGTAGCCCCCGACGTTGTTGACCAGGACGTCGAGCCGCGGCAGAGCCGCGAGGGCCTCCTCGGCCAGCAGCCTGACCTGCCCCAGCGAGGACAGGTCCGCCACGAACATGTCGGCCTTCTCGCCGCTCGCGGCTCGGATCTCTCTGACGGTGTCCTCGGTGCGGGTGCGATCTCGGCCCGCGACCGCGACGTGCGCCCCCATCGCGGCCAGAGCCACGGCGGTCGCCCGGCCGATGCCGCTCGTGGCGCCGGTGACCAGCACCGTCCGTCCGGCCATCGGCCGCTCGTGGGTGTCCATGCTCTCCCTTTTGACTGGCCCGCCCCGCGCGACCGGTGGCGGAACCCTCACCCGACCTGGCTGGGTGAGGACCGATAGGTGGCCAGGGTGTCGGCGATGGCCTGGTCGACGGGGGTGGCAGTCACGTCGAGCTTGTTGGTGATCAGGCTGCTGTCCACGACGAACGGCTCCTCGAACTGGTACTGCATCTCCAGGAGCTCGCGCACGGTCGGGTTCCTCAGAGCCAGCAGGCGCAGCAGGAGGGGTGGGATGCTGCGCACCTTGGCGTGCGGGAGCCCGACCTGCTCGAAGATCATCTCGACGAGCTGCCGGGTAGTGCGTGTCTCGGGGTCGTTCGGGAGGTGCCACACCTGGCCGGGGGCGTCTGGGTGTTCGCCGAGGACGGCCAACCCTTCGCCGATGTCGGGGATGTAGCTGTAGGTGTGCGGTTGATCGAGGTCGCCGAGGACGGTGGCGGTCTTTCCCTGGAGGGCGGCGGGGAAGACCCGGTCGCCCAAGTTGGACTGCGCACCGCCGCGGGGGCCGAAGTAGTCCGAGGCACGCCCGATGGCGACCTCGACACGTCCGGCGCTGTGGGCGGCGAGCAGGTCGCGCGCCATCCGACCGCGGAGCCGGCCCTTCTCCGTGTGCGCGTCGTAGGGGCGGTCCTCGGTGAGCGGACGCCCTTCGGGGCGGCCGTACATGTACACGTTCTCCATGCTGACCAGCCGCGCTCCAGCGGCCTCGGCGGCGGCCAGTACGCCGGCCTGGAGGGCGGGGAACTGCGCAGACCACTCGGGGTAGGGCGGGTTCAGTGTCTGGTACACGACAGCGGCGCCTTGGCCGGCCTCGACGGTGAACGCCGGGTCGCGGGCATCGCCACCTATCACCTCGACTTCGTCGGGCACCGCGGCGTGACCGGACCGGTTGACGATCCGGACGGATTCGCCACGCCGTCGTAGCGCCTCGTAGGTGGACAGCCCGATGGCGCCCGATCCGAAGATGACGTGTCGGGGGTTGGTCACGAGGCCGCTCCGACGTGACGGGACGGCGAGCGCCGATCTGCCTCGGGCAGGACGGGGAGAAGGTAGTGGAGCAGCAGGCCCGAGATGGCCATGAACGTCACCGCGCCGTACGCGCCGAAGACCGTGAACTGGTCCTCGACGCTGATCCCGCCCAGGGTGGTGGCGGCCCAGCCCAGCGCCCATAGAACGGGCACCGCGGCGGCCCAGGCCCACCGCAGGTGCGCGCGCCTCGGCAGGGCAACAGCCTGTGCCACCCCGAGGAGAAGGCCGGTGAGTGCGCCCATCGTGACCAGGGCAGTCAGGGTCGTCTCGTAGTCGACGACGACAGCACCGAGCAGGAGCCCGGCGCCCATCCCGACGCCAGTGGCCGGGACCCACCGGCGCGGATCGAGCCGGCCGCGGCTCACCAGCACCTGACCGGCGCCCAGGACCAGGCCGCAGACGACGCCGCCGAGGAGGGCGGCGATCGGCCCGTCGACGCGCCCGGCGACCGCGGTGCCCGCCAGTCCTGAGATCGGAAATGCGATGAAGCCCGCGGTCCAAAGCAACCACGGACGTAGGAAACCTGCCGTCGCAGGTGATGAAGGGGTGGTCATGATGTTCAGCTCCTGAACTGGTGCCGGAGGGGTGATGGTCGAGGTCGGCCGGGGCTGGAGTCGGCGAGCCCGGGAGGGCGCTCGGTCAGCCCGTCGTGGCAAGGGCGGGAGCGGTGGACTCCCGGGTGGTCGGTGTCCGGAACCCCTTCGCGATCAACCAGGTCGGGAGGACCACGGCCTCGAAGAGGCCCCCGGGAACGAGCAGGACCTGGCCGGGCCCCGCACCCATGTCGAGAACGCCGAGGAGGTCCAGCGGCACGCCCAGAGTGAGGCAGGCGTACCCCACGAGACCGAGCGCGGCGATCGGTCGCGGGACCAGCCTCGAGACGAAGAGCAGGTAGGTCAGGATCAAGCCGCCGATGCCGGTGGGGATGTAGACCCAGAGCAGGTGGTTGGGCACGACCTCCAGCTGGGCCAGGAGGTAGACACCGCAGGCGGCCGAGACCGTGAACTCGATGATCCTGAGCACCGGGTACCACACCGCCAGGCGCGGGTCGACGGTCTTCAGCACCGGGTACATCAGCAGGCCGATGCCCACGACGGCGAATCCGGAGCAGGTCATCAGCATGACGCCGACGGTCAGTCGGGACCGATCGTGATCGCCGTCGACGAAAGCTTGGATCAACGTGGTGCCGGCGATGGCGGTGGCCATCTGGACGAAGAACAGAACGCCGACGGTGGTCGCGGTGCGACCTCTCGAACTCATGGCGGGCCTCCCGCCGGTGGCATCGCGCCGCCAGCACTTCCACCATGCACCCGTCGGTCCGCGAACGGCAGGTCCGGACGGAAGCCGCTCGAGTGCCGCATGGCACTTCAGCGGTGAGCTCGCACACGCTCGTGCTCGTCGGGCCGGCGGGCGGCCGGCACCCGGGTACTAGGACCTGTGTCCATTGTCGTCGGCCCGCGGCCGGGGGAGAATCATGGCCGGATGTGGCTTGGCCAGCCGTGATCCGGTGTGTCATCAGGCCTGCCAACTGGCCGTCTCTGGGAAGCCACGTCCGTGACTGTGTGCCCGGAGGCAGACATGAACGGACGGCGGAGTCGGCTGGCGCTGACGGTGGTTTCCCTGACGGTGCTGTTGTCGGTCGCCTTTGTCGGCACGGCACAGGCTGCCGTGACCGTCTCGCGTGCTGAGGTCAGCGGCGACAGGTTGCGGATCGAAGGCAGGGCAGTCGCCAACCGGCCGATCACGGTGGACGGCGTGCAGATGGGGACCAGCGACGGCTCCGGAGAGTTCCGGATCGAGCGCTCGGGCTACACGCGGCCGGCGGACTGCACGGTGGATGTGAACGACGGCTCGACGACTCCCGTGAACGTCCGGTTGTCTGGTTGCACCGTGACCGCGCCCGCGCCCGCGGCCGCACTCAGCTCGGTCAGTCTCAGTCCGGCGACGGTGGCCGGCGGAACCAGCAGCTCGGCCACGGTGACGCTCACCGCCCCCGCGCCGGCGGGCGGCGCCCTCGTGGCGTTGACCAGCAGCAACACTGCCGCAGCCACTGTCCCCGCTACTGGGACCGTCCCGGCCGGGGTCGC
Organism: Nocardioides sp.; assembly: GCF_035697785.1. Classification (GTDB taxonomy): domain Bacteria; phylum Actinomycetota; class Actinomycetes; order Propionibacteriales; family Nocardioidaceae; genus Nocardioides_B. The sequence continues at coordinate 15,720 of NZ_DASSCL010000167.1, forward strand.
CTCGACGACCTTCTCCGTCGCGACGAGCGCCGTCAGCTCGACCTCCACCTCGGTGATCTCCGCGACATACGGCGGCACGACTCGCAGCGCCACCCTGACCGTCACCGGCACCGCTGCACCGCCGCCTCCGCCGCCTCCTCCGCCGAGCGCCACGCTCAACGCGGTCGACGTCGCCCCGGCCAGCGTCCAAGGCGGCTCCACGGCGGCGACGACCGTGACGCTGACCGCGCCTGCTCCACCAGGAGGGGCCGTCGTCTCGTTCTCGAGCAGCAACACCGCCGTGGCGACGGTGCCGGCCAGCATGACGGTCCCCGAGGGGGTCAACAGCAGGGTCGTCCCGACCTTCGTCTCCACGAACCCGGTCACGGCCACCACCACCTCCGTGATCTCCGCGACCTACAACGGGGTCACCCGGACGGACACCATCACCGTCACCGCGCCGCCACCACCGCAGCCCGGGGGCGCGCTCGCCTCGATCACCCTGAGCCCCGCCACCGTCCAGACGGGCACCTCGGGCACGTCCGCCACGTTGGCGTTCACCGCGCTCACCCCGACCGGTGGCGCGACAGTCTCGCTGGCCAGCAGCAACACGGCGATCGCAACCGTTCCGGCCACGGTGACGGTTCCGGCGAACAGCTCGACCGGCGCGTTCCAGGTGGCCATCAACACGTCCGCGGTGGGCACGGCCACCATCTCGGCGACCTACAACGGGGTCGCCCGTTCGGCCGTGCTCACGGTCACGTCGCAGTCGCTGTTCATGATCATCACGGATTCGCCGCTTCCGAACGCACGGGTGGGGGAGAACTACGCCGGGTTCATCGAGGCCTGCTGTGGTCAGGGCACCCCGTACCGGTGGTCGCTGGTGAACGGCAGGGTTCCGGACGGACTCAGGTTCGCCGGGAACGACCTGCGACTGTCCCGCACCACTGCGGTCACCGGGGTCCCGACCCGAGTCCAGACGACGACCTTCACCGTCCGTGCCCGCGACCAGGCCGGCAACACAGCCACCAAGACCTTCACCCTCACGGTAGATCCCGCGAGCCCCTTGGTGATCACGAACGGCACCGACCAGCTCAGGGACGGCACGGTCGGCATCGCGTACGAAGCCAGCCTGTTCCCGGGCGGCGGCGTGCCGCCGTACACGTGGGCACACGTCGCCGGCACTCTGCCCCCGGGTCTGTCGGTGCAGGCGTCCCCCGGACGCGTGAGGGGAACGCCCACCACGGCGGGAACCTTCACCTTCACCGTTCGTGTGAACGACAGCAGCGGCCAGTCCGCCACCCAACAGTTCAGCATTCGGATCCTGCCCTGAGCTCGGTCACGCGTCGCGATCGCAGGGCTCGAGCGTCCGCCGAGGCTCTGGGGCCGAAGCCGATCGGCGCCAGCAGGAAGGGGCCGGACACGCCGCCTGACTCGCGACCTGCACGTTCGCACGTCGTGCTCGCGGACGCACGAGGCTCGCGGCTTTCCCGGCATCAGCGGGACTGGACGACGTGGAGGTTGGTCGTCGGCAGTCTGCTCGCCCTGTGCCTGATGGTCGGGTTCGGCCTCGTCGTCGGTGCTCGCCTGGCCGAACGGCAGGCTCTGGTCGACGCGCGGCGGTACACAGAGATGCTGGGGAGCATGTTCGTCGACCAAGACATGGCCCTGGCCCTGTTAGAAGGTGACCGGAGCGCGGTGGCGTTCCTCGATGGCCAGTTTCGCGAACACTTGAGCCATGAGACCTCTCTGCGTCGGATCAAGGTGTGGTCGACGGACGGGGAGGTCCTCTTCAGCGACGACCAGGAGGAGATCGGCCGCACCTACCCGTTGTCGGATCACAAGCGTGAGGCGTTGGAGACCAACTCGACGGTCGAGGAGGTCAGCGACCTGAGCGACAGTGAGGGTCGCGCGGAGCGAAATCTGGGAGCTCAGCTGATCGAGGTCTACGCCCCGATCCCGGCGGCGGGCGGTCAACGCGTCCTGTTCGAGACCTACCTGAGCTACGACCGAGTGCTCGTGCAGCGAGACGCGGTGTGGCGCACGCTCGTGGGCCTGGCGTTGGTCGGCTTCGTCGCACTGGCCGCCGTGCAGCTGACGATCGGGCTGATGAATGTGCGCTGGCTGAGGCGCCGACAGCGTGAGGTCGATGAGCATGCACGTGCCTCCGCCGAGCGGGACCGGCGGCTGCTGGCCCGCAACCTGCACGACGGGCCCATCCAGGACCTGGTCGGCACCGCCTACGTCGTGGACGGTGCCAGCTCCGCGTTGGACACCGGAAACCTCACTCAGGCACGACATCTCTTGAGCGCCGCGTCCGGCTCCCTGAGGGAGAGCGTGCGGGGCCTTCGCGCCGGCATCGTGGAGCTGCATCCCCGTTCGATCCACCAGGTTGGCTTCGCGCAGGCATTGGACGACCTGGCGCAGCCACTACGGACCCGGGGGACGGTTGTCGACGTCGAGCTGGTGCCCCAGGACATCGACCACCAGCTCGCCGGCGAGATGGTGGAGGTCGCCCATTCCTGCGTCAAGGAGCTGCTTCACAACGTCCTCCAGCACGCCGAGGCTGACCACGTCCGCGTGACTCTCGCGCGCGGGCCGGACACGCTGATGATCCGGGTTCAGGACGACGGTTGCGGGCTGGACACGAACGATCCGGGGGCCGAGCAGGGACACCTGGGTCTGGAGGCGCTCGCCGACATCGCGATGGAGTATCGCGGCGCGCTCGAACTGTGGTCCGCACCCGGCGCGGGGACCGACGTGCGGATGGAGCTGGCGCTGTGACCGAGACGCGGCCAGCAGCCCGGACGCGAGTCCTGCTGGTCGACGACCATCCAACAGTGCTCCTCGGTCTTCGGGCAGTCCTGTCGGCCGCCGGCATCGAGGTGGTCGCAGCGGTCACCAGCGGTGAGAAGTGCCTGCGCGTGCTCGACGAGGAGGCGCCGGACGTGGTGGTGCTGGACCTGGGCATGCCCGGACGCGGTGGCTTGGAGACACTCCGGCTCATCCGCGAGGCGGCCCCGCGGACGGCGGTGCTGGTGCTCACCGCGAGCGCGGACACCAAGGACGTCAGCGAGGCCGTCCGGCTCGGCGCCTCCGGGTACCTCCTCAAGGACACCGAGGCAGAACAGCTGGTCGCCGGCGTCCTCGCGGCGAGCCGAGGCGACGCACCCCTCGATCCTCGTGTCGCCCGATACGTGATCCGAAACGTCGGCACCCCCGCACCCAAGGTCGTGCTCACCCGACGAGAGCATGACGTGCTTGGTCTGCTCCAGAAGGGATTCAGCAACAAGCTCATCGCCGAGCGACTCGGCATCCAGGAGAAGACGGTCAAGGCATACCTCAGCAGCATCTATGCCCACATCGGCGTACACGAACGAACCAGCGCCGCCATCTGGGCCAGGCACAACCTCGAAGACGTCTTCATCCGACGTTGACGGTGGGCCCGGTCAGTGACCGCCCGCCAGGACGGCGGTGTGCGGTCCAGATCCATCCGGACGTGGTCAAACCGCACCTGGTACTACGACGATCGCCCATGGTGCGCGCATCCGGGGGTGCAGCAGGCTCGGGCCGTCGGGCACGCGTGGGCCCGACCTTGACGAATTGGAGCGTTGGTATGCGGAAGGTATTCGGTCATCACCAAGGGGGATTGGTTCGTCGTCTGGCCGGGCCACTGGTCCTCGCACTCGGTGCGGCAGCGTTGACGGCGGGTGTCCTGGCTGCTCCTGCTGGTGCGGCCAAGTCGGACGGTTGTGTGGACGGTGGGTACCAGCTGGTCAACCTGTCGACCGGCGCCGTGGTGGCCTCCGCACCGTTCGTCGGCACCGTGCCCGCGGCCGCGCTCGGCGACCGGTTCGGCGTGCGGGGTCTCTACAACCAGTTCGACGTGCGCGGATCCGACTTCGCCGTACTCGACTACGCCTTCACCGGTGCTCCCAACGACGAGGACATGACCGGTGGCCGGTTCACACCGGTGTGGGCCAGCAAGGTCCCCGACCTGGAGGGCACCACGCTCATCAGCGACATCTCGGTGGAGCTCGGTGAGGAGGGGCTGAACATCATGCGCAGTGGTTCGGGCGACTCCATCAAGATCCAGGCGAAGGACTGCGCGCAGGGCGGCATCTTCCAGATGGAGCCCGAGCGCAGCGACGGCGGGCTCACCCGCATGGTGCACACCCTGGCTCAGCCTGCCGACCCGGCGATCAGGCCGTTCTTCTTCGACAACCCGAACTTCCGCGCGGTGGTCGGTCAGTTCCTCGGCGACGACTGCGTCAGCGTCGAGACCGGACCGCCGAGCACCTTCTGCGTCGAGGGCCGGACCCGGGTGAACATCGGCAACGACTTCTCACCCGACTTCGTCGCCCGGGACAGCTCTCAGGTGGCCGAACAGGTCCTCCAGCCCGAGTGCAACACCGCGGTCCCGGTGACCCCGAGCGTCGAGCACTGCGGCATGGTCTCGATCTGGGACGTCGCTAGCGGCGGCCGGATGGGCTTCGTGACCGGCGAGGACGCCGTCGAGCTGGCCAACCCCCCGACCGAATGTGTGCAGGACTGCCAGGCCCAGAACCAGGTGCGCGGCCGGCTGGCCGTGCTGGGCTTCCCGTTCCCGGTGCCCGCGGGCAGCCGGCTGACGCCGCCGACCTCCGCCGTTCTGGTGCCACAGCCCGTCACGCTTCCGAGCGGTGGCTCGCAGATCGCCGCCGGGTCGGCGCCGTCCACGCCAGCACTCCGGGCGGCCGTGTCCGGTCGCCGTGGCGGCGCCGTCACCGCGACAGCCCGGTGGCGTGCCCCGGCAAACGCTCGCGCTGCCGGCACGGTCCGCTACCAGGTCCGCGCGGTGCGGCTGGGCGCGAACGGCAAGGTGCTGGGTGAGAAGGTCTCGGCGAAGACGGGTTCGTCGGCGCGGTCCGAGAAGATGGTGCTGGCCCGCGGCGCCTACCGCTTCCAGGTCCGAGCGGTCAACGCGGCCGGTGCCAGCGACTGGACCGCGCGCTCCAACAAGGTCCGCGCCCGCTGAGCGGGTCCGCGCCGGTCAGCTGAACATTCCGGGACCCGGAGGGGAGCTCGGCGAACGCGATCGCGTTCCTCTCCGGACCCGGGATGTTCACCCGGCGCACCCGCGGCGTCGGTCTCGACAGTGAATAGCCCCGTCCCCTGCGTGAGGGGACGGGGCAGAAGACGCTTCCGCCCCTGCGCGGCGGCGCCTTCGGGACAGCCGGTACCCCGACCCGAGCCCTTCATGCCGCGCGGGGCAGACGATGCGTCCAGCCGATCGGTACGGACGCGGAACGGTCGGGGCCCGGACCCCACCTCGCGGGGCGACCCCGCCTGACGGGGGTCCCAAGCGGGGAGATCAGGCGGGGCCGCACCTCCACGCTAGAACCGGCGGATCGCGTCCTGCCACGGGCCTTGGTCGTAGTTCCTCCTCCGAGTTCTAGCGGGTCAGTCTCCACGTGTGCCTGGCCGGCCAGACTGAAGGCACGCTCGTCGGGTACTTCCAGGGCAGGTCGCAACGACGCGACCGGCTCTAAGAGGAGGCCTCCGGCATGGAGATCATCGGCGTCATCATTGCGGGCATCATCATCGGTCTGCTGGGGAAGTTCGTCGCCCCGGGGGACAAGGACAACATTCCGATCTGGCTCACCATCCTTTGCGGCATCGGTGGGGTGCTGCTGGGCTGGTACGTGTACGCCGCCTTCGGCGGGGGCGCCACTTCCGGGGTCGACTGGGTGCGCTGGGCCGTGGCGATCGCAGTCGCAGCGGTACTGGTCGTCATCGCATCGACGCTCACAGGTAGGAACACGTCCAGGACGTCGAAGTTGAAGTCGAAGCTCACCTGAGAGACGCGAGGCGGGTCATGCCGGCGTTGCACGTTGCACGGCCCGCGTCGCGATCTCGGTGAACGCGACCGCCAGGAGCAGGACCTGGACCACCTGGCCGATGTGACCCGCCATCGACACCAAGGGCAGACACCCGACGACGACGAGGAGAACGATCGGGACCCAGGGGGCAGCAACCCTCGCACGAAGCAGCGCAACGGCCATCAGCAGCACGCCCAGGTAGAAGGATCCCACCCACACGAACAGGACCATCACCACTTCGGCGTCCTCGAGGGCACGCGGTAACCTGCCCGGCCGCAGTGCCTCCTGGTCGGCGAGTGCCCGGACGAACACGAGCAGCGCCGCGTACCCGGAGCTGCCCAGCACCCCGACTGCCAACGTGGCCACCGCCGCCATTGCGAGGCCGCGTGCACGATCACGGAACGGGATCAGCAGGGTGGGCAGACCCGCCAGCAGGGCCACCGAGCCGATCAGGAGCGCGGCCGCCATCGCCAGCCAACGCCCGCCCGGCGCCATGGCGACCTCGAGCACCGCGGCGGCGTTGACGCCGGTCGGGTTCGGGTTGAGCGACGCGGCGAGCGTCAGCGCCATCGTCCCGATCACCAGGCATGACGCTGACCACGCCAGCAGACCGCCCCGTGCGTCGGCTCGCCCCGCGGCCACACCTGAAACGGTATGCCTGTCCCGGGCGGCATGTCATCGGCAGATCGACGGCCTTGCCCCGCGACCCGGGAGTCGCGACTATTCGGGCGGCCCGAACCAGCGCGAAAGTGCCTCCTCGAGCCCGTCATGGGTTCCATCTCCGACCCACGCGACGTAGCCGTCGGGCCGGACCAACACCGCAGAGGGAGCGGCGACCTGGCCGAGCACCGGTAGCTCCCAGATGCCGGCAAAGTCAGCATCGACCAGCTGCACCCGATCCGCCCACGGCGTGATGTCGAATCCACCGGCTTGGCCGAGATCGAGCAGGACCGGTCGCGCGTCCTGGAGCAGGGTGAAGACCCGGCAGGGCCTCCCGGTCGTGACCAGGTCCAGATCGGGCATGCGACGACCGAGCAGCGGGTGGCCCTCACCGAGTTCGTAGTGGATGTCGAGGCCGGACATCATGCCCGCGTACCGCTTGCGGGGCTCGTCCATGCTCAGGAGGTCGGAGACGGTGTCGCGCAACGCATCAAGACGCGCATCGCCGGGGCGGGTGAGGGCGACCTGCGCCATCGTGTTGCGCAGCACGCGGGCAGCCACCGGGTGGCGTTCGTCGTGATAGGTGTCCAGGAGGCTGTCCGGCGACACTCCCTTGACCACCTGGGCCAGCTTCCACCCCAGGTTCTGCGCATCCTGCACGCCTGTGTTGAGTCCTTGTCCACCCACGGGGGAGTGCACGTGGGCGGCGTCACCGGCCAGCAGCACGCGTGCCTTCCGGTACGTCGCGGCCTGACGGGTCATGTCGGTGAACCGGGAGATCCAGGTGGGACTGTGGATCCCGTAGTCGGTCCCGTACACGCCGATGAGCGCCTCGCTCAGATCCTCCAGGGTGGGTTCGCTCTTCTCCCCGACGTGCTGCTCGGTGACCATGATCCTGACCGGGCCGTGGTCGGCGAAGATCAACTCGCCGTCACGGATCTCGTACTCGACCCTGCCGATGCCGTGCTGACCGACGGCGTCCTGGCGCATGCCCAGCTCCGGCTCCTCGGCCATCTCGGCCTCGGCGATCAGGGCGCTGGTCGTCGGGTCCCACCCGGGGAACTCGATGCCGGTCTCCTTGCGGATGAGGCTTCGTCCGCCGTCGCACCCGACGACGTACTCCGCCCGCAGCGACTGACCGTCGGACAGCTCGACGTCCACGCCGGTGTCGTCCTGCGCGAGCCCGGTCGCCTCACGTCCGCGGTAGCTGGTGACGGCCAGCTCGTCGACCCAGCCGGCCAGGATCCGCTCGATGTGGTTCTGCCATAGCCCGAGCCCGTAGGGATGCCGCGTCGGAAAGTCGCTGATGTCGAACGAGACCCGAGCGAAGCCGGCGACCTGTGCCACCTGTCCCTCTGCGAGGAACCGGTCGGCGATACCCCGCTGGTCGAGGACCTCGATGGTGCGTGCATGCAGACCGCCGGCGCGCGAGCCGGGGAGGTCCTGACTGGCGCGCCGCTCGACGATGGCGACGTCCACCCTCGCCAGCGCCAGCTCCCCGGCCAGCATCAGGCCCGTGGGGCCTCCCCCGACGATCACAACCGCATGCTCGGTCACGGTCCACCCCTCCGACGTACTGCCTTCGAGTCGGCGATTCTGCGGCATGAAGGGGGTCTTGCAGCAAGCCCCCCTCCGCGGGTTACCTTGGAGATGCGAGGAGCGGTCGATGCCGTTCCCCTTCCTGGCGATACCGTGTTGCACATCCAGCGGCGGCACGGCACGGTGACTCCCGTGACCGACCCGACACGACTCCTCGCGGCCTACGACGAGCAGCTGCGCACCGACGCCGAGACGCCCAGCGCCGTCTCGGTCACCAGCCTCGGACCGCTGCGCCTGGTGACCTTCACGGGCGGCCGCGGCTTCGTCACGTACCGAGACCTCGACGGAGCGGACGAGGAAGCGATCCGCAGGCTCGTGCCGCAAGCTCTCGATCACTACCGCGCAGACCCGACCATCAACCGCATCGAGTGGAAGACCCGCGAGCACGACCACGCGCCAGGCCTGCACGAGGCGCTGCTCGAGTGCGGGTTCACGCGCGGCGAGCCCGAGTCGATCATGCTCGGCGAGGCGCGTGCGCTGGCAGTTGACGTGGAGCTGCCGGAAGGTGTCACGCTGCGCCGAGTCACCGAGGAGAAGGACGTCCGAGCGATGACCGCCATGGCGGCGGTGGCGTTCGGCGACCCGGTCTCGGACGACATGGCGGAGGCCCTTCTTCGCCGGCTGTCCCGCCACGACGGGATGGAGCTGTGGGTCGCCGAAGCGCACGGGCAGGTGGTCAGCGCCGGACGGCTGGAACCGGTTCACGGCACCGACTTCGCCGGCATCTGGGGCGGCGCGACCCTCGTCGAATGGCGCGGCCGCGGGATCTACCGAGCGCTGACGGCAGCCAGGGCCAGGTCCGCCCTGCGGATGCACAAGACGCTCATCCACAGCGACTCGACCGAGTACTCCCGCCCGATCCTGGAACGGGCGGGGCTGGTCAAGGTGTCGACCACGACGCCGTACGACTGGCGGCGCTGACCCAGGCCGGCCGCCGGGTTGCGGGATGCGGCTGGGTCGCGGCCACTCAGTCGAGACAGAACTCGTTGCCCTCGACGTCCTGCATCACGAGGCAGGACTCGTTGACACCATCGGCACGCAACAGCCGCACGCGAACCGCGCCGAGCGGGATCAGCCGTGCGCACTCGGCCTCGAGTGCGGCCAGGCGCTCCTCACCCACCAGCCCGGTGCCGACCCGCACGTCGAGGTGCAGCCGGTTCTTGACGACCTTGCCTTCGGGAACGCGCTGGAAGAACAGCCGCGGCCCCACACCCGTGGGATCGATGCAGGCGAACGCCGAACCCTGCCTCTCAGGCGGCAGCGCGCGATCGAAATCGTCCCAGCTGGCGAACCCCTCCGGCGGAGGCGGTACGACGTACCCCAGGACCTCGCACCAGAAGCGGGCGACACGCTCAGGTTCTGCGCAGTCAAAGGTGACCTGGAACTGCTTGACCATCGTCATCGGTCCACCCTAGGGGCGCGGGAACTGTGTCCACGACCCTCGGAGCCGGCTGCCACGCGGAACCGCGTGCGAGACTTCCGGAGATGAACGACATCCTCACTGCTGGCCGTGCATTTCTCGACCGCGAGGGGCGCCTGATCGAGCGTCGCCTGGCCGCCGTGCTGTTCGATGACGCCGACCCCGCAGGGGCCGTCGACGCCGTGCGGGCCTACCGCAACTCCGATGGCGGGTTCGGCCACGGGCTCGAACCCGACAAGCGTTGCCCGGACAGCCTGCCGATCGATGTGGAGCGAGCGTTCGACGTCCTCATGACCGCTGCAGAGAGTCCGCGGTACGTCGAGACCCGCAGGCCCCTGGGCGACAGCGAGATGGTCCGTGAGGCGTGCGACTGGCTGGGCTCCGTGGCGCACCCCGACGGTGCGGTGCCGCTGGCCTTTCCGGTGGTGGCCGACTACCCCCACGCGGAGCACTGGTCCGACTGGGCCTACGCCCCGGGGCTGAACCCGACCGCCGGGTTGGCGGGCCGACTTCACAAGATGGGCGTTTCCCACTCCTGGCTCGCAAGCGCCACCGACTGGACGTGGAAGCGGCTCGAGGCAGGCTTCGACGAGGACGCCCACACCCTGGTGGAGGTCCTGGAGTTCCTCGCACACGCTCCGGACCGGGCTCGCGCGGACTCGGTCAGTGCACACGTGCGCGACTGGCTGCCTGGTCTGAGGTGGTTCAGGGCCGACCCGTCCGACCCCGCGTACGGCGTCACGCCTCTTCACTTCGCGCCGTCGCCCGACAGCCCGTGGCTCGACCTCTTCGACGAGGCCATCATCGGTGGGCACCTCGATCGCCTGGCTCGAGACCAGCAGGACGACGGGGGCTGGCCCATCACCTGGACCCCACCGGGCACCGCCTCGACCATGGAGTGGCGCGGAATCGAGACCCTCCGCGCACTCCGCACCCTGGCGGCATTCGGGCGACTCTGACGTGTGTGGCCCGGTCACCGCCCGGGCCACGCCCGCAGCGGCATGCGAGAGTCTTGGCGTCGCACGATGCCGGTCGCGGAACGGTACTGTCGCCGGATGGCGGGTCAGGGACTCCGGGGGAGGCTGGGCAACGCCGCGGGCGCATTCACCAGCAACGCCCGGAACCCGATCTACGGCGGGCCTGGCGTCTGGGCGTGCCCCTCTCCGCGCCGCCGACGTCGTACCGCCTCCGCTGGGTGACGAGGCACGCCGTGTCCGGGCACAGGAATCTCAGTCGGCCGACTCGTCGAGCCAGGCCAGGGGACCCTGGCCGCTGCCGCGGGTCGGGGTGTTGGGGTGTCCGTCCGAGGAGACGGTGGCGATGCCGGGTCCGCTGGTGACCGCGACGCGGGACCCGTCCGGCGACCACGCGAACCCGTGCGTGACCAGCATGTAGTCGTGGTAGATCTCGTCGAAGCTGTAGGGAGCCTCGGCTCTGCCGGACTCGACGGCTGTGGTGAAGGAGCCTGACCAGTCCTGAGGAGGAACGGCCGCGCACTCCCTTCGCCGTTCGATCACTTGCACGGCCCGGAGGTGCGGACGATCCGTCTAGCCAGTCCGCGCGATTGCGGCATGAGCCCCGAGGGCCTGAGATCGGCCCTTTCGGGTGATGGCGCCTAGAAGGACGGTTGAATGGGTACGCGGTTCCCATGAAGTTGTTGAAAGGTGCGGCTGCTTTCAGCGCCGCCAAGATGGTCTACGACCAAGCCCGAAAGCCGGAGAACCAAGCGAGGCTTAAGTCAGCCGTTGCCAAGGCAAAGGAAGCTCGTGCAGGTCGCCGGAAGTAGCGACCGCGACATGTCGAGCCGCCCAGCGGGGTAGAACGCCTTCCAGCGCGCAACCGGCGGTCATGTCGGCTAGCGCCCGGGCCAGTGCTGCCGTTCATCCACCCACTTGCGGTCGTCCCGCCACACGACGAGAAGCGCAACCAAGAGAGAAGCACAGATCAGCACCAAGACGCTGATCTGTAAGGCTTCAAGGATTGTGCGCACACTCACTAGTGTGCTCCCTGTTGATGTGAGTCAGGAGCAGTATCAAGACCCAGAGCCCCTGTAGGGCAGATTCCCCGATGGTTCTACGGTCTCGACGTCGAGTTCCCTGGCAGCCAGGAGGTCTTCGATCAGCCCAGGGGTGCCGGCGATGCCGGTCCAGGGGAGGTCGATCTCGGCGCGGCGAACCAGGCATGGTCGGCCGGCCACATCAGGTTGGGGCTGTTGAGACCACGCGGCTTGCCCGGGACTAGGTCTGCGGCGCCCCACTGTCCGGCCTGGCGCAGCGGACCCCGGACAGCAGGTAGTCACGCGCCGGGATGCTCACGCGTGGACCGGTCAGCACGTCTGGTGGGAACGCCGGTGGAATCCACCTGTCCACCTCACGCCC
>NZ_DASSCL010000168.1:0-31911 GCF_035697785.1 Nocardioides sp.
CACACGCTCGTCGACCGCTCGCGGTACGACGGCCCGTACCTGCCCGGCTACGCCGCCGCCACGACCACGGTGACCCGCCGCGAGGGCCACCCCAAGCGGCTCTTCCAGGCGGTCGACCACTGCGTCGGCAACGTCGAGCTCGGTCGGATGGACGAGTGGGTCGAGTTCTACAACAAGGTGCTCGGGTTCACGAACATGGCCGAGTTCATCGGCGACGACATCGCCACCGACTACTCGGCGTTGATGTCGAAGGTGGTGGCATCGGGCAACCACCGCGTGAAGTTCCCGCTCAACGAGCCGGCGATCGCGAAGAAGAAGTCGCAGATCGACGAGTACCTCGAGTTCTACGCCGGCGCCGGCTGCCAGCACATCGCGCTCGCCACGGGCGACATCCTGCGCACCGTCGACATCCTGCGCGAGAACGGGATCCAGTTCCTCGACACCCCGGACTCCTACTACGACGACCCGGAGCTGCGCGAGCGGATCGGCAAGGTCCGCGTGCCGATCGAGGAGCTGAAGAAGCGCAAGATCCTCGTCGACCGCGACGAGGACGGCTACCTCCTCCAGATCTTCACCAAGCCCATGGGCGACCGGCCGACGGTGTTCTACGAGTTCATCGAGCGCCACGGCTCGCTCGGCTTCGGCAAGGGCAACTTCAAGGCCCTCTTCGAGGCGATCGAGCGCGAGCAGGAGGCTCGCGGCAACCTCTGAGCGCCACCCCGCAGCCTGCAGCGGATGCAGAACCCACCGATGTCGGTATGCCTGGGGTGACCCAGGTGTCACGCCAGGCATACCGACATCGGCATGGAAGGATTCGGGCATGACCCAGATCCCCGCGGGGTGGTACCCCGACCCGGACCCGCAGGCCCCGGAGCCGAAGGGCCAGCGCTACTGGGACGGCCGGCAGTGGACCGAGCACGTGCAGCCGCCGGTGGGCCAGCCCCAGATGGGGCAGGCGCCTCTGGGGCAGGCGCCGCAGGGGCAGCCCGGCTACGGCTCGGCCCCGGCGTACGCACCGATGTCGCCGTACGCCGACGCGGGCCGGCCGGCCGTGGCCACGACGCCCGACGGGCAGGAGCTCGCGGGCTGGTGGCTGCGCGTCGCGGCATACCTCATCGACGCGGTCATCGTCGGCGTGATCAGCGCGGTCATCGCGTTCCCGTGGATGCGGGATGTCTTCGACGCCTACGGCGACTTCATCTCCCAGGCCCTGGACGCGGCCGAGTCGGGCGGAGCCGCGCCGGACCAGTCCGAGCTGATGGCCGAGATCACCGGACCGCTGGCGGTGGTCAGCCTGATCGGGCTGGTGGTGTCGCTGGTGTACCACGCGGGCTTCCTGCGGTGGAAGGCCGCGACGCCTGGCAAGCTGGCGCTCGGCATGCGGGTCCGGCTCCGCGAGACGCCGGGCCAGATGTCGTGGGGCACCATCCTCAAGCGCTGGGGCAGCCAGTTCTGGTACGCCATCGTCGCCACGGTGCCGGTGATCGGCGGCATCGCCGGCCTGTGGCCGCTGGTCGACGGTCTGTGGCCGCTGTGGGACTCCAAGAAGCAGGCGCTCCACGACAAGGTCGCCGCGACCAACGTGGTGCGGCAGCGCGGCAGCGTCTGACCCGCCGCGCCGCCGGACGGGCGGTCGGCTCAGAGCACCTTCGACAGGAACGCCTGGGTGCGCTCGTGCTGCGGGTCGGCCAGCACGACCCGGGGGTCGCCCTCCTCGACGATGACGCCGCCGTCCATGAAGACGAGCTTGTGCCCGACCTCGCGGGCGAAGCCCATCTCGTGGGTGACGACCATCATCGTCATGCCCTCGCGGGCGAGGTCCTTCATCACGTCGAGCACGTCGCCGACCAGCTCCGGGTCGAGGGCACTCGTGGGCTCGTCGAAGAGCATCATGTCGGGGTCCATCGACAGCGCCCGGGCGATCGCGACGCGCTGCTGCTGGCCCCCCGACAGGTGTGCCGGGTAGGCGTCCTCGCGCTCGGCGAGGCCCACCTTCTCGAGGTTGCGCCGGGCCACCTCGACGGCCGCCGCCTTGTCTCGTCCCTTCACCCGCTGCTGGGCGATCGTCAGGTTGCGCAGCACGCTCAGGTGCGGGAACAGGTTGAACTGCTGGAACACCATGCCGATCCGGCTGCGCACCTTGTCGACGTCGACGTCGGGGTCGGTGATCTCGATGCCCTCGACGAGGATCCGCCCGGACGTCGGCTCCTCGAGCCGGTTCACGCAGCGCAGCAGCGTCGACTTCCCGGAGCCGGACGGTCCGATGACGCAGACGACCTGTCCCTGGTCGACGTGGAAGTCGATGCCCTTGAGCACCTCGTTGTCGCCGAAGTACTTGTGCAGCTCCTGCACGTCGATGGCCGCCGCGTTGCGGTCGGGCTCGAGCTCGGTGTCGTTGGTGGTCATGTCAGCGGGCCCTTTCCGCGCGGGCTTCCATCCGGCGTACGACGATGGCCAGCGGCACCGTGATGAACAGGTAGCAGACCGAGATCACGATCAACGGGGTGAAGTTGTTCTCCTGGTTCAGCACCTCGCGACCGAACGCCGCGAGCTCCACCGACGAGGCCGTGTAGCCGAGCAGGTACACCAGCGAGGAGTCCTTGGTGAGCAGGATCAGCTCGTTGGTCAGGGGCGGCAGGATGATCCGGAACGCCTGCGGGATCACGATCGACAGCATCGCTCGTGAGTGGGACATGCCGAGCGAGCGCGCCGCCTCGAGCTGGCCCTTGGGCACCGCCTGGATGCCGGCCCGGATCGTCTCGGCCATGTAGGCACCGCCGACCAGGCCGAGGGCGACCGTGGCGATGCCCAGCACGCCGCCCGGGACCTCCCGGCCCGGGAAGGCGATCGGCACGCCGACGCTGAGCGCGATGAACACGACGAGCGCCGGCAGGCCGCGGAAGAACTCGATGAATCCGGTCGCGATCCAGCGGTAGGGGCCCACGGACGACAGCCGCATCAGCGCCAGGACCAGCCCGAGCACCAGCCCGAACGTGAACCCGCACGCCGTGTAGAGGACGGTGTTCTTCAGCGCCACCGTGAGGACCTCGGGGAGCATCCCCGCGATGATGTCGATCTGGAAGAACTGCTCCCGAATCGTGGCCCAGTCGGCCAGCAGCACCGCCGCGAGCACGAGCAGGGCGAGTACGACGTACTGGATGCCGCGCGAGACCCGTGCTCGCTTCCGCGGGCTCATCGCCATCGGGGTCTCCTCGCGCTCGACGGGTGGGGCGGGAAGGTTCAGTTGACGAAGTCGGGAAGCTCGGCGTCCGGGAAGTACTTCCGGAAGATCTCCTCGTAGGTGCCGTCAGACTTGGCCTTCTCGAGCACTTCGTTGACGGTGTCGAGGAGCGCGTCGTTGCCGTCCTTGGCGACCGCGAAGCCGTACTCCTCGCCGGTGTCGAACTCCGCGGTCACCTCGGTGTCGGGGTTCTGCTCGGCGAAGTCGTAGAGCACCCCGTTGTCGTTGACGCCGGCCGCAACGTCGCCGGTCTTCACGGCGCTGGTCAGCAGCGCGAGGTCCTCGAAGGTCTTGAGCTCGACGTCGTCGGGGGCGTTCTCCTCGGCGTACGCCTTGCCGGTGGTGTTCGCCTGGACGGCGACCGTCTCACCGGACAGCGACTCGAGGGAGTCGAAGCCCGATCCCTTCTTCACCAGCAGGGCCTGGGTCGCCTGGAAGTAGGGGTCGGCGAAGTCCATCACCCGGGCGCGCTCCTCGGTGATGGTCATCCCGGCGGCGGCGATGTCGCACTTGCCGGTGCTCATGGCCTGCCCGGTCTCGATGGTCTCGAACGGCGTGTTCACGATGGTCTGCTCGACCCCGAGCTCCTCGGCGACCAGGTCCATCAGGTCGACGTCGAAGCCGACCACCTCGCCAGCCTCCTGGAACTGGAACGGCTCGTAGGGCAGGTGGGTGCAGACGGTCAGCTTCTCCGCGGCGACGAGCTGCTCGCCGCCCTCGAGCTCGGTCGTGTCGGTATTCGCGGCGCAGGATGCCGTGGACACGGCGAGCGCGGCGGCGATGACGATGGTCCCAAGACGAGTGTTCATGCCGGTCACATTAGGTGACCCGCCGGAGCGGACGCACACGTGTCCCACCGGAAGCTGCGGCCGGACCGCCGCGTCAGCAGGGCAGGTCGAGCTCGCGGTACTCGTTGACGACCCAGGACCGGTCGGGGGAGAGGAACATCAACGCCCGGACCAGCCCGCGCTCACGGCCGTCGAGCGGCACCGGCTCGCCTGCCTGCATCTGCCGCACGTCCGTGCCGTCGAGGCAGACCGACAGCGACACGAACTGACCCCGCGTGGCCTCCACGTCGACGTCCGCACGGGCGGTGCCCTCGAACCGGATGTCGTTGCTGCGCAGGTGCCGCACCGAGCTCCGGAAGCCGTCCACCACCGGCTCGGCCGCGACGTCTTGGAGCCGCGGGTCGAGCTCGGCCGTGCGCAGCGTGCGGCGTACCGCCTCCTCGAACGTGGCATAGGCCGCCATCGCCTGACGCTCGCGAGCGTTGACGGACTCGGCGTAGCTCAGCTCCAGACCCACCTCGGGGACGGCGGTCGGCAGCGCCTCCTCCGACGCGCTTGGCTCGGGGCTCGGCTCGGCGGTTGCCGACGTGTCGTCGTCGCCGATGCGGGGCGGGTCCGCCGACGACGGCTCGTCGGAGCCGCACCCGGTGACGAGCAGGCCGACCGCGAGCAACGGTACGACGGGCGCGACCAGGCGTCGCAGTGACCTCGTCACGAGACCGCGCGCACGAGGGCCTGCGACTCCTGCACAGGGACCTCGCCCTGGGCGGAGGCCGACATCGCCTCCAGCTGACCCTGCGGAACGCCGTTGGCCGTCCAGCTGAGCGTCCACACGCTGGTGGCGGTCACCGGGGTGGCGGCGTCCGAGCGGGTGAACGTCAGCGTGCAGTCGCTGGCCGCGGTCGCCGGCGACCAGGGGGATCCGCCGTCTGCGCAGGTGACGGCGCCGGCCGTGGGCGCGGCGAACTCGACACCGTCGAGGTCGGCGTTCACCGTGACCGAGTTGCCGCCGGCGCTCGCGGTGACCGTGCCGGTGTCGGGGTGGTTGCCGTCGACCCAGAACCAGGTGTCGAGGTTCACCAGCGACGCGCCGCCACCAGCGATCTTCGGGTTCCAGTCGAACGTGGGCTCGGGCAGCGTCATCGCGTCCCGGGCCGCCTGCAGCAGGATCTCCGGCGGGATCGGCGGGACCGGCGGCTGCTCGCCGTCCGGCACGTAGACGGACTCGTTCTCGGCGAACCACTCGTTCGCGTAGTCGAAGAACGCGTCCATGTCGTCTCCGAACGTCTCGCTCGAGCACGACGAGCTGTACCAGTGCCCCTTGGTGTCGTTGCGGTGCTTCTCGTAGCCGGGGTAGGGGTCAACCCCGCCGACGCCGTGGAACATCTGCTGGTTGGCGGGGTCCTCGTACCACTCGGCGAACTCCTTGCCGGTCTTGCCCTGGGAGTACCAGCATGGCGTCGGCACGGACACGGACGTGCTGCCCGACCCGCCACTGCCGTCGCTGCCGCCGCCGACGAAGGTCCCGGTCACGCTCACGGTGATGGTGCGGCCGTCCGACTGCGGCGTCGGCGTGCTGTCGCAGTTGCCGGTCAGCGAGCAGGCGGCTGCCGGCGACAGCAACGCCCCGCTCAGGACGATCCCGGCTGCGGTTCCCAACGTGGCGACGACGCGGGTGGTGTGCTTCACGTGCTGGTGCCCCCTTGTGCACGACGGGGACCGAGGCGCGGCCGACGGGACCCGTCCCGAAACTGGCTCCCCGTACCTTATGCCCGGGTTCGGCGGTCGCGGAAGCCCTGCCAGGCGCGACCTCAGACCAGGTGGTGCTCGTAGGCGAACGCGGCCGCGGCGGTCCGGGACCGCACGTCCAGCTTGGCGAAGATGTTGCTGAGGTGCCGGGCGACGGTCTTCTCGCTGAGCACCAGCTCGGTGGCGATCTCGGGGTTGCTGCGCCCGGCGGCGACGAGTCGGAGCACCTCGACCTCCCGGGCGGTGAGCCCGGCGGGAGCCGTCGGCGCGAGCAGGGCGGCAACCTCCCGCTCGGCCGGCAGCGCGCCGATCTCGCCGAAGGTACGCCGGGCCGCGGTCAGCTCGGCGATCCCGGAGGCCTCGTCCCCGAGCCCTCGGAAGGCCTGTCCCAGGACCGTCCGGGTGCGGGCCGTCTCAAGCGGCGCCTCCAGCCGGGTCCAGAGCCGTGCCGCCCGGCGCAGGTGCGGCACCGCCCCGGCCAGGTCACCGCGGGCTCCGAGGGCGCTGCCGAGGGCATGGTCGGCGGCGGCCTGGAGCCCGGCGCACCGGAACTCCGCGGCCAGTCGGACGAGCTCTTCGGCGCTCGCCGCGGCCTCGTCCAGCGCGCCGGCGGCGAGCCGGATCTCGGTGGCCGCCGGGAGCAGCCGGGCCCGCGCGACCGGGTCTCCGACCTCCGACATGAGCCGCTCGACGACGGCCGTCGCCGCGGACAACCGCCCCTGGTCCAGCCAGAGCAGGGCAAGGCTCGGCTGCGGCTCGTGGCCGTGGGCGACGGCGTGCTCGAACGCCGACTCCGCCCCGGCGAGGTCGCCGCGGATGCGCAGCACCTCGCCGCGTTCGGCCCAGACCAGCCCGACCGCGGGACCCGCGCCGGCCAGGTCGTAGCGGACCAGCGCCCGCTCGAGCTCCTCGAGCGCGGCGTCGTACGCGCCGCGCACCCGCATGATCTGGCCCCGGTGCACCGCGCACTGACCCGTGAACGGGACCAGGCCCGGCTGGTCCTCGCACCAGCGGGTCAGCATCGTCGTCCACTCCGCCGCCCGGTCGAAGTCGGCGACCTCCTGGCATCCCTCGATCATCGAGCAGTAGACCGTCCCCGCGACCAACGGGCCGACCTCGCCGGCCGCGATCCCGGTCATGGACTCGTCGAGGCGCGCAAGTCCCTCCGGCACCCTGCCGGTGTGCATGAGCATCCGACCCACCGACGAGACTGCGAGCGCCGTCAGGTCGGCGTCCCCGAAACGCCGGCCGTAGCCCTCCGCCTCGGTCGCCAGCGGGAGCGCCTGGTCCATCGCCCCGGAGAAGACATGTCCGTACATCCGGTCGATCAGGAGGTAGCCCCGCTCCACCACGTCGTCGGCGACCTGGTCCAGCAGCCGCTCGGAGCGTGACACCCAGCCACCGGCGACGGCCGGTTCGTTGGCGAGCTCGAGCACCATCCCCAGCCAGAGGCCGCAGCGCGCGGCGGCGACCAGGTCTCCGGCGTCGAGGTGCAGCCGGTGCGCCCGCTGCATCGCCTGGACGCAGTCGTTCCTGTGCCCGAGGAGGAATGCCACGGTGGCCAGCCGGAAGAAGTCGGCGGCCGTCAACGCGTCGGGCCCGACCTCGGACAGACCTTCGTACGCCGACAGCCAGTCCCGACGGTCGTACGCATCGCGGGCCCTCACCAGCTCCTCGACCACGCCCATGGCGCACTCCTCCCCGTCGAAGAATACGCGCGCGGCCGGCACCGGTCAGGCCGCGACGGAGGCCGAGCGTGGACGGGTGGACGCACGCTGGGCGATCCGCTCGGTGATCCGCTGGGCCACGAAGTCGGCGTCCCGGCCGATGCCGGGGAAGATCATCGACGAGAACGCGAACTGGAAGCTGAGACCGCAGAAGAACAGTCCCGGAGCCGCGTCGACGACGCCGCGGTACTCGACGGGCCAGCCGCGGGCGTCGAAGACGGGGAGGTCGATCCAGTCGAAGACCTGCCGGAACCCGGTGCACCAGATGACGTTCGTCGCGTCCACCACCGTGCCGTCCCCGAGCTCCGGCAGGCCACCCACCACCCCCGTGACACGCGCCTCGGTCCTGGTCACGCCGCGGCTCTCGAGGTCCGCACGCTTGACCCGAAGCGCCGGGCCACCGTGGAAGCGCACCTCGTCCATCTCCTTGCGTCCCATCGGCGTACGCCGGGTCAGGACGTGCCGGAACACGAACACGATCAGCGGAAGGGTCGCCCGTGCCCGTCGGGACTCGAGCTGCACCGGGAGCTCGCCGCAGTCGCGACCGCACAGCACCGTCGGGTGGGAGTCGGCGACCTCGTAGGCGATGTCGGTGCCCGAGTGCGAGGCACCGACGACCAGCACGGCACCGGGACGCAGCTGCTCGGGTCGGCGGTACTCGCTGGAGTGCATCTGCAGGATGCCCGGGTCGAGGTCGGCGGCGGCGTCCGGCATGAGCGGGGTGCGCCCGAAGGAACCCGTGGCCACCACGACGTTGTCGCACGTGATCGCGCCGTCCTCGACCTCGGCCCGGTAGCCGTCCCCGTGGCGGCTCAGCCGCTTCACCCGTGTGCTCATCCGCACCGGCAGGTCGTGTGCGAGGGCGTAGGTCTCCAGGTAGTCGGCGACCTCGTCCTTGCCGGGGTAGTGCCAGTCGGCCGCCGGGAACGGCAGGCCCGGCAGGCCGTCGTACTTCGCAGGCGTGTAGAGCCGCAGCGAGTCCCACTGGCGCCGCCAGTTGTCCCCGACGCGGTCGTTGGAGTCGAGGACGAGGAAGTCCCGGCCGCGGCGCTGCAGGTGGTAGCCCGTGGAGAGCCCCGCCTGCCCGGCGCCGATGATGAGGGTCTCGATGTGCTGACTGGTCATCACGTTCTCCTGACGAGTTGCGGTTGCCAGAAAACTAGGGGGCGGCCGGCGCGCCCGCGTCGGGAGAACCGACCATCTTCGTGGGCGGGTCGATGGGTAGGTTCACGCATCCCGCGCGGCCGTCCGCGAGGTGGCGGGAGCGGCGCGCCGCGGATTCCCGTCGCGGGGCGTGGTACCGAATCCGCCAGACCAGCATCGTCGCGCTGGTGAGGATGTAGAACATGTGCAGCGCCCAGATCGGGCCGGGCGGGAGGCTGAACACGTACGCCGAGTGCACCGCGTTGCCCAGGTTGGCCAGCGCGATGTTGCCCATGCTGTACGACGCCAGGTCGCGGGTCCGGTGGGCCTTGGCGAGCATCGGCAGCGTGCTCCCCGCGAAGATCACGGTGGAGAGCACACCCGCGAAGACCGGGATGTCGCCGACGTTCATGGCCGGAACGCTAGGTGCGGGACCGCCGTGACCGCGTCGGCAGTTCCACCCATCCCGGCTCGTCGCCGAGATGGGGCGATCGTTGCAGTCAGGCCGCCGGCGTGATGGTCCCGGTGACCTCGCCGAGCGCTATCCGCCCGCCGAGCGTGCCCGCGGCGGTCGCGCGGAGCGTGACGGTGTCGCCGTCCTCCAGGAAGGTCCGCTGGGAGTCCGGGCCGCCGAACGGCTCCCTGCCGCCCCAGGACAGCTCCAGGAACGAGCCGCGCTGGTCGCGCTCGGCCCCACTGACGGTGCCGGACGCGAACAGGTCGCCGGTGCGCAGGCTCGCCCCGTTGACGGTCATGTGCGCCAGCATCTGCGCGGGCGACCAGTACATCGAGGAGTACGGCGGTCGCGCCACCGTCTCGCCGTTGAGCAGCACCTCGAAGGCGATGTCGTAGCCGGCTCCTGGCCCGACCGCCAGGTAGTCGAGCGGGGCGGGGTCCTGGGCAGGCAGGTCGACGCGGGCGGCGTCGAGCGCCTCGAGAGGGGTGACCCACCCGGCGACCGACGTCGCGAACGACTTGCCGAGGAACGGCCCGAGCGGGACGTACTCCCAGGCCTGGATGTCGCGGGCAGACCAGTCGTTGAGCGGCAGCACGCCGAACACGTGTTCCTCGAAGGCGGAGGTCGCGACCCGCTCGCCCTGCGCCGACGGGGCGCCGACCACGAAGCCGAGCTCGCACTCGATGTCGAGCCGGCCGGTCGGCCCGTAGGTGGGCTGGTCCTGGTCGGGCGCCTTCCGCTGTCCGCACGGGCGGCGCACGTCGGTGCCGCTGACCACCACGGTGCCAGCGCGGCCGTGGTAGCCCACCGGCAGGTGTCGCCAGTTGGGCAGCAGCGGCTCGGCGTCGGGGCGGAAGATCTTGCCGACGTTGGAGGCGTGGTCGAGCGAGCAGTAGAAGTCCACGTAGTCGGCGACCTCGAACGGCATCGAGAGCGTCACCTCGTCGACGGGCAGCAGGTGCGGCTCCACCAGGCCGCGCTCGGCCTCGTCGGTGAGCAGGGAGACGATCCAGCGTCGTACGCCGGACCAGTGCGCCCGGTCCAGCGCGAGGAGCGGGTTGAGCGCGGGTGCCTCGAACACGTGCGCCACCTCGAGCATCTCGGCGGCGGCGACGGGCGCCAGGTCGAGCACGTGGTCACCGATCCGGACGCCCACCCGGCCTTGCTCGCCCTCCCACGAGGAATGGCTGAACACCCCGTAGGGCAGGTTGTCGACGTCGTACGACGAGCCGGCGGCACCGTCGACCCAGGTCTGGCGGGCGGGCATCAGGACTCCTGGTTGGTTCGTGGGTCGGGGTCGGGGACCAGCCCCAAGGTGACGAGGTCCTGCAACGGCTCGAGCACGCTGCACGAGCCGAACGACATGAACCATCGGCGGGTGCGGGCCAGGGTGTCGAGGTCGGGCAGCGCGGCGGCGAGGGCCGGTCCGTCCCGCTCGTCGAGCACCGCGCGGACGTCACCCCCGTCGAGGGCGGCGCGGGTCGCGGCGAGCACGTTGAGGAACCCGTGGTGGGTGAACCCGGTCTCCGGGTCGGTGTGCCGCACCGCGTTGTGCAGACCGGCCGTGCACTTGAACGGCGTCTCCCGGTCGAGGGCTGCGTCGATCCACGAGGCGAGGTCGTCCACGGAGGGGAACCGGTCGGCGTCGACGCCGCCGGTGCGGTACTTCAGCCGCAGCTCCGCGGCGGCCACCTCGTCGGCGGCGGCAAGCCAGCCGTGGGTGGTCGGTCCCTGCGGGAGCTCGACGTGCACGGTCACGTCGTCGTCGATGGCGCCGTGGTCCCGGGCCTGGTCGACGGCGGTCACGACCCGGCGTGCGTTGCCGAACAGGTCGTCCGGGTCGCGCAGCGCGACTTCCACGCCGACCAGCCGCACGCCCCGCATCCGTCGTGCGCTGCTGGCCGCCGGGGCGACCGCCCCGGCACCGCCGCCCACGACCACGCTGACCGGCAGCGGCCGGTCGTCGGTCAGCCCGGCGGCGTCGATCGCGTCGCCGAGCTCGGGCAGCCGCTGGTCGGACACCACGAAGCACCCGACCAGAGACGACCAGGGCTCGTCCCGGCGCTCGTGCCAGGCGGTCACGGCCGCGTCGAGCGGGCTGTTGCCGGGCGGGAAGATCGCTGCGTCGTCGACCAGTCCGACGTACGGTGCCGGGAGTCCGCGCGGATCCGGCCTCGTCGGTCCGGTCGGGGTTGCCGGGAAGTCGGGCACGGTGCGAGGCTAGCGCAGGAGTGACTCAACGGACACATTCGTCCGATAACAGGACATGCTCGACCGGGCCCCGGACCGGGCTCGCCGGCTCGACCCCGTGTCTCGACAGGCTCGACAACCAAGGAGCGACATGGCCCACTACCGTCAGGTCGGAGAGGTGCCGGGCAAGCGGCACACAGTCTTCCGCGACGCGCAGGGCGCGCTGCGCTACGAGGAGCTGATGGGGGAGGAGGGATTCTCCTCCGACTCCTCGCTGCTCTACCACGCCGGTGTCCCGTCGGCGATCGTCGACAGCCAGGTCTGGGAGCTGCCCGACCTGACGCTCACCTCGAACCACCCCCTGAAGCCGCGGCACCTCAAGCTGCACACGCTGTTCGACGAGCCCGCCTCCGCGGTGGCCGAACCCGGCTCCTCGGTGGTCGAGCCCGTCGAGACCCGCAACCCGGTCGAGCACCGCCGGCTGGTGCTCGGCAACGGCGACGTGCGGATCTCGTACGTCGTCGCGGGCGGCGCCTCGCCGTACTACCGCAACGCCGTGGGTGACGAGTGCGTCTACGTGCAGGAGGGGTCCGGCGTCGTCGAGACGGTGTTCGGTGTGGTGCCCTACCGCACCGGCGACTACGTCATCGTGCCGCGCGCGACCACGCACCGGTGGGTTCCCGCCGAGGCTTGTCGCCTGTACGCGATCGAGGCGAACAGCCACATCCACCCGCCGAAGCGCTACCTCTCCCGGTTCGGGCAGATGCTCGAGCACGCGCCGTACTGCGAGCGCGACCTCTACGGACCCGACGAGCCGTTCCTGGTCGAGGGCACCGACGTCGAGGTGTTGGTGAAGCACCGGGGGAGCGGCCAGCACGCGCAGGGCGGTCTGGTCGGCAGCCGGATGACCTATGCGACGCACCCGTTCGACGTGGTCGGCTGGGACGGCTGCCTGTACCCCTACACCTTCAACGTCGAGGACTTCATGCCGATCACCGGCAAGGTGCACCAGCCGCCGCCGGTGCACCAGGTCTTCGAGGGCTGGAACTTCGTGATCTGCAACTTCTGTCCGCGCAAGGTGGACTACCACCCCGACTCGGTGCCGGTGCCGTATTACCACTCCAACGTCGACAGTGACGAGGTGATGTTCTACGTCGGAGGCGACTACGAGGCCCGGAAGGGGTCGGGCATCAACATCGGATCGGTGTCGCTGCACCCCGGCGGCTACGCGCACGGGCCGCAGCCCTCGGCGATCGAGGCGTCGTTGGGTGCGGAGTACTTCGACGAGCTGGCGGTCATGGTGGACACGTTCAAGCCGCTGGACCTGGGGGAGGGGGCGCTGGCGGCGGAGGACCCGGCGTACGCGTGGACCTGGGCTGGACGCGGGCCCGGTGCGGCGGGGCCGGACGGTGGGCCGGCGGTCTACTCGAACTCCTGAGACCCTCCCGAAAGTCGTAGGCTTCTTTACTACCGCGGGCTGGCCACGAGGAGTTGAGTGAGCCACATCACATCCGCTCGCGACCGCTCTTCGCAGTCGCCGTCAGCGAGGGGAGACACGGGGTGTCCATCTCACGCACGACCGCGCGCCGCCGCAGCGTCGCGCTCCTCGCGGCCGGGGGCCTGCTGACCGCAGGCCTGACCGCAGTCACCGCCCAGAGCGCCGCGGCCCCGAACGGGCCGCGCCGGCTCTACATCGTCCAGCTCGACGAGCGCCCGATCGCCGCCTACACGGGAGGAGTGCGCGGCTACGCCCGCACGGCCCCGCGAAAGGGCGCCAAGGTCGACGTGCGGTCGGCCGCCGCCCAGCGCTACGGCCGGTTCCTGACCCGACGTCAGGACCGTGCCCTCGCTCGGATCGGCGGCGAGCGGGTCGTCTACCGCTACCGGGTCGCGCTCAACGGCGTGGCCGTACGGATGTCCCGGAGTGCCGCGGACGAGCTGCGCCGCGCCCCGGGCGTGACGGCGGTGACCCGCAACCGGATCCACAAGATGGACACCCAGCGCACGCCGACCTTCCTCGGCCTCAACCAACGCGGTGGGCTCTGGGACCAGACCGGCGGGCGTGACGGTGACGCGGGCCGCGGCACCCTGGTCGGCATCGTCGACTCCGGCATCTGGCCGGAGAGCCGCAGCTTCGCCGGCGAGGACCGTCGCCCGCCCAGCCGGTTCCGCGGCGACTGCATGCCGGGCGAGCAGTTCCCGGTTACCACGTGCAACAGCAAGGTCGTGGTCGCGAAGTACTTCAACCAGACGTTCCCGCCGCAGGACCTGCTCCCCGGCGAGTTCCTCTCGCCCCGCGACGGCAGCGGCCACGGGTCGCACACCGCCAGCACGGCCGCCGGCAACTCCCGGGTGCGTGCCCGGGTCGAGGGACTCGACTTCGGCCGGATCAGCGGGATGGCGCCCGGCGCGAGGCTCGCGATCTACAAGGTCTGCTGGAACGGCGACGCGGGCGGCTGCGGCACGGTGGACAGCGTCGCCGCCATCGACGCAGCGGTCGCCGACGGTGTCGACGTCATCAACTACTCGATCAGCGGCTCGCTCGCGAACACCTTCGCCGACCCCGTCGAGAACGCCTTCTTCAACGCGGCCAGCGCCGGCGTTTTCGTCGCCGCCTCGGCAGGCAACAACGGGCCCGGTGCCTCCACCGTGGCCCACAACAGCCCGTGGTTGACCACCGTGGCGGCGGGCACCCACGACCGCGACGGCCAGGGCTCGGTGACGCTGGGCAACGGCACGACCTTCCAGGGCAAGTCGATCACGGCCGCGGTCGGTCCCGCGCCGCTGGTCAACTCGACCGCGGTCGGGCTCGCCGGCGTCCCCACGCGTGACGTGCAGCTGTGCTTCGCCGACACCCTCGACCCGGCGCAGGTGGCCGGCAAGATCGTCACCTGTGCGCGCGGCGTCAACGCCCGCATCGCGAAGAGCCAGGAGGTCGAGCGGGCCGGTGGCGTCGGGATGGTGCTCTACAACGAGACCCCCAGCTCGGTGAACGCCGACCTCCACTTCGTGCCCACCGTGCACGTCAACGAGGTCGACGGCGCGGCGATCGTCGGCTACGCCGGCACCGCGGGTGCCACCGCGAGCCTGTCGGCCGGGCAGCTCGTGTTCGGCGTCCCGGCGCCCGATGTCGCCGACTTCTCCTCCAGGGGTCCCGCCGCCGCCACCGGTGGCGACCTGCTCAAGCCGGACGTGATGGCGCCCGGCGTCGACGTCCTCGCCGCGGTCGCGCCGCCGTCGAACTTCGGCCGGGACTTCGACTTCTACAGTGGTACGTCGATGTCGAGCCCGCACATCGCGGGCATCGGCGCACTCCTCACCGACCTGCACGGGAACTGGTCGCCGGCCGCCATCAAGTCGGCGCTGATGACCACCGCGGCGCAGGCCCGCAACAACGGCTCGCCCATCGCCGGCACGCCGTTCGACTTCGGGTCCGGCCAGGTGGTGCCGAACTCCGCGGCCGACCCCGGACTCGTGTACGACGCGGGGCGGCAGGACTGGCGCAGCTTCGCGGCCGGCGCCGGCCAGTGCGCGCTGTGCGGGGACACGACACCCGCAACCCCGCGGGACCCGAGCGACCTGAACTACCCGTCGATCGCGATCGGCGCGCTGGCGGGGTCGCAGACGGTCACGCGCTCGGTGACGAACGTGTCGGGAGGGCGGCTCGACGTCACCGCCCAGGTCCAGGCACCGCCCGGCCACACCGCGACGGTCTCGCCCACGTCGCTGTCGTTGCCGCCCGGCGGCACCGCGTCATACCAGGTGACGCTCACCCGGACCGACGCCGCCTTCGGCCAGTTCCAGCACGGGTCGATCACGTGGTCCGGTGGCGGGTACGACGTACGCAGCCCGATCGCCGTGCGCCCGGTGGCGATCGCCGCACCGGCCGCGGTCGCGGTCACGGGCACCGCGGGCAGCCGGACCTGGCAGGTCACGCCCGGCTACACCGGCACTCTGGCGACCCGCGTGGACGGGCTCGTGGCGGCGACGACGCAGACGAGCACGCACGCGGACGGACAGGCCGGCAACTTCAACGTTGACGACCCGGAGTCGAACGTCGCCAACCCGTCGGTGAAGGCGTACACGTTCGATCTCCCCGCCGGACGCACGCTGGCCAGGTGGTCGACGTTCGCGGACGCCTCGAGCGCCGCGGTCGACGACATCGACCTGTTCGTCTACCGCGCCGGCGCGCTCGTCGGGGCGAGTGCGACCGGGTCGTCCGACGAGACCGTGACCTTGTCCAACCCGCCGGCCGGCCAGTACCGAGTCTTCGTGCACAACTGGGACTCGGACGCGGCGACCAACGACATCACGCTGTTCTCCTGGCAGCTGGACGGCAGCTCGGCCGGCAACGCGACCGTGACCGCTCCGGCGACGGTCAGCACCGGCCAGCCGGTCGACGTGACGTTCAACTGGTCCGGGCTGACGGCCGGCACCCGCTACCTCGGCCGGGTCGTCTACAGCGACGGAGCGGTCGACCGGGCCGCGACCATCGTGGGGGTCACCGGGTAGGTCGGGACGCGACCGGCCGCGGCGGGCGGACCGCCCCGGCCGTGTCGCGCCGGCGCGGACACGGGGCTCGGGGTGCAGGATGAGGAGCGTGCCGACGTACGTCGCGTTCCTCCGGGCGATCAACCTGGGGAACCACCACAAGGTCCCGATGGCCGACCTCCGCACCTGCCTGGCCGAGGCCGGTCTGCGGGACGTCGAGACCCACATCCAGACCGGGAACGTGCGGGTCGGCACCTCGATGCGCTCGGTCGCCAAGGTGGAGAAGCTGCTCGAGGAGCTGCTGCTGGAGAGGTACGGCTTCGAGGTGCCCACCATCGCGTTCACGATGGCGCAGCTCCGGCAGGTCTACGACGACGCGCTGGCCGCGGTCCCGCCCCAGGGCAACGCCACCGGCGAGCGGCGCTACGTGCACCTGTTCAAGACCGGCGACGCGCCCACCGGCGACGTGGCCGCCGCCATCGCTGCCTGGGACCGGCCGGGGGAGGCCGGCCTGGTGATCGGGCGGGCCGTGCACGTCTGGCTCGACGGCCCGTCCCAGCAGGCGAAGCTCCTCGGCGCGTTCGGCAAGGCGCTCGCGCGCGGCACCAACCGCAACCTCACGGTGATCGCGGCCGTGGCCGAACGGTGGACCGGGGACGGTCGGGTCAGGACGTGACCGTGGTGGCCGGGGCCGACGGCGCGCGCTCCAGGTTGCGGACCGACCTGGAGGTCAGCGCCAGCAGGGCGATCGCGATGTAGGCGACGCCGCTCCAGAGCATCACGTCGCGGTGGCCGAAGGCCTCGCCGAGCGGGCCGTAGGCGAGCTGGCCGATCGGCATCGCGACGAACGAGCCGAGGGCGTCGTAGGAGTACGCCCGCGACAGCATCGAGTCCTCGATGTTCTCCTGCATCGCGAGGTTCCAGCCCATCGAGAAGACCTCGATCCCGGCGCCGGCCACGAACATCACGATCACCATCGTCAGCAGGTGCGGTTGCGCGCCGAGCACGATCAGGGGCACCCCGAAGAGTGCGCAGCCGAGCATCCCGGTCAGCAGCGGTCGTCGGAGCTTGACCCGCAGCAGGATCACTGTCATCGCCAGCAAGCCCGCCGACTCGGCCGAGAGCACCAGGCCCCAGCCCTGCTCGCCGAACGTCGCCTTGGCGATCGCCGGGCCCAACGTGAGGAGGCCGCCGGCGTGGATGGCGTTGAGGAAGCCGAACGCGAGCACCACCACCCACAGCCAGGTCGTGGTCCGGAACAGGGTCCAGCCCTCGCGCAGCTCCTGGAACGTGCTGGTCTGCTCCTCCTTCGGTGGGCGCGGCGGAATAGTGACGGGCACGAGGAGGATCGAGGCCACCACCCAGGTCAGGGCGTTGACGGCGAGCGCCCAGCCGGGTCCGACCGTGACCACGAACAGCGCGCCGATCGTCGGCCCGAGGATGGTGAGGCCGCCGCGGGAAAGTGACAGCAGCGCGTTGGCGGGCTGCAGCTGCTCGCGTGGCACGAGCTGCGGCACCATGCCGGCCATCGCCGGGAAGCCGGCCGCGTCGGAGGTGCCGTTGACGGCCGCCAGCACCAGGATCATCCAGAGCTCGGCCGAGCCGGTGATGAAGAGGTACGCCATCACCCCCCAGGTCAACGCCGCGACCAGGTTGGACAGCTGCATGACCACTGCGCGGGGGAACCGGTCCGCGATCACGCCGCCGAACAGCATGAACACCACCAGGGGGATGGTGCGCGCCGCCAGCACCTGCCCGACGGCGGTGGCGTTGCCGATCTCGAGCACGGCGAAGGCCAGCGCGACGTGGGCCATGTTGGAGCCGAGCGTGTCGACGAAGCGGGAGGCGTAGTACCAGGCGAAGTTGCGGTAGCCCAGCGGTGCGAAGGCGGCCTTCCAGGTCATGCGTCCCCCGTGTGGCTCGTGGGCGAGTCGTCCATCTCGAACGTCGCTGCGGTCATGTTGACGTGCAGGGTGCCGGGCGTGCGCGGCGGCTTCGCCTCGGCGTGGACCAGCTGCGAGGCCTCCTCGACCAGCGACTGGACCTGCTTCCAGGTCTCGGGTGTCACCCACAGCTCGGCGTCGGTCAACCGGGTCGGGGTCCGGGACTTGCGCAGCGTCGCGCGTCGCACCAGCTCCTCGGCCATGGCGCGGACGTAGAGACCGCGGTCCTCGGCCGTGGCCTTCGGGTCCTTGAGCTCCGCGTCCCAGGGGTGCCGGTATCGCTTGGCGACGCCTCCCCTGATCTTCTCCTCGCCCGCCTCCACGACCAGGCCCGTGCCGGCCAGGAAGCGGAGGTGGTACGACGCGTTGGCGTGGGTGATGTCGAGCTCGCGGGCGATCTCCGCGGCGCTCATGTCGGCACCGGTCAGCAGGGACAGGATCTGCAGCCGCACCGGGTGCGCGGTGGCGCGCATCGAGGACACGCTGCGTGCCTCGGCCTGCTTGTCAGCCATGCCCGACCCCTTACTGCCAAAGAACTCTTGGAGTGTTCTACCGCAGCGACCGGCCACTGTCAAACAGTTATTGGGAGGTCGTGGATCGAGGGGTCACGCGTGCAGCGACACGCCGCCCACGAGCCTGAGTTGGTGACTCCTCGCGCGGCTTTGGGGTCAGCTCACGTGGACGCCGGCCTGGGTCAGGTCGGTGAGGGCGGCCTTGGTCGTCTCCGGGGCGACGCCGGCGCACAGCGACCCCAGCACGGTCGTGTCGAAGCCCTCCTTGGCCGCGTCGAGGGCGGTCGCCCGCACGCAGTAGTCGGTGGCCAGGCCGCACACGTCGACGTGCGTGACGTCGTGCGAGCGGAGCCAGTCGGCGAGGGTCGACCCGTCGGCGCACCTCCCCTCGAAGCCCGAGTAGGCCGCGGCGTGCTCGCCCTTGAGGAACACCGCGTCGAAGGGCTGCGGGTCGAGGTTGGGGTGGAAGGCCTCGCCGTCGGTGCCGACCACGCAGTGCCGCGGCCAGCTGTCGACGAAGTCGGGGTCGTCGCTGAAGTGCGCCCCCGGGTCGATGTGGTGGTCGCGGGTGGCGACCGCGACGTCGTACGCCGGCGCCTTCGGGTCCTTCTGGGTCCAGTGGTGGAGCATCGTGCCGATCCGGTAGGCCACCTCGGCGCCGCCGGTGACGGCGAGGCTGCCGCCCTCGCAGAAGTCGTTCTGGACGTCGACGACGATCAGCGCACGCTTCATGCTGCGACCCTAGCGACGGCGGATCGAGCGGGGAAGGACGTCGAGCGGAGGCCCCTCGCCCCGGGGCCGGAGCCCCGGCCGGCGGGTTCAGGGTCTGGCCGGCGCGTCCAGCGGCAACCAGGCCAGGACCGTCTGGATCTCCGTGTCCCAGAACCCCCACTCGTGCTCGCCGGGTCGGAAGTTCACCTCGACGTCGAGCCCCTTCTCGTACGCCGCGTCGACGAAACGGGTGTTGCCGGCGAACAGGTGGTCCTCGGTGCCGCACGCCACGTACAGCGAGGGCAGCGCGTCGGGGTCGGCGTCGGCGAGCATTGCGAACAGGTCCTCCCCGGGTCCGGGGACGCCGCCGTAGATCCGGTCGGGCAGCTCGCTGCGTTCGGCAAGGGTGGCCAGCGCCACGACGTCGAGTGCGCCCGACATGCTGGCCGCCGCCGCGAACCGCTCCGGCTGCCGCAGCGCCCACTTGAGCGCGCCGTACCCGCCCATCGAGAGCCCGGCCACGAAGGTGTCCTCACGACGGGCGGAGACCCGGAAGAACCTGCCGACCACGGCGGGCAGCTCCTCGGACAGGAAGTCCCAGTAGGCGTGCCCGTGCGCCTCGTTGGCGTAGAAGCTGCGCCCGACCGCAGGCATGACCACGGCGAGCCCGCGCTGGGTGGCGTAGCGCTCGATCGAGGTGTAGCGGAGCCAGGCGGTGTGGTCGTCGGACATCCCGTGCAGCAGGTACAGCACCGGCGGGTCCGGCGACTCCTGGTCCTGAGCGTCGGCGGACGCGATGCCGATCTGCGCCTGGGTCGGCTGGGGCAGCACGACGGTCAGCGAGGTGCCGAGCTCCAGGGCCTCGGAGAAGAAGTCGACGGTGAGCAGCGCCATGTCTCAGCCCGCCACGTGCTCGGTGGGGATCACCGGCTCGCCGCGCGACATCTGCCGGGCCGGCATCGGCAGCTCCGCACGCGCCGCGAGGTGCCGGGCCCGCATGGTGTCGAGGTCCTCGCGGCCGATGATCTCGCCGTCGCGGACCAGCGGCACGAGGAGCGCGCGGTCGTCGCCGTCGTCGACCGGCGGGGTGCCGATGCCGACCACCTCGGCCTCCGCCACGCCGTTGCGGTTGCGCCGGCGCAGGGCGTACTTCCGACCGCCGATCGAGATCTTGTTGGTGCTGGTCTTCGCCACGTCGACCATCGCGCCGTCCGCCCCTTCGCGCGAGACGAGCTTGTAGACGAAGCCGCAGGTCGGGTGCCCGCTGCCGGTGACCAGCGAGGTGCCGACGCCGTAGCCGTCGACCGGCGCGGACGACAACGCGGCGATGGCGTGCTCGTCGAGGTCGGAGGTGACGATGATCCGGGTCCCGGTCGCCCCGAGCCGGTCGAGCTGGGCGCGCACCTCGTGGGCGAGCACCCCGAGGTCTCCCGAGTCGAGCCGGACGGCGCCGAGGTCGGTGCCGGCGACCTCAACCGCCGCCTGCACGGCCTCGCGTACGTCGTAGGTGTCCACCAGCAACGTCGTCCCCGAGCCGAGGGACGCCACCTGCGCGGTGAACGCGTCCCGCTCGGTGTCGTGCAGGAGCGTGAAGCTGTGCGCGCTGGTGCCCGACGTGGGGATGCCGTACCGGTGCCGGGCCGCCAGGTTGGACGTGCTCGCGAAGCCGGCGACGTACGCCGCCCGGGCGGCCGCCACCGCCGACTCCTCGTGCGTGCGACGGGACCCCATCTCGATGCACGGCCGCTCGCCCGCGGCCAGGGTCATCCGGGAGGCGGCCGACGCGATCGCCGAGTCGTGGTTGAGGATCGACAGCAGGACCGTCTCGAGCAGCACGGCCTCGGCGAACGTGGACTCGACGACCATCAGCGGGGAGTACGGGAAGTAGATCTCTCCCTCGGGGTAGCCCCAGATGTCGCCGTGGAACCGGTAGTCGGCCAGCCACGCCAGCGTCGGCTCGTCGACCACACCCCCGGCACGCAGGGTCGTGATCGCCTCGTCGTCGAAGACGAACCGCTCGACCGCGTCGAGGGCCCGCCCGACGCCGGCCACGACGCCGTACCTCCGGCCGGCGGGCAGCACCCGGGGGAACAGCTCGAAGACCGCGCGGCGCTCGGCCGTGCCGTGCTCGAGAGCCGCCTGCAGCATCGTCAGCTCGTAGTGGTCGGTGAGGAGGGCCGTCGTCACGCCGGCCAGCCTAGGGTGCGTGGGGGAACGAGTCCGCTCCTCGGGAGGCTCCTAGGATGAGGACGTGTCCACCCCCATGCCTGTCGAGACCGAGGAGCCGGACCAGGCGCTCGTCGTGGACCGGCCCTGGTCGACGGTGGTGTGGAACGACCCGGTCAACCTGATGTCCTACGTCACCTACGTGTTCCAGACCTACTTCGGCTACCCGAAGCGCAAGGCCGAGAAGCTGATGCTCGAGGTGCACCAGGACGGCAAGTCGACGGTGTCGCACGGGTCCCGTGAGGAGATGGAGCGCGACGTGCAGGCGATGCACGAGTACGGACTCTGGGCGACGATGGAGAAGACGGAGTGACGCCCCCGTTGGTTGAGCCGGTCGAGCCCTTCGAGCCGCCGCGATGAGCGGTGGGTTCGAGCCGCGTCGGGGCGGCGGGGCGGTCGCGACGTTCACCGGGTTCGAGGCGGACCTGCTCCGGTCGCTTGCCTCGCAGCTCGTCGAGCTGCTGCGCAACGAGGTGGCCGCGCCGACCGGTTCCAACGACCCCCTCGAGCAGCTGCTGGACTTCAGCGGTCCGACCACCGAGCCAGACGACCCGGTGCTGGCCAGGCTGTTCCCCACGGCGTACCCCGACGACCCCGAGGCCGCGGGGGAGTTCCGCCGCTTCACCGAGGGTGGGCTGCGCGACGCCAAGGCGCGCTCGGCCGTCCTGATCATCGACACCCTGGAGCAGGCCGGCCTGCCGCACGAGCTGGCCGAGGACGGGCTGCACGTCGACGTCGAGCTCACCCGGGAGGAGGCGACGACCTGGATGCGGTCGTTCACCGACGTGCGGCTCGCGCTCGCCACCCGGCTCGGCGTCGAGGAGGGTGACGAGGACTTCTGGATGTCGCTCGACGACGAGGACCCACGCACCCACGTGCACGACATCTACGAGTGGGTCGGCTACCTGCAGGAGACGCTGGTCGCGTCCCTCGCGCGCTGACGCCGCTGACCCCCCGACACCGGTCGGGATGGACCGTCTCGCGATGCGGACAAGGCGCCCGGGGGTGGGGTGCGTCACCGCCGCCCGCCTACCCTCGGTACGTGTTGAGGATCGACCAGGACATCTACGACGCGATCGTCGCCCACGCCCGGAAGGACCACCCCGTCGAGGCGTGCGGCGTGGTCACCGGCCCCGAGGGATCCGACCGCGCCGAGCGGTTCGTGCCGATGATCAACGCCGCGGGATCGCCCACGTTCTACGAGTTCGACAGCCACGACCTGCTCGGGCTCTACAAGGAGATGGACGCCCGCGACGAGGAGCCGGTGGTGATCTACCACTCGCACACCGACACCGAGGCCTACCCGTCCCGCACCGACATCGGCCTCGCGATGGAGCCGAACGCCCACTACGTGCTGGTCAGCACACGCCAGCACGGGAATAGCGACGGGCCCGTGGAGTTTAGGTCCTACAGGATCGTCAACGGCCAGGTGACGGAGGAGGAAGTCTCCGTCACGGCCCGCGCCGACAGCTGATCGGGCCGAAACGGCCCGCCCGAGACGACGAGGAGTACGACTGATGGCAGTCGAGGTCCGCATCCCGACCATCCTGCGCACCTACACCAGCGGCGAGAAGGCCGTCGCCGGGGAGGGCGCCACGCTCGCCGAGCTGATCGACCACCTGGAGTCCAACCACCCCGGGATCAAGGAACGCCTCATCGAGGCCAGGGACGGCGAGAGCGACCTGCGCCGGTTCGTCAACGTCTACGTCAACGACGAGGACGTCCGGTTCACCGGCGGGCTCGGCACGTCGGTCGACGACGGCGACCAGGTCGTGGTGCTCCCCGCGGTGGCCGGTGGCTGCCGCGTCCTCGACGTCGCAGACACCTTCTGACCCACGCATGCGCTTCGACTCGCTGCTCGCCTCAGTCGGCGGCACGCCGCTCGTCGGGCTCCCGCGGCTGTCGCCGACCCCCGACGTACGGCTGTGGGCGAAGCTCGAGGACCAGAACCCCACCGGCTCCATCAAGGACCGGGCCGCGCTGAAGATGGTCGAGGAGGCCGAGAAGGACGGCACCCTCCGTCCCGGCTGCACGATCCTCGAGCCGACGTCCGGCAACACCGGCATCTCGCTGGCGATGGCCGCCAGGCTCAAGGGCTACCGCCTCGTCTGCGTGATGCCCGAGAACACCTCCGTGGAGCGCCGCCAGCTGCTGCGTATGTGGGGCGCCGAGATCGTATCTTCGCCCGCGGCGGGCGGCTCGAACGAGGCGGTCCGGGTCGCGAAGGGGATCGCCGAGGAGCACCCCGACTGGGTGATGCTCTACCAGTACGGCAACCCCGCCAACGCGCTCGCGCACTACCAGGGAACCGCCCCCGAGGTGCTCGCGGACCTGCCGACGGTCACCCACTTCGTCGCCGGGCTCGGCACGACCGGCACGCTGATGGGCGCCGGCCGGTACTTCCGCGAGCACAAGCCGGACGTCCGGATCGTCGCCGCCGAGCCCCGCTACGGTGAGCTCGTCTACGGCCTGCGCAACCTCGACGAGGGCTTCGTCCCGGAGCTGTACGACGAGACCCTGATCGACGCCCGGTTCTCGGTCGGTCCCCGCGACGCCGTGCGCCGGGTCCGCGAGCTGCTCGAGCTCGAGGGGCTCTTCGCCGGCATCTCGACCGGCGCCATCCTGCACGCCGCGCTCGCCCAGGCCGCCAAGTCGGTCAAGGCCGGCGAGCGCGCCGACATCGTCTTCGTGGTCGCCGACGGCGGCTGGAAGTACCTCTCCACCGGGGCCTACGAGGGCACCATCGACGAGGCCGAGGAGCACCTCGAGGGCCAGCTCTGGGCCTGATCCACCGGGGCATTGCCCCTGCGGTTTGGTCCCCAACCGCAGCCCCGGGGCTGCGGAACGTGCAGTTCGCGACCAACGGGCGCGCGGCGAGCGGTTTGGACGAGTCGTAGGCACGCCACCGTACGGCGGGTTATCGTGACGCCGCCGTCCCACACACCCACGAACCAACCGGAGCGCCGCGTGCGTGAGATCGTCGTCTTCAGCGGCTCAGCCCATCGTCCCCTGGCCGGCGCGATCTGTGACGCGCTCGGGGTGACCCTGTCCGGGGTGGACATCACCCGGTTCAGCAACGACTGTCTCCAGGCACAGCTCCAGGCCAACTGCCGGCAGCGCGACGTCTACATCGTGCAGCCGCTGGTGCCGCCCACCCAGGAGCACCTGATGGAGCTGCTGCTGATGGTCGACGCGGCCAAGGGGGCCAGCGCGGCCCAGATCACGGCCGTGATCCCGCACTACGCCTACGCGCGGTCGGACAAGAAGGACGCCTCCCGGATCTCGCTGGGCGGCCGCCTGGTCGCCGACCTGCTGCTGACCGCGGGCGTGACGCGGGTGCTGACGATGACGCTGCACGCTCCGCAGGTGCACGGGTTCTTCTCGGTCCCCGTCGACCACCTGACCGCGCTCGGCGTGCTGGCCGATCACTTCCAGGGCCAGGACCTCTCCGACACCGTGGTGGTGTCGCCCGACCTCGGCAACGCCAAGACCGCGACCCAGTTCGCCCGGCTGCTCGGCGTACCCGTCGCGGCCGGCAGCAAGCGCCGGCTCGCCGACGACCGGGTCGTCATCGACGACATCGTCGGCGAGGTGGCCGGTCGCCGGGCGCTGGTGCTCGACGACGAGATCGCGACCGGCGGCTCGATCGTGGAGCTGCTCGACAAGCTCGAGGACATGGGCTGCACGGGCGCGTCGGTCGCCTGCACGCACGGCCTGTTCGTCGGCAAGGCCGTCGACCGGCTGCGCGGCCACCGGATGATCGACGAGGTGGTCACCACCGACACCGTCCCGCCCGCCGACTGGCCGGAGCTCAAGGTGCGGTCGGTGGCCGGCCTGTTCGCGGAGGCGATCTCCCGTGTGCACGCGGGAGAGTCGATCAGCAGCATGTTCGACGGCGTCGACCCGACGCTCGGCCCGCCGCAGCCGCGGCTGCCCTTCCCCGCCTGAACCGAGACCCGGGCGCCGGCGCCACGCCCGCGCTTCCGGGAGCTGAGACCGGGGTGCTGCTGCGCCGGCCCGCCTGGCCGGCGTGAAAGGCTGAGCCCCATGCTGTACGAGGTCACCCACACGGTCGTCCCGCCGCTGGCCAAGGCGATCTGGCGGCCGACGGTCGAGGGCCTCGACAACCTGCCGGCGACCGGGCCGGTCATCGTGGCGAGCAACCACCTGTCGTTCGCCGACTCGCTGGTCATCCCGATCGTCGCGCCCCGCAAGGTCACCTTCCTCGCCAAGGAGCAGTACTTCACCGGCACCGGGATCAAGGGAGCGATCTCCCGAGGTTGGTTCACCGGCATCGGCATGATCCCGGTCAACCGCGACGACAGCAGGTCCGCCCTCGCGTCGCTCGACATCGCGCTCGACGTGCTCAGCCAGGGCGGCGCGTTCGGCATCTACCCCGAGGGGACCCGGTCCCGCGACGGCCGGCTCTACCGCGGCCGCACCGGCGTCGCGCACCTCGCGCTGACCTCGGGCGCCCCCGTCGTACCGGTGGGGGTGACGGGCACCCAGAACCTGCAGCCCGTCGGCTCGCGGCTGCCGCGGCTGGCCAAGGTGACCGTCAGGTTCGGGGAGCCGATGCGGTTCCGGCAGCAGTACGACGGCGTGCCACTCGGCCGCGCCCGCCGCGAGGTCACCGACCAGGTGATGAACGCGATCCAGCGGCTCTCCGGCCAGCAGTTCGCGGGGGTCTACAACGACCACGCGGCCACCGTCGACTAATGCGGGGGTGACCCGGATCGCACCGTGACGTCCGTCGCTCGAGCGGGGGAGCACGGGCCGCGAGCCACTAGCCTTGTCGGGTGGCAGACGCACCCGTCGGGATATTCGACTCGGGCTTCGGTGGACTCACCGTGGCCCGTGCCGTGCTGGACCAGCTGCCCCACGAGCCGGTGCTCTACCTCGGCGACACCGCGCGCCAGCCCTACGGCCCCAAGCCGATCGGCGAGGTCCGCGAGTACGCCCTCGAGTGTCTCGACCACCTCGTCGACCAGGGCGTCAAGGCTCTCGTCATCGCCTGCAACTCAGCCAGCGCGGCCGTTCTCCGCGACGCCCGTGAGCGCTACCCGGTGCCCGTCGTCGAGGTGATCCACCCCGCCACCCGCCGCGCGGTGGCGGCCAGCCGCACCGGCCGGATCGGGGTCATCTGCACCCGCGCGACCGCCGAGTCGATGGCGTACGACGACGCGTTCACCGCCGCCCCGCACGTCACGCTGTACACCCAGGCGTGCCCACGCTTCGTGGAGTTCGTCGAGGCCGGCGTCACCAGCGGGCCCGAGCTGCTCGCGGTGGCGCACGAGTACCTCGACCCGCTCACCACCGAGGGCATCGACACGCTGATCCTGGGCTGCACGCACTACCCCCTGCTGACCGGCATCGTGTCCTACGTGATGGGCGACCAGGTCACGCTCGTGTCCAGTGCCGAGGAGACCGCCAAGGACGTCTACAAGCTGCTCGTCCAGCGCGGCCTCGAGCGCGACCCCACGCTGCCCGAGCCCGAGCACCGCTTCCTCACGACCGGGCAGACCGACGAGTTCGCGCACATCGGCCGGCGCTTCCTCGGCCCCGAGCTCGAGTCGGTGCACCAGCTCTCGCAGGCCACCTCCTGGGTGGTCGTATGACCCACCCCACGACGGCGGACCTTCCTGAGCCTGTCGAAGGGCTCGCCGCGCCCACGTCTGCGCGGGGGCGGCGATGAGGCTGACCGTCATCGGTTGCTCCGGCTCCTACCCGGGCCCCGACTCGCCGGCCAGCTGCTACCTGCTGGAGGGCGACCACGAGGGCCGCACCTGGCGGGTGCTGCTCGACCTCGGCAGCGGCGCGCTCGGGATGCTGCACCGCTACGCCGACCCGCTCACCATCGACGCGGTCGTGCTCTCGCACCTGCACCCGGACCACTACTTCGACCTCAGCGGCCTCTACGTGATGTGGAGGTACCACCCCGGCGGCGCGCGCCCCCGCATCCCGGTGTTCGGCCCGGCCGGGGTGGGGCAGCAGGCCGCCCGCGCCTACGGCCTCCCGCCGGAGACCGGGATGCGGGCGGAGTTCGACTTCCACGAGTACGACGACCAGCCGGTCCGGCTCGGCCCCTTCACCATCTGGCCGACCAGGCTCGTGCACCCCGTCGCGGCGTACGGCCTGCGGGTCGAGGCCGACGGGCACACCCTCGCCTACTCCGGCGACACCGGTCCGTGCCCGCAGCTCGTCGAGCTCGCCAAGGGGGCCGACCTGATGCTCGCCGAGTCGGCGTTCCTCGCCGGCGACGACAACCCGGGCGACCTGCACCTCACCGGCACCGACGCCGGCACCGCCGCCGCAGCCGCGGGCGTCGGCCGCCTGGTGCTCACTCACATCCCGCCGTGGCACGACAAGCGGCTCGCGCTCGCCGAGGCCCGCGCGGTCTTCGACGGCCCGGTCGACCTCGCCGCCCCCGGCGCCACCTACGACCTGTGACAACGATTCGTCTGCGGTCTTTGGGGTGATTCTCGGAGGCGGATCGCAGACGAATCGTTGTGCGTCCGTCAGACGAGGCCGGCGTCGTGCACGCAGATCGCGATCTGCACTCGGTTGGTGACGCCGAGCTTGGTGAACAGCCGCGAGATGTGCGCCTTGACCGTCGGCACGCTCAGGTGCAGGGCCGCCGCGATCTCGGCGTTGCTCAGCCCGCGGGCGAGCGCGAGTGCCACGTCGGTCTCGCGCTCGGTGAGGTCGGCCAGCCGGGCGCGGGCAGCCGCCATGCGGTCGTCGGTGCCGAGCTCCTGCACGCGTTGGATCAGCTGTCGGGTGACGCTCGGCGACAGCATCGGGTCACCGGCGGCGACCCGGCGTACCGCCTCCACGATCTGCTGCGGCGGGGTGTCCTTGAGCAGGAAGCCGCTCGCCCCGGCCGCCAGTGCGCGTACGACGTGGTCGTCGGCGTCGAACGTGGTGAGCACGACCACCGCCGGCGGATCGGGGGTGGCCATCAGCCGCTCGGTGGCGTCGAGGCCGTTCATCCCCGGCATGCGGATGTCCATCAGGACCACGTCGGGGGCGACCTCGCGGTTGCGGGCCAGCGCCTCCGCGCCGTCGGACGCCTGCGCCACGACCTCGAGGTCCGCGGCGCCGCCGAGGATCAGCGCCAGGCCCGACCGCACGAGCGCGTCGTCGTCGACGAGCATCACGGTCGTGAGCTCGGCCACGGCAGCCACACCTCCAGCACGAACCGTCGGTCCCGCACGTCCCAGCGCAGCGTGCCGCCCGCGAGCTCCGCGCGCTCGGTCAGCCCCACCAGGCCGTAGCCCGGGGCACCCGCCGGCCGCGACCCGGGAGGCAGCGGGTTCTCGATCCGCACCGTGACACCGTCCGTCCGGCTGCCCGAGACGTGCACCGCCACCCGAGCCGCGCCGGCGTGCTTGCGCGCGTTGGTGAGCCCCTCCTGCACGACGCGGTACACCGTCCGGCCGAGCCGCTCGGGCAGCGGGTCCGGCACCTGCACGGTGAGGTCCACCGGCGTGCCGGAGGAGCGGGCCTCGTCGACGAGAGCTGGTACGTCGGACAGGGTCGGCTGTGGTCGGTCCGGCGCACCGTCCTCGGCGCCACGCAGCACGCCGAGGATGCCGCGCAGCTCCACCATCGCCTGATGCGCGTTGTCCTGGATGATCCGGGCGCTGGCGGCCACGTCGGCCCGGCTCAGGTCGTCGCGGAACGTCAACGCTCCCGCGTGCATCGTCACCAGCGAGATCCGGTGCCCGAGCACGTCGTGCATCTCGCGGGCGATCCGCTCCCGCTCGGTTGCCCGGGCCTGGCCGACCCGCAGCGCCTGCTCGGTCTCCGCGCGCAGCGCCCGTTCCCGGAGCGTCCACATCAGCTCGCGTCTGGAGCCGATGTACATCCCGATGGCGAGCAGGGCCGCCATCAGTGCGGTGTTGATGGCCAGGTTGAGCCACTCGGGGTCGTCGCTGACGACCGGCTGGACCCGGACGAAGCCCTGGGCGGTGATCACGTTGACGAGACCGACGAGCACGATCTGCGGCAGGTTGCGTCGGGTGGCCAACGACACCGCCGCGAGGGCACCCGGCCCGGCGGCCAGCCCCGAGTACATCCCCGCCACCGCGGTGAGCAGGGCGACGGTGAGCGGGAACCGGCGCCGCCAGAACACCAGCACGTAGCAGGCCGCCCCCAGCCCGAGGTCGACCCAGAACAGCTCCGGGTGGTCCTCCAGCTGACCCTGGATGGCACTGCCCCAGACGATGGCCGAGATGGCCAGGCAGCCGAGCAGCCGCCAACCGTGCGACCACCAGGTCAGCGGCGGCTGCCACGGTGCGCGGGGATCGGGTCCGTCCACCCGTCCACCCTAGGGAGGAGGCCCGCGCGTCGACAGCGACCGGAGTCCACGTCTGGACGGAGCGCCCCCTACTTTCGTCACCCGGAGTTCAACCCCGCGGCGGATGCGCTCGACGGGTGCCGTGCAGCAGGGTTGAGCCATGATCAAAGTGGAAGGACTCACGAAGACCTTCGGCGACTTCGTCGCCGTCGACGACGTCTCGTTCGAGAGCCGTCCCGGACGGGTCACCGGGTTCCTCGGTCCCAACGGTGCCGGCAAGACGACGACGATGCGCATCCTGGTCGGGCTCACCCGTACGACGCAGGGCGAGGCCACGATCGGCGGGCACCACTACGGCGACATCCCCAACCCGGGGCGCCACGTGGGCGTGCTGCTCGACGCCTCCGCCCAGCACGGCGGGCGCACCGGCCGAGAGGTGCTGACTCTCGGGGCCCGCACGATGGGCCTGCCGCCCGAGCGCGTCGACGAGATGCTCGAGCTGGTCAGCCTCACACCCACGGAGGCCAAGCGCCGCGTGCGCAACTACTCACTGGGCATGCGTCAGCGCCTGGGCATCGCCCACGCGCTGCTGGGCGACCCGTCGGTCCTCGTCCTCGACGAGCCGGCCAACGGCCTGGACCCGGCCGGCATCCACTGGATGCGCGGCCTGCTGCGTGACTATGCCAACCGGGGCGGCACCGTGCTGCTGTCCTCGCACCTGCTCCACGAGGTCGAGGTCATCGCCGACGAGCTCATCGTCATCGGCAACGGCCGGATCGTCGCCCAGGGCACGAAGGCCGAGCTGCTGCAGACGGCGGGCACGTTCGTCCGCTCGGTCGACAACGACGCGCTGGCGCGGGCCCTGCACGACTCCGGCATGACCGCCGTACCGTCCGGCGAGGGTGGGTTCCGCTCCGACGCCGACCCGGCCGAGGTCGGCAAGGTGGCCGCCGAGGCCGGCGTCGCCCTCGTCGAGCTCCGCCCCGCGGACGGAGCCGGGCTCGAGGAGATGTTCCTCCAGCTCACCGCCGACACCCAGCGCGAAGGAGACACCAGATGAGCGCCGCCGTGACCGCACCGATCCGGCCCCTGGACCTGTCCGGCACCCCGAGCGTGCCGATGTCCCGGCTGATCGGCGTGGAGCTGCGCAAGATGGCGGACACCCGGGCCGGCAAGTGGCTGCTGATCGCGATCGGGCTGATCACCGCCGCTGCGGTGGTGATCTTCTTCTTCGCCGCCCCCGACGACGACCGGGTGTTCCTCAACTTCATGGGGATCACCGCGACGCCGCAGGGCTTCCTGCTGCCGGTGCTCGGGATCCTGCTGGTCTGCAGCGAGTGGACCCAGCGCACCGCGCTGGTCACGTTCACACTGACCCCGATCCGGTCCCGGGTGATCGTGGCGAAGATCGCCGCGGCCCTGGTGTTCGGCGCGGCCGCGATCGTGCTGGCCGTGCTCGTCGCCGCGCTGGCGACGCTCCTGGCCGGGGCGCCGGACCCGTGGCAGAACATCGGTTGGGACAGCATCGGCAAGTTCACGATCCTGCAGGCGTCCGGGGTGCTCCAGGGTCTCGCCTTCGGGCTGCTGTTCCTCAACACCGCGGCAGCGATCGTCACGTTCTTCGTGGTGCCGATCGCGTTCAACGTGGTGGCGAGCATCTGGACGGCCATGCGCGACATTCAGCCGTGGGTGGACCTCGGGTTCTCCCAGCAGCCGCTGTTCCTCGGCGGCGACATGAGCGGGGAGCAGTGGGCCCAGCTCGCGGTCGGCACCCTGATCTGGGTCGTGCTGCCGGTGGTCGTCGGTTTCTGGCGGGTCCTGCGGGCCGAGGTCAAGTAGCCGTCACGTAGCAGTCACGCAGCCGCAGTCGTCCTCATGGCGCCGGTCGGCCGGGCAGGTCCCGGCCGGCCGGCGTCGTCGCACCCGCGGCTATCGTCTCGGCCATGACCGAGACCCAGACCGCCCGCCTCGACGGCCGAGGCAACGACGAGCTCCGACCGATCACGATCACCCGTGGCTGGCTCGACCACGCTGCCGGGTCGGTGCTGGTCGAGTTCGGCCGCACCCGGGTGCTGTGCGCGGCGTCGGCCACCGAGGGGGTGCCGCGCTGGCGCAAGGGCTCCGGGCTCGGCTGGGTCACCGCGGAGTACGCCATGCTGCCGGCGTCCACCAACACCCGGTCCGACCGCGAGTCGGTGAAGGGCCGCATCGGTGGCCGCACCCACGAGATCTCCCGGCTGATCGGGCGCTCGCTGCGCGCGGTCATCGACTACAAGGCCCTCGGCGAGAACACGATCGTGCTCGACTGCGACGTCCTGCAGGCCGACGGGGGCACCCGCACGGCGGCGATCACGGGGGCGTACGTCGCCCTCGCCGACGCGTGCGCGCACCTCGCCGGCAAGGGGGCGCTGGCGGGGGAGCCGCTGCTCGG
>NZ_DASSCL010000169.1:0-10050 GCF_035697785.1 Nocardioides sp.
TCCACGTTCCGTGGCGCCGGCTGGAACGTCATCAAGGTCGTGTGGGGCCGCGAGTGGGACGACCTGCTCGCCCGTGACGTCGACGGCGTGCTGGTCAACCGGATGAACACCACGCCGGACGGCCAGTTCCAGACCTACTCCACCGAGGAGGGCTCCTACATCCGTGAGCACTTCTTCGGGGTCGACCAGCGGCTGCGCAAGATGGTCGAGCACATGAGCGACGACCAGATCTTCAAGCTGCCGCGTGGCGGTCACGACTACCGCAAGGTGTACGCCGCGTTCGACGCCGCCACCAAGCACAACGGCCAGCCGACCGTGATCCTGGCGAAGACCATCAAGGGCTGGACGATCGACGCCCTCGAGGGCAAGAACGCCACGCACCAGATGAAGAAGCTGACCAAGGACGACCTGAAGCGGTTCCGCGACCGGCTGTACCTGCCGATCAGCGACAAGGACATCGACGAGAACGACATCGCGCCGTTCTTCCACCCGGGCGAGGACGCCCCCGAGATCCAGTACATGCTCGACCGGCGCCGTCAGCTCGGGGGCTCGCTGCCCAAGCGGGTGGTCCGGTCCAAGCTGCTGAAGCTGCCGGGCGACGAGGTCTACTCCGAGCTCAAGCAGGGCTCGGGCAAGCAGGCGATCGCCACCACGATGGCGCTGGTGCGGCTGCTCCGCGA
Source organism: Nocardioides sp. (assembly GCF_035697785.1). Classification (GTDB taxonomy): domain Bacteria; phylum Actinomycetota; class Actinomycetes; order Propionibacteriales; family Nocardioidaceae; genus Nocardioides_B. The sequence continues at coordinate 681 of NZ_DASSCL010000169.1, forward strand.
CCTGATGAAGGACCCCGAGATCGGCCAGCGCCTGGTGCCGATAGCGCCCGACGAGTTCCGCACCTTCGGCATGGACTCGATGTTCGCGACCGCGAAGATCTACCAGCCGGCCGGCCAGCAGTACGAGTCCGTGGACCGCAAGATGCTGATGACCTACAAGGAGTCGGCGCAGGGCCAGCTGCTCCACGAGGGCATCTCCGAGGCGGGCGCGATGGCGTCGGCGACGGCCGCCGGCTCGGCGTACTCCACGCACGGCGAGCACATGATCCCGTTCTACATCTTCTACTCGATGTTCGGGTTCCAGCGGACCGGCGACTCCATCTGGGCGATGGCCGACCAGCTCGCCCGCGGCTTCCTGATCGGCGCCACGGCCGGCCGCACCACGCTGACCGGTGAGGGCCTGCAGCACGCCGACGGCCACTCCCCGCTGCTGGCCGCGAGCAACCCGGCGGTCGTGCACTACGACCCCGCCATGGCCTACGAGGTGGCGCACATCGTGCAAGACGGGCTGCGCCGGATGTACGGCGCGACCGAGGGGCACGAGCACGGCGAGGACGTCATCTACTACCTGACGGTCTACAACGAGCCGGTGGTGCAGCCCAAGGAGCCCGACGACGTCGACGTCGAGGGCCTGCTCAAGGGAATCCACCACGTGGCCACGCCGCCCGAGGTGTCCGGCAACGGCGGCCAGATCCCCCGGGTGCAGCTGCTCGCCTCCGGCGTCGGCTTCCCGTGGATCACCGAGGCCGCCCGGCTGCTCGCCGAGGAGTGGGGCGTCGCGGCCGACACCTGGTCGGTCACGTCGTGGAACGAGCTGGCCCGTGACGGTGTCGAGGCCGAGAAGTGGAACCTCCGGCACCCGTCCGAGTCCCCGCGCACGCCCTACATCACCCACAAGCTCAAGGAGGCCGAGGGCCCGATCGTGGCGGTCAGCGACTTCATGCGTGCGGTGCCGAACCAGATCGCCAAGTGGGTCCCCGGCGACTACCACACGCTGGGCACCGACGGCTTCGGATTCGCCGACACCCGTCCGGCGGCACGCCGGTTCTTCCAGGTCGACGCCCAGTCCGTCGTCGTCCAGGCGCTCGCCGCCCTGGCCGCGCGGGGCGAGGTCAAGCCGGAGGTCGTGCAGGAGGCGTTCGACAAGTACCGCATCGACGACCCCACCGCCGTGGCCGACGTCAAGCAGGAAGGTGGCGACGCCTGACCGGCTCCAGCGGACCGGTGGGCCGGGTCCGCAGCCTGCACCGCTACCCGGTCAAGTCCCTGTCCGGCGAGACACTGCCGCGCGCCGCCGTCGACCTCCGGGGCGTCGCCGGCGACCGGGCCTGGGCCGTCCGGGACCCCGACGGGAAGCTCGGCAGCGGCAAGTCGAGCCGGCGGTTCCGGAAGATGGACGGCCTGCTCGCCCTGGTCGCGGTGTACGAGGACGACGTCCCCGTCATCGAGCTCGAGGACGGTACGACCTACCGCGGTGACGACCCGGCGGTGCACGAGGCGCTGTCGGCGTACGTCGGACGCCCGGTGACTCTCGCCCGCGAGTCCGACGTGTCGCACTTCGACGACGGTCCCGTGCACCTGCTCACGTCGGCGAGCCTGCGTCGGCTCGAGGCCGCCCGTGGCGCTCCCGTCGAGGCGTCGCACTTCCGGCCGAACCTCGTGCTCGACAGCGAGGCCGGCGACGGGTTCGTCGAGGACGCCTGGGTGGGCCGGCGGCTCGCCGTCGGCCAGGACCTGGTGCTCGCGATCCGGGCCACCATGCCGCGCTGCGTGATGGTCACGCTCCCGCAGCGGGGACTCGCGGGTGACGCCGAGCTGCTGCTGACCACCACCGACGCCAACCTGGGCGACCTGGGCGTGGTGGCGGACGTGGTCACCCCCGGAGTCGTCGAGGTCGGCGACGAGGCCCGGCTGCTCGCCTGAGCGGCGGCAGCGGGGACGCGACGTCACGGCCGGACGGACGTCCGAGCCCTCAGGCGATGTCCTCGGCCGGCAGCCGGGTGACGTTCTCGGGCAGGGGCGCCTGACGCCCCGCCTTCAGCAGCGCCCGCCACCGACCGCGGTGGTAGGCGGCCGGCTGCGTCGTACGGATGAAGTCGTTGACGATCTTCACGAACCGCTGCGGGTGGTCCTTGTGCGGGAAGTGGCCGGCGTTGCCGATCACCTCGACGGTGCAGCCCGGCGCCATCTCGGCGGCGTTGCCGGCGTGCCGCACCGGGATCACTGAGTCCTCGGTGCCCCAGATGACGCACATCGGCATGGCGGCGGTCAGGTAGGCCCGGTCGGCCATCGTGACGATCTGGCCGCGCCAGTCGATCACCGCGCTGACGACGTGCCGGATGGCGGTGCGTGCCTTGGGGTCCCGGAACGAGTTGATGATCGCCGCGACCTCGTCGAGGTCACGGGTCACGGGCAGTCCGGTGGCCGCCAGGGCGCGCAGGTAGGCCGTGGTCAGGTGTCGGACACCGGGCAGCGTGACCAGGCCCATCGCGGTGTGGAACCCGGGCAGCGTGACCGCGCGCAGGGCAGCGGTCACCTCGGGACCGAGACCACCCGGGGCGACCAGGATCATCCGCTCGGTGCGCTCGGGGAACTGGTAGGCGAACTGCATCGCCACTCCCCCGCCGAGGCTGTGCCCCACCACGGTGACCTTGTCGATGCCCAGCACGGTGAGCAGGTCGCGCATGCCGTTGGCGTAGCCGCCGACGCTGTAGTCGGCCCGCGGCTTGGCGCTGCGCCCGTGGCCGAGCAGATCGGGCGCGATGACGGTGTAGCGGCGCGACAGCGCCTGGATCACCGGTTGCCAGGTGGTGTGGTCGCACCCGAGCCCGTGCAGGAGGAGCAGGGCGGGACCCGAGCCTGCCTTCACGAAGGCACGCTTGTGCCCGTGAATGGTGAGGTACTGGACCTCCGGCGGCTTCGCCATGGCGCTCCTCGGGGTGCGTGCCGCGACTGTAGCGAGAACTCGTTCCAAATTCTGCCCGGATCGCCAGCATCTGTTGGGGAAACCGGTCGATCGGTCCGGCTGGTCTTGTCTGTGACCGGAGGCCCGCCGCTCAACCACGCCGAATGTCTCGATTCGGTCACGATCGGCGGTGGGCGGTGCGTCGCTAGGCTCCCGGTATGAGCACGTCGGGCGGCCATCAGGGCCGGGCGCGGGTGGCCCGGCGGCTGCAAGCGTCCGTGGGCACGCTGACGACCGCGGCCGTGACCCGGATGGAGCGGGACATGCCGTGGTTCCGGCAGCTCTCCGCCGAGGACCGGTCCTGGATCGGGATGATCGTCCAGGCCGGCATCAAGGCCTTCGTGGTGTGGTTCGAGGACCCCGACGGGGAGATGCCGGTGACCGCCGAGGTGTTCGGCGCCGCTCCCCGGGCACTCACCGGTGTTGTGACACTCCACCAAACCGTGGAGATGGTGCGCACCAGCATCGAGGTGGTGGAGGAGAACGTCGTCACCGCGGTCGGCGAGGCGGACGCGGCCGAGGTCCGCGAGGCCGTGATCCGCTACGCCCGCGAGGTCGCGTTCGCCACCGCCGAGGTCTACGCCCGCGCGGCCGAGATGCGCGGAGCCTGGGACGCGCGGCTCGAGGCGCTGGTGGTGGACTCGGTACTCCGCGCCGAGGCCGACGAGACGACCAGGTCCCGGGCCAGCGCCCTCGGCTGGGAGTCGCGGGGCGACGTCGCGGTCGTGATCGGCCGGGCACCGAGCCCCGATGCGACCACCACTGCCCGGGAGAGCCTGTTCGACGAGGTACGCCGGTCGGCCCGGCATGCCGGCCTGGACGCGCTGTGCGCCGTGCAGAGCGACCGGATGGTCGTGGTGCTCGGCGGCGTGGACAACGCGGACAAGGCGGGAGCCGCGGTGGCGCGGCACTTCGGCGACGGGCCGGTCGTGGTCGGCCCCGTCGTACCCGACCTGGTCAGCGCCCACGTGTCCTCGCGTGCGGCGGTCGCTGGTCTGCGAGCCGCCCCCGGGTGGCCGGCCGCGCCGCGCCCGGTCACGAGCGACGACCTGCTGCCCGAGCGCGCGCTCTCGGGCGACGGGCACGCACGGCGCCAGCTCGTCCGCGAGATCTACCAGCCGTTGCACGACGCGGGCGACCCGACGCTCGACACGGTGACGGCCTTTCTCGACCACGGGAGCTCGATCGAGGGCACCGCACGGGCGATGTTCGTGCACGCGAACACCGTCCGCTACCGCCTGAAGCGGGCCGCCGAGGTGACCGGCCTGGCCGTCTCCGACCCCCGGCACGCCTACACCTACCGGGTGGCGCTGACGCTGGGACGGCTGTGGACCCGGGAGACCGGCACCAGTGGCGCCGCCGCCGAGCCCGCCCCGGGTGAGTCTTTGTAGGGTCTCTACAACACTGGGGGGCGAATCTTCGTTTGCGCTGCGGGCGCGACCGCGGCCCCGGTCCCGGCAGCATGGTCGTGTGCTCGCAATCGTCGCCCCCGGCCAAGGGGCTCAGTCCCCCGGATTCCTCACGCCCTGGATGGAGCTGCCGACGTTCGCCGACCGGCTCGGCTGGCTCTCGGCGGTGACGGCGCTCGACCTGGTGCACTACGGCACGGAGGCCGACGCCGACACCATCCGCGACACCGCGGTGGCGCAGCCGCTGCTGGTCGCCTCCGGCCTGCTCGCCGCGCTGGAGCTGTTCCCGCACCCTGCCGACGCGTTCGGCAAGATCGGTGCGGTCGCCGGCCACAGCGTCGGTGAGCTGACCGCCGCGGCCGGAGCGCGGGCGATCACCGCCGAGCAGGCGATGGTGCTGGTCCGCGAGCGTGGCCGCGCGATGGCACAGGCCGCCGCCCAGACCCCCACCAGCATGACCGCGATCCTCGGCGGCGACCGCGAGGAGGTGCTCGCCAAGCTCGAGCAGCACGGCCTGACCGCCGCCAACGACAACGGCCCCGGCCAGATCGTCGCCGCCGGCACCGTCGAGGAGCTTGCCGCGCTGGCGGACGACCCGCCGGCCAAGGCGCGCCTGGTGCCGCTGTCGGTCGCGGGCGCCTTCCACACCCGGCACATGGCCCCCGCCGTCGACGTGCTCGGCAAGCTGGGCCGGTCCGTGTCCACCCACGACGCCCGCACGCCGATCATCTCCAACCGCGACGGCCGGGTGCTCCACGACGGCCGCGACGTGCTCAAGCGGATCATCACCCAGGTCAGCAACCCGGTCCGCTGGGACCTCTGCATGGAGACGATGCTCGACCTCGGGGTGACCGGGATGCTGGAGATGCCGCCCGCCGGCACCCTCACCGGCATCGCCAAAAGGGGCATGAAGGGTGTCGAGACCTTCGCGCTCAAGACCCCCGACCAGCTCGACGAGGCCCGCGCGTTCTGCGACAAGCACGGCTCCGCCAAGCACGGCTCCACCAACGCCCTCGACACCGCACCGACCTGGCGGATGCTGGTCGCCCCGATGAAGGGGACGTTCCGTCGCGGCACCGACGCCGCCGAGGGCGATTCCCTCCCGGCCGCCGCCACGATCGGCACGGTGGCCAGCTCCCGTGACGAGACCGAGGTCACCGCGCCGCACGGCGGCACCGTCGTCGAGTGGCTCGTCGAGGACGGCGACCTCGTCTCTCCCGGCCAACCGCTGATCCGCCTCCACCCCGAAGGGGTACCGTCATGACCCACATCACCGACGCCCCGGGCGCCCCGCACGCGACCATCCTGGGCATCGGCTCCTACCGCCCGTCGCGCGTGATCCCCAACTCCGAGGTCGTCGAGGCGATCGACTCCTCCGACGAGTGGATCCAGCAACGCTCCGGCATCAAGCAGCGACGCTGGGCCACGCCCGAGGAGACGGTCACCCTGATGTCGGTCGAGTCGTCGCGGATCGCGATGGAGCGCGCCGGCGTCGAGCCGGAGCAGATCGACGCGGTCATCGTCGCCACCGTCTCGCACATGTTCCAGACCCCGGCCGTCGCGACCATGATCGCGCACGAGCTCGGCACCAACCGCCCGGCTGCGTTCGACATCTCGGCGGCCTGCGCCGGCTTCTGCCACGGCGTCGCGCTCGCCTCCGACATGATCCGCGGCGGCAGCTCGAAGCACGTGCTGGTGATCGGCGTCGAGCGGCTCTCCGACCTCACCGACGTCGGCGACCGCGGCACGGCGTTCATCTTCGCCGACGGCGCGGGTGCGGCGGTCGTCGGACCGAGCGACGAGCCGGGCATCGGCCCCGTCGTGTGGGGCTCCGACGGCGAGCAGTTCGACCTGATCCGGCAGAAGGAGGACTGGCGCGACGTGCTCCAGCAGGAGCGCCCCGTCATGCCCCACCTCGTGATGCAGGGCAACCCGGTGTTCCGCTGGGCGTCGTACGAGATGGCCAAGATCGCCCAGGCCACCCTGGACCGCTCCGGCATCACCGTCGACGACCTCGACGTGTTCGTGCCGCACCAGGCCAACATGCGGATCATCGACGCGATGGCCCGGGCGATGAAGCTGCCGCCGCACGTCAAGATCGCCCGCGACATCGCCGAGCAGGGCAACACCTCCGCGGCATCGATCCCCCTCGCCCTCGACCGGATGGTCGAGGAGGGCGAGGCCAAGAGCGGCGACACCGCGCTGCTCATCGCCTTCGGGGCCGGGCTGGCCTACGCCGCCCAGGTCGTGAAGGTCCCCTGACCGGCCCGGGCCAGCTTCCGGGTCAGCACGACCAAGCACAGCAGCAGTTCCGACAACACCCACGCAACCAGAAGGAGAGCCACCCGATGGCCACCACCGAGGAAATCCGCGCCGACCTTGCCGAGATCGTCGAGGAGGTCGCCGGAGTCGACGCCGACCAGGTCCAGCTCGACAAGTCATTCGTCGACGACCTGGACGTCGACTCGCTGTCGATGGTCGAGGTCGTCGTCGCGGCCGAGGAGAAGTTCGACGTCAAGATCCCCGACGACGAGGTGAAGAACCTCAAGACCGTCGGCGACGCCGTCGCGTTCATCGAGCGCGCCCAGGGCTGAGCCACCACCGACGTCGGTAGCCCTACCGTGACCTACCGGTCACCCTCCGGCTACCGACGTCGGTAGGCCGCCCGAAGAACCCCCGGAACCACAGAGGTGAGGAACACCATGAGCGCAGCATCGAGGACCGGCCGCGTGGTCGTGACCGGTCTCGGCACGACTTCCCCCGTCGGCGGTGACGTGTCCACGACCTGGGCCGCACTGCTGGCCGGCCAGTCCGGAGTGGGTCCGCTCAAGCACGAGTGGGCCGAGCAGCTGGGCACCCAGATCGCGGCCGAGGTCGCGATCGACCCGACCGACGTCCTCGACCGGGTCAAGGCCCGCCGTCTGGACCGCTCCGGTCAGCTCGCCCTCGTCGCGGCGCTCGAGGCCTGGGCCGACTGCGGCCTCGCCGGCGAGGAGGGCGCCGAGCCGGGCGTCGACCCCGAGCGGCTCGGTGTCGCGATGGCGTCGGGGATCGGCGGCGTGCAGACGCTGCTCACCAACTACGACTCGCTGAACCTCAAGGGCCCGCGGCGGGTGTCCCCTCTGGCGATCCCGATGCTGATGCCCAACTCGCCCGCGGCCAACATCGGCCTGGCGATCAACGCCAAGGCCGGCGTGCACACGCCCGTCTCCGCCTGCGCGTCGGGCAACGAGGCGATCGCGCTCGGCATCGACATGATCCGGCTCGGCCGCGCTGACGTCGTCGTCTGCGGCGGCACCGAGGCCGCCGTGCACCCGCTGCCGATGGCCGCCTTCGGCCAGATGATGGCGCTCTCGAAGCGCAACGACGAGCCCGAGCGGGCATCGCGGCCGTGGGACAAGGGCCGCGACGGCTTCGTGCTCGGCGAGGGTGCCGCCGTCCTGGTGCTCGAGTCGGAGGAGCACGCGAAGGCCCGCGGCGCGAAGGTGTACGCCGAGGCGGCCGGGGCCGGCATCACCGCCGACTCCCACGACATCGCCCAGCCCGACCCGGTCGGCGCCGGCGCCACCCGGGCCATGAAGATGGCGCTCCGCGAGGCGGACATGGAGCCGTCCGACATCGCGCACATCAACGCGCACGCCACCTCGACCCCGCAGGGCGACGTGGCCGAGGCGCTGGCGATCCGCAACGCCCTGGGTGACAACGCCGCCGAGCACCTGGTGCTCACCTCCACGAAGTCGATGACCGGGCACCTGCTCGGCGCGGCCGGGGCGCTCGAGTCGCTGGCGGTCGTACTCGCCCTCAAGGAGCGGGTCGTGCCCCCGACCATCAACCTCGAGGACCCCGAGGACATCGGCCTCGACGTGGCCGCGGAGAAGCGCAGCCTGCCCGAGGGCGACCTCGCGGCCCTCAACAACTCCTTCGGCTTCGGCGGCCACAACGTCGCCATCGCCTTCCGCAGCGCCTGAACCACGGACGCCGTACCCCCAGGAGCAACTGCATGACCCAGGCACCCGCCGCCCCCGCCAAGCCCGCGAAGCTGCCGCGCGAGCAGGACCCCCGCAACCCGAACTTCCGGCTCGCGGCGTTCTTCGACGACGGCACGCTCGAGCTGATCACCGACGACGACGGCAGCGGCATGCTCGCGGCCGTCGGCAAGGTGAACGGCACCCACGTGGTCGCGTTCTGCTCCGACGCCACCGTGATGGGCGGCGCGATGGGTGAGGTCGGCTGCAAGGCGGTCGTGCACGCATACGAGCGCGCGCTGGCGGACCGGGCACCGATCGTCGGGCTGTGGCACTCCGGCGGCGCCCGGCTCGCCGAGGGGGTGCTCTCCCTGCACGCGGTGGGTGAGATCTTCCATGCGATGACGCAGGCCTCCGGCAAGGTCCCGCAGATCTCGGTCGTGCTGGGGCCGGCCGCGGGTGGCGCGGCGTACGGCCCGGCGCTGACCGACTTGGTGATTCTCGGCCCGGAGGGGCGGATCTTCGTGACCGGCCCCGACGTGGTCCGCTCGGTCACCGGCGAGGACGTCGACATGCTGCGCCTCGGCGGCCCGGAGCCGCACGGCCGCCGGTCCGGTGTGGTGCACATCCTCACCGAGTCGGAGGAGGAGGCGTTGCAACGGGCCCGCCGGGTGGTCTCGCTGCTCGGCGCGCAGGGCACCCTGGAGGTCAAGCGCGTCGAGGACGTCGACCTGTCGCAGATGCTGCCGGAGTCGAAGAAGCGGGCGTACGACGTGCACCCGCTCGTCGAGTCGATCCTCGACGAGGGCACGGCCCAGGAGCTGCACGCGCGGTGGGCGCCGAACATCGTCACCGCGCTGGGCCGCCTCGGCGGGCGCTCGGTCGGTGTCATCGCCAACAACCCGCTGCGGCTCGGCGGCTGCCTGGACTCGTTGTCGGCGGAGAAGGCGTCGCGGTTCGTGCGGATGTGCGACGCGTTCGGCGTCCCTCTCGTCGTGCTGGTCGACGTACCCGGCTACCTGCCCGGGGTC
>NZ_DASSCL010000170.1:0-7908 GCF_035697785.1 Nocardioides sp.
CCCCGGTCAACGGCTTGAAGCCCCGCAGCCGCAGGCTGTTGCTGACCACGAACACCGAGGAGAACGCCATCGCAGCACCCGCGAGCATCGGGTTGAGCAGTCCCGCGGCGGCCAGCGGGATGGCGGCGACGTTGTAGGCGAAGGCCCAGAACAGGTTGCCCTTGATCGTGGTGAGCGTACGGCGGGACAGCCTGATCGCGTCGGCCGCGACGCGCAGGTCCCCACGCACCAGGGTGAGGTCGCTGGCCTCGATCGCCACGTCTGTGCCGGTGCCCATCGCCAGGCCGAGGTCGGCCTGCGCCAGCGCGGCGGCGTCATTCACGCCGTCGCCCACCATCGCCACGACCCGACCCTCGGACTGCAGCCGCTTGACCACGTCGACCTTGTCGGCGGGCAGCACGTCGGCGACGACGTCGTCGGCGTCGATGCCGACCTGGCCGGCGACGGCGCGCGCCACGACCTCGTTGTCGCCGGTGAGCAGCACGGGACGCATCCCGAGCGCACGCAGCTGGGCGATCGCCTCGGCGGAGGTCGGCTTCACCGCGTCGGCGACGACGACCACGCCGCGTGCGGCGCCGTCCCAGCCGACCGCGACCGCTGTACCCCCGTCGGCCTGGGCCTTCGCGACGGCCTGCTCGAGCTCCGCGGGCAGCCTCTGCGACCACTCCGCGAGCAGCCGGGGCCGCCCGACGAGCACGGCGTGGCCCTCGACGAGGCCCTGCACGCCGAGGCCCTCGACGTTGGTGAAGTCCGAGACCGCAGGCAGCTCGTCGGACCGCTCGCGCGCCCCGGCGGACACCGCCCGGGCGATCGGGTGCTCGGAGGCGTCCTCGAGGGCACCCGCGAGCCGGAGCACCTCGGCGGCGCCCTCACCGGGAGCGGCGACGACGTCGACCAGGGTCATCTGACCGGTGGTCACGGTGCCGGTCTTGTCGAGGACGACGGTGTCGACCTCGCGGGTGGACTCGAGCACCTCGGGGCCCTTGATCAGGATGCCGAGCTGCGCACCCCGGCCGGTGCCGACCATCAGGGCGGTCGGCGTGGCCAGGCCGAGGGCACACGGGCAGGCGATGATCAGCACCGCGACGGCGGCGGTGAACGCCGCGGACGCACCCGCGCCGCTGCCGAGCCAGAAGCCGAGGGTGCCGACGGCCAGGGCGATCACGATCGGCACGAAGATCCCGGAGATGCGGTCGGCGAGCCGCTGCACCTGGGCCTTGCCGTTCTGGGCGTCCTCGACCAGCCGGGCCATCTGCGCGAGCTGGGTGTCGCCACCGACCCGGGTGGCGCGTACGACGAGGCGACCGCCGGCGTTGACCGTCGCCCCGACCACCATGTCACCGGGGCCCACCTCGACCGGGACCGACTCCCCCGTCAGCATCGAGGCATCGACGGCCGAGGCCCCCTCCTCGACCACCCCGTCGGTTGCGATCTTCTCGCCGGGCCGGACGACGAAGGCGGTCCCGACGGTGAGCTCCTCGATCGGGAGGCGCACCTCGCGGCCGTCGCGGAGCACGGCGACATCCTTGGCGCCGAGCTCCATCAACGCCCGCAGCGCCGCGCCCGCCCGCCGCTTGGAGCGGGCCTCGAAGTAGCGTCCGGCGAGGATGAACGTCGTCACCCCGGCGGCGGCCTCGAGGTAGATGTTGCCGGCGCCGTCGGTGCGCTCGACGGTCAGCTCGAAGGGGTGCGTCATCCCCGGCGTGCCCGCCGTGCCCCAGAACAGGGCGTAGACCGACCAGCCCAGGGCCGCCAGGGTGCCCAGCGAGATCAGAGTGTCCATCGTGGAGGTGCCGTGGCGCAGGTTGACCCACGCGGCGCGGTGGAACGGCCAGGCGCCCCACACCACCACCGGGGCGGCCAGGGTGAGCGAGAGCCACTGCCAGTACTCGAACTGCATCGCCGGCACCATCGCCATCGCGACGACCGGCACGCTCAGCACCGTGGAGACGAGCAGCCGTTGCCGCAGCGACCGGGTCGGGTCCTCGGCCTCGCCCGGCCCGTCACCGGTGTCGGTGTCCGCAGGGCGGGGCAGCGTCGCGCCGTACCCGGCCTGCTCGACGGTCGCGATCAGGTCCTCGGGCGCCACCTCCTGCGGGAACGTGACCTTGGCCTTCTCGGTGGCGTAGTTGACCGTGGCCGTGACGCCCTCGAGCTTGTTGAGCTTGCGCTCGATCCGGTTGGCGCAGGAGGCGCAGGTCATCCCGCTGATCTCCAGCTCGACCGCGTCGGTCGACGTGGTGCTCATCTGCTCCTCCTTCGCTCGTGTGTCAGTGGTCGTCGGTGTCGGAGTGGCCGTGGTCTTCCGCCTTCTCGGACGGTTTCGCGGCCTCGGCGTCGCCGTGTCCAGCCGTGCTCACCGTGAACGCTGCGGTGCGGACGACGCCGCGGTGCTTGAAGTCCAGGTAGACGTGGTAACGCCCGACGCTGGGGACCGCGGCGTAGAACACCACGTCGGGTCCGGGCTTCGTGGTTCCGTCACCGGGCTCGCCGTCGGGGTGGACGTGCAGGTAGGCGAGGTCACCGTCGCGGAGCGCGACCAGATGGCCGTAGGAACCGAGGTAGGGCTGCAGGTCGGTGACCGGCCGACCGTTGCGTTCCACCGACAGCGTCAGCTTCGCGTCCTCGCCGGAGGCGAGGTCCCCGTCGAGCCGCACCGTGTAGCCGTCGACGACGGCGGTCCTGGTCTCGACCGCCGGGGAGGTGAGCCGGTAGTTGCCGGCGACCGCGAGGTCGGCGCCGAGGGTAAGGCCGTCGTGACCGGCGGGCTTGAAGTCGGCGAACAGTCGCCACTGCCCGGCCGTCAGGTCGAGCGTCGTCGACCAGCTGCCGTCGTCGGCGAGCTCGGGGTGCACGTGCTGGAACCCCGACGCGTCACGGCGTACGGCGATCAGGTGCAGGCGCTTCTCGTGCTCGACCTCGTACGACGACACCGGGCGACCGTCCGGTCCGGTGATCGTGAACCGCACCGGGACGTCCTCGCCGGCCCCGGGCACCGGGTCCGCGAGCTCCAGCGTGTAGCCGTCCTGGGAGACCATCAGGCCTCCCGGGATGTCGGCCGCCGGAGACGCGGAACCCCCGGTGTCGTGGGTGTCGTCGCCACCGTCGTGCGTGGTGTCGTGGGCCACCGGCTCCTGCTCGGCGACCTGGGGTCCGAACAGGGTGCCGGCGCCCAGCGCGAGGCCGAAGACGACGGCCAGCACGACGGCGAATCCGACGACCTTGGTCGGGGTGTTCATGCGAGCTGGTAACCGGCCTCTTCGACGGCAGCCTTGACCGCGTCGGCCTCGACCGGCTCGTCGCTGGTGATCGTCACCGCACCGGTCTCCACGACCACGTCGACGTCACGGACGCCGGGGATCTCCTCGACCTCCTCGGAGACGGAGGCGGCGCAGTGGCCGCAGGTCATGCCGGTGACGGTGTAGGTGCTGGTCTGGCTCATCTGGTTTCCCTTCGGTGGTGGTGTTGTTGCGATCAGGAACGGACGAGACGCGCGATGGCGTCGGAGGCTTCCTTGAGCTTCAGCTCGGACTCGTGACCGCCCTCGCGGACGGCATCGACCACGCAGTGCGCCATGTGCTCGTCGAGCAACCCGAGGGCGACCGACTGCAGCGCCTTGGTCATCGCGGAGACCTGGGTCAGGATGTCGATGCAGTACTGCTCCTCCTCGACCATCCGCTGGAGGCCCCGAGCCTGGCCCTCGATGCGGCGCAGCCGCTTGAGGTAGTCGTCCTTGGAGTTGTTGTGGATGTAGCTGTGCTGGTGTGCGGTCTGCCGCTCGCCGGCCTTCTCGGTCATGGCGACACCTCTCGGGCTCTCGGTGGGGACGTGCATGGCAAACTATACCCCCCTACCGTATGTTGCCCGGATCGAGGTCGAGCCGACGGAGCAGCTGGGCGTTGAGGGCGACGACGATCGTGGAGGCCGACATCAGCAGCGCACCGACCGACATCGGGAGCATGAAGCCGATGGGCGCCAGGATCCCGGCGGCCAGCGGCACCGCGGCGAGGTTGTAGCCGGCACCCCAGGCGAGGTTCTGCCAGCTCTTCCGGTACGTCGCGACCGACAGGTCGATCACGGACAGCACCGACCGTGGGTCGTCCGAGGCCAGCACGATGCCGGCGGACCCGATGGCGACGTCGGTGCCTGCGCCGATGGCGATGCCGACGTCGGCCTGAGCCAGTGCCGGCGCGTCGTTGACGCCGTCACCGGTGAACGCGACCATCCGGCCCTCGGCCTGCAGCTCGGCGACCTTGCTCGACTTGTCCTCGGGCCGGACGCCCGCGTAGTAGCGGTCGATGCCGAGCTCGGCGGAGACCGAGGCCGCGACCGCCGCGGCGTCGCCGGTGATCATCACGACCTGGATGCCGCGGTCGTGCAGCGCCTTGACGGCGGTCCGCGACTCGGGCCTGATCTCGTCGGCGAGGCGCAGCGCGCCGACGACCGCCCCGTCGACGACGACATGGAGGATGATCGCGCCCTCCTCGCGCCACGCGGCCGTCACCGCCAGCTCCTCACCGCCGGCCCCCGTGACCAGGCGGGGCCCACCGACCTGGATCCTGCGGCCGGAGACGGTGGCCGTCACGCCGACGGCCGGGGAGGAGCTGAAGTCCGTCGCCGGCTCGAGGACCAGGGACCTCTCCTCGGCGGCACGCACGATCGCCCGGGCCAGCGGGTGCTCGGAGTCGAGCTCCGCGGAGGCGGCGTACGCCAGCAGGGTGTCCTCGTCGAGCCCGGCATCCTCGGCCGGAGCGACCGCAGTGACGGTCGGGCGCCCCATGGTCAGGGTGCCGGTCTTGTCGAAGAGCATGGTGTCGACGGTCCGCATCGCCTCCATCGACAGGCGGTCCTTCACGAGCACGCCACCCCGGGCGGCGCGCTCGGTGGCGATCGAGATGACCAGCGGGATGGCCAGGCCGAGGGCGTGCGGGCAGGCGATGACCAGGACCGTGACGGCTCGCACGACGGCCTCGTCGGGCATCCCGACGATCATCCACACCGCTGCGGTGACGACCGCGACGGCGAGGGCGAACCAGAACAGCCATCCCGCCGCCGTGTCCGCCAGTCGCTGGGCACGCGAGGGGGAAGCCTGTGCCTCGGCAACCAGGCGCTGGATTCCGGCCAGCGCGGTGTCGGCGCCGGTGGCGGTGACCTCCACCCGCAGGCCGGAGTCGGTGGCCACCGTGCCGGCGACCACGCGGTCACCCACCTCACGGCGTACCGGACGGGACTCGCCGGTGATCATCGCCTCGTCCATCGAGGCGGAGCCGTCGACGACCTGCCCGTCGGCCGGCACCCGGCCGCCTGGGCGCACGACCACCACGTCACCCACGACCAGCTCGTCGGGCGCGACCGTGACGATGGTGTCGCCCTCGACGCGCTCGGCCTCGTCGGGGAGCAGCGCGGCGAGCGAGTCGAGCGCCGAGGTGGTCTGGGCGAGCGAGTGCATCTCGATCCAGTGGCCCAGCAGCATGATCGAGACCAGCAGCGCCAGCTCCCACCAGAATTCGAGGTGCTCGGGCAGCAGCCCCAGCGTGGCGCCCCAGGACGCGGCGAACGCGACGGTGATGGCCAGCGCGACGAGCAGCATCATCCCGGGCTGTCGCTGGCGGATCTCCCCCACCGCACCGGTCAGGAAGGGACGCCCGAACCAGCCGTAGAGCACGGTGGCCAGCACCGGCGAGACCCACTCGAGCCCGGGGACGTCCGGCAGCTCGTAGCCCACGAGCTCGGCGAACGACTGCGAGAGCAGCACCGTCGGTACGGCCAGGACCAGGGAGCCCCAGAAGAGGCGACGGAACATGCCCACGTGGTCCCCGTGTCCAGCGTGACCGGCGTGCTCGCCGTGGGCGTCATGTCCGCCGTGGTCGCCGTGATGGCTGGCGTGCTCGGGCGCGTGGGCGACGTCCGTGTCGGTGGTGTCGTGGTGGGTGCTCATCGGACTTTCCCTCCGTCGCGTCGTACCCCTCGGGGCCGTTGGACACGTTCGACCATATACCCCCCCGGGGTATCCGACAAGCCCTCCGGCCAGGGCGAACGGGCACCCCGCGGGCTCCGGACACGGCTGCGACGCGCAGTTCGTGGCCGGCGCCGCTCAGCCGAGGGCCTTGAGCAACCCCTTCTCCGCGCCGTCGCCGAGGCGACGTAGGGCCGGCGACAGCAGCGGCGCGACCAGCCGGGCCAGCCCCTTGAACGTGAACTCCGCGCGGTAGGTCAGCTCGGTCCCGCCGTCCTGGGTCGGGACCACGGTCATGGTGTCGAGACTGACCACCGTGGCGTTCTCCCCGCGCAGTCGTAGGCGCCGGGGAGCGTCCGCCTCCTCGACCACGTAGGTCAGCTCGGTCTCCCGGCCCAGGAACCGCGAGACGTTGTGGTAGCGCGTGCCGACGCCGCCGTCCCCGGACTCCCGGGTCGTGCGGACGGTCCCGGGATCCCACTCCTCGGTGCTGGTGAAGTCCTGGAGGTAGGCGAAGACCTGCTCGGGTGGTCGAGGCAGGGCGAGGGTGCGGACGATCTCCATGCGAAGCTCCTAACATTTGACAAACCTTGAACAAGAATCATACATTTCCTCGACAGCGGGGACGCCCCGCCGCTCGCACGGCTCGACCCGAGCCGTGGACGCAGGCTCGAGGAGTACCCATGGTTCGGCCCACAGTCGCAGTGATCGGCGCAGGCATCTCCGGCCTCACCGCGGCCCATGTCCTCTCGCGCACCCACACGGTGACGGTGCTGGAGGCGGACGACCGGCTGGGCGGCCACGCCCACACCCACGATGTGCCCAGCTCCGACGGCCGCTGCCTCGCCGTCGACAGCGGCTTCATCGTGCACAACGAACGCACCTACCCGCACCTGCTCCGGCTCTTCTCCGAGATCGGCGTGCAGACCCGCCCCACCGAGATGAGCATGAGCATCACCTGCTCCTCCTGCGGCCTCTCCTACGCCGGCGGCCGTGGGGCTCGCGGGATCTTCGCGCAGCCGGCGCGCCTGGCCGACCCGAGGTTCCTGCGCCTGCTCACCGAGGTGCCGCGCTTCCACCGGGCCGCCCGTGCGATGCTCGCCGACGACGGCGCAGAGACGACGTGGGGCGACTTCCTCGCCGCCGGCAGCTACTCCGACCACTTCGTCGAGCACTTCGCGATCCCGCTCGTCTCCTGCGTCTGGTCCGCCGGTGACAGCGACGCCCTGGCCTACCCGGCACGTCACCTGTTCCGCTTCCTCGACCACCACGGGATGCTGTCGGTCACCGGCTCGCCGACCTGGCGCACCGTCGTCGGCGGATCCCGGACCTACGTCGAGGCACTCGCGGCGCGGCTCACCGACGTGCGACGGGCCGTCCCGGTCGCAGCGGTCACCCGCCACTCCGACGGGGTCGACGTGAGCACCGCAACCGGCAGCGTGCAGAGCTTCGACCGCGTCGTCGTCGCGACGCACGCCGACCAGGCACTCGACCTGCTGGCCGACGCGTCGCCGGAGGAGAAGCAGGACCTCGCGGCCATCACGTACTCGGTGAACCGCACCTGGCTGCACACCGACAGCTCGGTGCTCCCGTCGCGACCCGGCGCCCGGGCGTCGTGGAACTACCGGATGAGCTGCGGCGACCACCGGACCCGGAGCGGCACGGGGGTGGTCGTGAGCTACTGGATGAACCGGCTGCAGGGGCTCGAGGACACCAGGGACCACGTGGTGACCCTCAACGCCGCAGGGCACGTGAACCCCTCAACCGTCGTCGCCGAGATGACCTACGCCCACCCCGTCTTCACTCCCGATGCCGTGACCGCGGCGGCACGACTGCGCACCGCCGGCGGCGATCGCCTCGCCTTTGCCGGTGCCCATCTCGGCTGGGGCTTCCACGAGGACGGATGCCGCTCCGGCGTCGAGGCGGCCGCCAGGTTCGGAGCGTCGTGGTGA
>NZ_DASSCL010000171.1:0-7498 GCF_035697785.1 Nocardioides sp.
GCCCCGTCGGCCAGCTCCCGGGCCGGCATCCGGTGCTCGGCGAGCGCCTGCTGCAGTGCCCGCCAGGCGCGGCCGCCCTCTCGTTTCACCAGGTAGCTGCCGGCGAACCCGGCCGCGATCAGCAGCAGGATCGTCCACCACGGACCGATCGCCTGGCCGACCTGGATGAGCAGGTAGATCTCGATGACGGGCACGACCACGAAGGCGAGCGCCAGCACCCACCAAGGGATCAGCTTCTTCATGAGGTCCTCCGGTCCCGCGCCTGGCCGTTCGCCGAGGCGCGGGTCACCTTCGAGAGTACGTCGCGGACCTGGCGGGTCCGCTGCGTGAAGCCCCACGCGGTGATCCGCCGCAGCGACTCGGTGGCGACCCGGCGGTCCATCTTGGACTCGCCGCGGACCCGCTCGACGAACTCGATCGGGACCTCCACGATCCGCAGCCCCGCCCGCGACGTGCGCCAGGCCAGGTCGGTCTGGAAGCAGTAGCCGGAGGACTCGACGGTGCCGAGGTCGATCGCCTCGAGCGTGGTGCGCCGGAATAGCCGGTAGCCGGCCGTCACGTCGCGCACCGGGATGCCGAGCGCCAGCCGGGCGTAGACGTTGCCGCCCACCGAGAGCGCCTTGCGGGCCAGCGGCCAGTTCACGACCGAGCCGCCGGGGATCCAGCGCGAGCCGATCACCAGGTCGGCGTCGGCGAGCGCGTCCAGCAACCGGTGCAGCTGCTCCGGCTGGTGGGAGCCGTCGGCGTCCATCTCCCCGATCACGTCGTACCCGGCAGCGAGGGCGACGGAGAAGCCGTGCCGGTACGCCGCGCCGAGGCCCGCCTTCGCCGTGCGGTGCACGACGCTCACCTGCGGGTCGTCGACCGCCAGCTTGTCCGCGACGTCGCCGGTGCCGTCGGGCGACCCGTCGTCGACGACCAGCACGTCGACGGTTGGCTCGGCGGTGCGCAGCCGCCCGACGATCCAGGGCAGGTTCTCCGCTTCGTTGTACGTCGGGACGACCATCACGACCCGGCCCAGGTCAGACGGGTTCACGCGCGGTCCCCGCTGAAGCGCGAGCGAAGCGAGCGGTTCCGTGGGGTGAGCTCATGGTTCCTCTCGGGCGCGACCGGGCGGGGCGATCGCCGACCATAGCCGAGGCGGAGCCCGGCCAGGACCGCAATCACCGAGATCGCGACCAGACCGAGCTCGAGCCAGCGGCCCAGCCAGATCGCCGGCAACGTGACGCCGCGCAGCTGCACCGCCTGCTCCAGCACGACGGTCTCGCGCTCGGGCGCCCGCTGGACGACCGAACCGTCCGGGGCGATCACGCCCGAGATGCCGTTGGTGGAGGCCACCACGACGTACCGTCCGGCCTCGACGGCGCGCACCCGCGACATGGCGAACTGCTGCTCGATCTGGCCGGTGCCGGTGTAGGTCGCGTTGTTGGTCGGCACCACGACCAGGTCCGCGCCGCCGTCGACGAGGTCGCGGAACATCTGGTCGTAGGCGACCTCGAAGCACATCACCACGCCCGCCGTCGCGGGCCCGACGCGCAGCACACCGGGGCGGTCGCCGCGGATCATGTCGGAGGGGATCTGGTCCAGCGCCGAGATGTACGGCGCGAACAGCGCGCGCAGGGGGACGTACTCCCCGAACGGCACGGGCCGCCGCTTGTCGTACGACGCACCCGGCTCACCCTGCGGGGACCACACCACCGCCCGGTTGAACCAGCCGTCCTGGGCCCGGTCCCCGACCGCCGTGCCCATCAACAGCGGGGCGCCGACCGTGCGGGCGGCGTCCGCGACGTCGGCACGGACCGTGGCATCGGCGAACGGGTCGATGTCGGAGGAGTTCTCCGGCCAGATGACGAGGTCCGGCTGGGTCGCCTCCCCGGCGGCCACCCGGTCGGCCAGGTCGAGCGTCGCCCGCACGTGGTTGTCGAGCACCGCCCGGCGCTCGGAGAACGCGTCGAGCCCCACGCCGGGCACATCCCCCTGCACCACGGCGACCGTCACCACCGCCGGATCCTCGGTGGGGCCGGGCGCCCCGGGCAGCGGCGCCACGGCGCCCGCCACGGTGACCAGGGCGACGGCCGCCAAGACCGCGAGGCCGCGCACCGGTCGGCCCCTGCCGTCGCGGACCAGCCAGGCCAGCGTGCTGCCGAGGAGGGCCACCAGGAAGGTCATCCCGGCGACCCCGACGTACGCGACGGTGGGCAGGGCGGGGGTGTCGACGACCGCGAACCCGAGACGTCCCCACGGGAACCCCCCGAAGGGCACGGTGCCGCGCAGCGCCTCGACGGCCACCCACACCGCGGCCACCCAGACCGGCCAGGCCCGCAGCCGGACCACCACCGCGGTCGCCCACCCGCCGACCCCGTAGAACAACGCCTCGAGAGCGGCCAGGGCCGGCCAGGCGGCGGGGTGGATGACCTGAAGCCACGGCAGCAGCAGACCCATGAACGCGAGCCCGAACGACGTACCGACGAGGAAGCCGCGACCAGGCCGGGTCCCGGCGACGGCGAGCGTGCCGCCGGCGACGGCGACAGGCAGCAGGTAGGCGACGCCGAACGGCTCGAAGGCCAGCGCCGCGACCAGGCCCGAGGCGACGGCGAGCAGCAGTCGCGCGGGCAGGCTGGTCACCCGTCAAACCTACCGGCGGGGCCCGGCAGCGGGTCTGTCGACTCGAGTGGGGGCGCGAAAAGAGCCCGAGACCCTTCGGACCGACCGCGCTCTCGCTGGCTGCGAAAGACGGGGCCGTTGTCTACTGGGCGCCGGGCTCTCTTCGTGTACCACCCCGCTGCCGTGCCGCCGATTTCCGGGGACCGCGGCGCCCTGGGTTCGTGGTACCCGACCCGGGTCGCGGCCACCTGGACGTCAGCTCACGGCCTCGGCCTGCTTGGTGGACGTCCGGAAGATTGCAGAATCGGGAGGGACCCTGTCAACCGGCGGCTGACCTGCGCGAAGAGGAGAAACCGCAGGTCAGTGCGGGGTACGGGTCGCCGGCAATTCACCGGACATTTTGCTCGGGCGCGGCGTGTCGTGGTGCGACACGCCGGGGGGTTTTGGGGGCGTGGGGCGGGGCCCAATTCACTGGGGACCCAGTGAATTGCCCGCTCCCCGGTGTGAACTCACCACGGGAACCGGGAGATCGCCACGGGGAGTGCGGTCAGCGCGACGGTACGACGACGACGCCCGTCGCGGTGGTCGCCACCACCGGCTCCGCCAGCATCTCCGCGGCGGACTCCGAGACGTCCGGCCTGCCCCGGCCCACCACGACCGCGCGCAGCTCGAGGGTGCGCGAGCGGCGGCCCACCTTCACGACCGTCGCGCTGATCTCCAGGACGTCCCCGGCGCGCACCGGCGCCCGGAACTGCACGTCGGAGTAGGACGCGAACAGCCCCTCGTCGCCGTCGGTGCGGATGCACACCTCCGTGGCCACGTCGCCGAACAGCCCCATCGAGTACGCCCCGTCGACGAGGTTGCCGGCGTAGTGGGCGTGCGAGTACGGCACGTAGCGACGGTGCGTGACGGTGAGCCCGAGCCTCGGGTCGTCGGTCATGACGCCTTCCTCCCGGTGCCGGAGCCGCCGGTGACCCGGCGGGTGACGAGCTGCTCGACCATGTACGACGCGACCTCCGCCGGCGTCGTGCCCCGGGCGAACACCCGGTCCACACCGAGCTCGGCGGCCATCGACTCGTCGAAGCGCGGACCACCGACGATCAGCAGCGGCTGCTTGTCGCGCGGGTAGGACTCGCGGAAGGCGGCCGACATCTCCTTGGTGTTGAGGATGTGCGCGTCGCGCTGGGTGACCACTTGCGAGACCAGGATCGCGTCGGCCTTCTCGGCCCGGGCCCGCTCCACGAGCTGCGGCACCGAGACCTGGGCGCCCAGGTTCACGACCTTGAGCTCGCGGTAGTACTCCAGGCCCTTCTCCCCCGCGAACCCCTTGATGTTCAGGATCGCGTCGATGCCGACCGTGTGCGCGTCGGTGCCGATGCATCCGCCCACCACCACGAGCCGGCGACGCAGGCCCTTGCGGATGGCCAGGTTGACCTCCTTCGGCGTCAGCAGTGGGTAGTCGCGCTCGACGACCTGCACCTTGCCGGTGTCGACGAGGTGGTTGACCCGCCCGTAGACGACGAAGAACGTGTAGTCGGGACCCATCGCCTTGGCGTGCACGACCATGGCCGGGTCCATGCCCATCTTGTTGGCCAGCTGGGCGGCGGCGCCCTCGGCGACCTTGGAGTGCGCCATCGGCAGCGTGAACGAGAGCTGCACCATGCCGTCCCCGGTGGTGTCGCCGTACGGCCGCAGGATGTGTGACTCGGTCACTTCGCCTCCAGGATCTCGCTCGCAGGGTTGTAGTAGCCGGGCGCCTTCTTGGCGACGCCGTCGAGCCCGCGGCCGGCGTCGGCGGGGCGCCGCATCAGGCCGAAGGTGCCGTCGGCGATCGCGTCCAGCAGCCCGGTCCTCGACTCGTGCGCCAGGATCTTCTCGAGCAGCTCGATCGACTCCCCCAGCACCTGCCGCGCCCGCTGCGCGATGAAGCCGTCGGGCGTGGGCCGGAAGTCCTCGTGCAGGTTGCCGGCGGCGTTCATCACGTAACGGACGTTCTGCAGGGCCAGGTCGCGGTCGGAGAGCCACGGCGTCACGACCGCCTCGGTCATCATCCCGACCAGCAGGATGCCCTGGCCGGTGAGCGCGCCGACCAGGTTGAAGAACGCGTCGAGCATGTAGCCGCGGAACACGTCGCCGGTCATGTGCCGGGTCGGCGGCATCCACTTCAAGGGCGCGTTCGGGAACAGCTCGCGGGCCAACAAGGCGTGCGCGAGCTCCATCCGGAAGCTGTCGGGCAGGTCGGGGTTGATCTCGAACGCGTGTCCGAGCCCGAGCTGCCAGTCCTCGAGCCCGGCCTCCTTGGCGAAGTACTCGTTCAGCAGCTGGCTGACCGTGACCGTGTGGGCCGCCTCGACCGCGTCGGCGGTGGTGAGGTAGTTGTCCTCGCCGGTGTTGATGACGATGCCGGCGCGGGCGTGCACCTGACGGCTGAACCGCTGGTCGACGAAGGTGCGGATCGGGTTGATGTCGCGGAAGAGGATCCCGTACATCGAGTCGTTGAGCATCATGTCGAGCCGCTCGAGCCCGGCAAGGGCCGCGATCTCCGGCATGCACAGCCCCGAGGCGTAGTTGGTGAGCCGGACGTAGCGGCCGAGCTCCTTGCTCGACTCGTCGAGCGCCGCCCGCATCAGCCGGAAGTTCTCCTGGGTGGCATAGGTGCCGGCGAAGCCCTCGCGGGTCGGCCCCTCCGGCACGTAGTCGAGCAGCGACTGGCCGGTCGAGCGGATCACCGCGATCACGTCGGCGCCCTCGCGGGCCGCCTGCTGCGCCTGCGGCATGTCCTCGTAGATGTCGCCGGTGGCGACGATCAGGTAGATCCACGGCTTGTGGTCCGGGTCGCCCCAGCGCTTCACCAGCCGGTCGCGCTCGCGGCGCCGGGCGTCGACCCGGCGTACGCCGGCGCCCACCTGCTTGCGTGCCGCGCTCCGCGCCCGGGTCAGGTCGCGACCCTCGGGCAGCCGGAACCGCACCGAGCCGGCGGATGCCTTCTGCGCGAGCACCGCGAGATCGTCGGCCTCGCCGCGGACCAGGGCGTCCCAGACCGGCAGCGCGATGCCGTGCTCGATGCCGACGTCGCCACGGACGGCGTCGAGGAGCCGGTTGACCCACGGGATGCCGTCGGCGTCGGCTCCCTGCAGTCCGGCCAGCCTCAGCGTGGCCCGCTCCACCGAGACGGTGGTGTGCTTCTTGGCCAGGTCGACGATCGGTCGACCCGCCTGCCGGGCCAGGTTGCGGGCCTTGCGGACGGTCACCGGGTCCAGGTCGAGCTTGCCCCTGGGCTTCGTTGCCACTACGTCAGCGCTCCTTCGCGTTCGTGGGCGACCTCGCCGTGCACCAGCGTGAGCACGCAGATGGGTAGGTCGACGTCTGGGTGGAGGTCGGGCAGATGGGGTACGCCGGCGCGCGGGTCGGTCGACCAGGCGGCGATCCGGGCGTCCGGGGTCTGCACGACGAGGTCGCCGGACACGTCCCAGACCGCGATGCTGGCCGGTGCGCCGAGGGCGATCACGCCGCCCTCGTCACGGCCCGCCGCGCGCCAGCCGCCGCGGGTGTGCGCGTTGAAGGCCGCCCGCACGGTGACCCGCTCGCTCTCGGTCCGGTGCCAGGCGGCGGCCCGGACCGCGGCCCAGGGGCCGAACGGCGTGACCGGGCTGTCGGAGCCGAACGCCAGCGCGACGCCGGCCCGGTTGAGTGAAGCGAACGCGTTCATGCTCGCGGCCCGGTCGACGCCGAGGCGCTGCGCGTACATCCCGTCGGCGCCGCCCCAGAAGGCGTCGAAGACCGGCTGCTGGCTGGCCGTGACGCCCAGCCGTCCGAGCGTCTCCATCTGCTCGGGGGCGACCATCTCGAGGTGCTCCAGGCGGTGCCGGCCGCGCACGATCGCCGGCTCCCCGACGGCTTCCGCGGCGGCGACGAAGCCGGCCACCACGGCGTCGGCGGCCCGGTCGCCGATCACGTGGAACCCGGCCTGCAGACGTGCGTCGGTGCAGGCCAGCACGTGCTCGGTCACCTGCTCGGCCTCGACGTAGAGGTGGCCGGCGTGCGGGTGGTCGGCGTACGGCGCGCGGAGGGCGGACGTCCACGACCCGATCGAGCCGTCCATGCACAGGTCGCCGGCGAGGCCGACGCAGCCGAGCTCGCGGGCCCTATCGACGGCCCCGAGCTCGCCCCAATAGCCGACCACCTCCGGCAGCCCGCCGGACGCGGTCAGCTGCGCGGCGACGAGCAGGTCCTCGGGCGGGCAGATGTGCGGCGCGCCGAGCTCGTGGACCATCCCGATGCCCTGGCTCGCGGCGATCCGCAGAGCGCGCAGGATCGCGTCCTCGCGGGCCGAGGGCGGCAGCAGCCGGAACAGCCCCTCGCGGGCGACGTGGTGGGCGTCGCGCTCGACCCGCCCCGACGCGTCGTACCCCTCGGCGTGCACCACGTCGGGACAGGCGTCGAGGAAGGCGGTGGAGACGACGGCGGAGTGCTCGTCGACCCGGGCGAGGTACGCCGGCCGGCCGCCGGTGGCACGGTCGACCTCCTCACGGGTGAACGCCCGCTGCTCCGGCCAGGCGGTGTCGTCCCAGCCGTAGCCGAGGACGATCGCGTCGGTGGCGGTGTGTGCGAACGCGGTGAGCGCGTCCAGCGCCTCGTGCAGGGTGGTCGGAGCGGCGAGGTCGACGCCGGCGGCCGCGAACCCGCTCTGCGCCAGGTGGGCGTGCGCGTCCACGAACGCGGGCGTGACCAGCCGGCCGCCCAGCTCGACGATCCGGTCGGCGCCGTCCTCGAAGTGGGCCGAGGCGTCGTCGTCACCCGTCCACACGATCGCACCGTCCTCGATGCACAGCGCGGTCGCGTGCGGGTCGGCCGGGGTGTGCACGTATCCGCCGCGCAGGAGAGTCCTCATGAC
>NZ_DASSCL010000172.1:0-20007 GCF_035697785.1 Nocardioides sp.
CCGGCGCGTAGGCGCCGGGCGGCCCGCTCGGGTTCTCTGACCCGTGGCTCCGCACTGGGCCTCGGCGTCGCCCTGACCTGGTTCAGCCTGCTGGTGCTGATTCCGCTCTCCGCCGTGGTGGTGACCGCGTCGGGTGGCGGCTGGGAGACCTACGCGGAAACGCTCACCAACCCCCAGACGCTCGCCGCGCTGCGGCTCACCGTCGTGACATCGGTCCTTGTCACCGCCCTGAACATCGTGATGGGGACCGTCATCGCCTGGGTGCTGGTGCGTGACCGCTTCCCCGGCAAGGGGGTCTGCGACGTCATTATCGACATCCCCTTCGCCCTGCCGACGATCGTGGCCGGGCTGGTGCTGCTGTCCCTGTACGGCGCCGACAGCCCGGTCGGCGTCGACGTCGCGAACACGCGCAAGGCCGTCTTCCTGGCGCTGGCGTTCGTGACGCTGCCGTTCGTCGTACGCACGGTGCAGCCGGTGCTCGAGGAGATGGAGGCGGACGTCGAGGAGGCTGCCGCCTCGCTCGGCGCCAGTCGCGCGACCACGTTCCGGCGTGTCGTGCTGCCGACCCTCGTCCCCGCGATCTTCGCGGGCGCGGCCCTCTCGTTCGCCCGGGGCATCAGCGAGTACGGCTCACTCGTGCTGCTCAGCGGAAACCTGCCCAACCGCACCGAGGTGACCTCGGTGCGGGTGCTCACCTACCTCGAGGGCGGCAACACCGCCTCGGCGGCCGCGGTCGCCACCGTGATGCTCGTGGTGGCCCTGCTGGCGCTCGTCGCGCTCGACGTGATCCAGAGGAGGGTGAGCAAACGTGACTGAAGGCTCGCTCCTTGTCCGATGGTCGCTACGCCTACTCGTCGTGACCTACCTGTTCTTCCTGGTCGCCTGGCCCAGCTCACTGGTCGTGCAGCGCACCTTCGAGAACGGTCTCGAGGGTCTGCAGACCGCCCTCGCCGATCCCGACGTGGTGCACGCCCTGCAGCTCACGGTGGTCGTCGCGCTCTCCGCGGTCGTCATCAACCTCGTGTTCGGGGTGGGCATCTCGATGCTGCTCGCGCGCAGCGAGTTCCCGGGCAAGCGCCTGCTCTCGGCGCTCATCGACCTCCCGCTGGCGGTCTCACCGGTCGTGGTCGGACTCGCGCTGGTGCTCGTCTACAACGGACGCACCGGCTGGTTCGGGCAGACGTTGGAGGAGCACGGCTTCCAGGTGATCTTCAACGAGCCGGCGATGATCATGGCGACGTGCTTCGTCGCGCTGCCACTCGTGGTCCGCGAGGTCGTGCCCGTGCTGCAGGAGATCGGCGACGACCAGGAGCAGGCTGCCCGGAGCCTCGGGGCCAACGCGCGGCAGACGTTCCTGCGCATCACGCTGCCGAGCATCAAGTGGGCGGTGGTCTACGGCGTCGTCCTGAGCCTGGCCAGGTCGCTCGGCGAGTTCGGCGCGGTCAAGGTCGTCTCGGGCAACGTCGCCGGGGACACCCAGCTCGCCACGCTGCTGGTCCAGCAGCGATACCAGAACTTCCAGCAGGAGACGGCCTACTCGGTGTCGTTTCTCCTGGCCTCCGCCGCGGTGCTCTGCATCGTCGTGGTGGCGCTACTTCGCCCCAAGGAGGGCCGATGAGTATCGAGGTCAGAGGCGTCAGCAAGCGGTTCGGTGACTTCGTCGCCGTCGATGACGTCTCCGTGTCCATCCCGACCGGGCAGCTCACCGCCCTGCTCGGGCCGAGCGGCGGCGGCAAGTCCACGTTGCTCCGGATCATCGCCGGCCTGGAGTCGGCCGACGAGGGCAGCGTCGAGATTGAAGGGGTCGAGGCCACGCACCTGCCGCCCCAGCGTCGCAACGTGGGCTTCGTGTTCCAGCACTACGCCGCGTTCAAGCACATGACGGTGGCCAAGAACGTCGCGTTCGGCATGGAGATCCGCAAGCGCCCCAAGGCCGAGGTGCGCGCACGCGTCGACGAGCTGCTCGAGCTCGTGCACTTGCAGCAGTTCTCGCACCGCCTGCCCGCCCAGCTCTCCGGCGGTCAGCGCCAGCGGATGGCACTGGCGCGGGCGCTGGCCGTGGAGCCCAAGGTGTTGCTCCTCGACGAGCCGTTCGGCGCCCTGGACGCGAAGGTGCGCAAGGAGCTGCGCGACTGGTTGCGCCGGCTGCACGACGAGGTGCACGTGACGACCGTCTTCGTGACCCACGACCAGGAGGAGGCCCTCGAGGTCGCCGACGAGATCGTGGTCATCAACGACGGCCGGATCGAGCAGGTCGGGACCCCGGACCAGCTGTACGACGAGCCCGCCAATGACTTCGTGATGTCGTTCCTCGGTGAGGTCACGACACTCGAGGGCGTGCTGATCCGTCCGCACGACATCGACCTGCACACCAGCCCCGGGGTGCCGGGTGCCGTGCCCGGGACCGTGGTCCGGCTGCTCCGCGTCGGCTTCGAGGTCAGGGTCACCGTCGACGCGGGCGACGGAGACTCGGTTTCCGTGGTGCTGAGCCGGGCCGAGGCGCGCGCCTCGGTCCTCCGGGTGGGCGACCGGGTGTGGATGACGCCGCACCGCGGCGCGATGACGGTCGGGCCCCGGCCGGTCGCGGAGGTGTCGGCCTGACCTTCGCCCCCGACTTCGCTAGGACCAGTAGATGACGACTCGGGTGCCGATCGGGACCCGGTCGTAGAGGCTGGCGATCGCGTTGTAGTCCCGCACGTTCACGCAACCGTGGGACGCGCCGTTGTAGCCGGTCGCGGCGAAGTCGGGGGAGTAGTGCACTGCCTGGCCACCCGAGAAGAACATCGCGAACGGCATGGACGTGTGGTACAGCGAAGACACGTGGTCGCGGGACTTCCGGTACACGGAGAACACCCCCTCGCGAGTGGGCAGCTCGGCGGACCCGAACCGGACGTCGACGGTGACCTTGACCTTGCCGTCGACCACCCAGCGGAGGCTGCGCGAAGTCTTGTCGATGCACAGGGCGAGGCCGGTCCTGCACCGTGGGTCGAGCGGCCGGCCGTCCGCCGGGTCCGGCGGCCGGTTGGCCAGCTCGTCGGCGGTGGGGTTCGTCGTCATGCCGACCAGCAGGTCGAGCGTGCGGCGGTCGACCTTGCCGGTCTGCGGGATGCCGCGCTTGCCCTGGAAGCCGTACACCGCCTTGCGGGTGCTGGGTCCGTAGGTGCCGGTGACGTCGCCGAAGTACCAGGCGATCTGGCGCAGCCGCGCCTGGATGCGACGCACGCGGATGCCGGAGTCTCCCGGCTCGAAGAGCGGACGTCCGGCACGGTTGAAGAGCACGTCCTCGCTCGGCTTCTGGGTCATCCGCTGCAGCCGCCGCCAGGTGCGTGCGTCGACCACCCCGGTGCGTTCGAAGCCGCGCTTGCGCTGGAAGCCCCGCACGCCCCGCTTGGTGACGCGGTCGTACTCGCCGGTGACCGGCGGGGTGAACCAGTCGAGCTGGGCGAGCCTGGCCTGGAGGACGCGGACCTTGCGGCCGCTGTCGCCGGGCTCGAGCACCGGCTCCGGCGCGGTCGCGGGCGGCGGCTGCGGGAGCCGGTCCTGGGACTGCCGGACCGGGTCGACCGGTGCCTGCTCACGGGTCGAGTCGAGGGCGACGGTGCGCGGCAGCGCGCGGTCGCGCAGCGCCGAGTCCGTCGCGGTGCTGAGGCCGATGACGCCGTACGACGCACCGGCCGCCGTCATGACGACCGCCAGCGTGGTGGTCGTGCCCACGAGGGCGCGGCGGAGGTGTTGCCGTCCGATCCGGTTCATGTCTCCTCAGACGCGGTGCGGGGCGGAAAGGTTGCCCAGTCTGCTGGTCGATGTCTCTTTACCTTGCGCAGGGTAATGGGCGGGCGGCCCGCGGTGTGGGACGGACGCCCCCGCGACACGCCCCGGGCCGGCCGTGATGTGCGTTTCCTCGGCGCTCGTGGCAGTCTATCTCTAGTAAATCACTGTGATTTAGTGGTTCGATCGAACGAGAGGACGTGGAAGGTGCGGAGACCCGTGCGAGTCGTGGTCGTCGGCGGCGGAGCGGCCGGTGTGATCACCGCGGCCACCATGCTTCGAGAGCGCGGAGGGACGCCCCTGGACGTCCGCATCGTCGAGCGCGGCGACGTCGTCGGGCCCGGGCTCGCCTACGGGACCCGCGAGAGCCTGCACCTGCTGAACAACTACGCGGGCCGGATGAGCGCGTTCGAGGACGACCCGGAACACCTCGTCCGCTGGTGCCGCGAGCAGGACGACATCGTCGGCACCGACACCTTCCTGCCCCGCCACGTCTACGGCGCGTACCTCGCGAGCCTGCTCGAGGCGCCGGTGTCCGCGGGTTCGCGGCTCACCCGCGTGCGCGGAGAGGTGGTCGGGATCGACGACAGCGGCGCGGACTACTCGGTGACGCTCTCCTCGGGCGCCCAGCTGCCGGCCGACACAGTCGTGCTCGCGCTCGGCAACCCCAGGCCGCGGGACCTTCCCGACTACCGAAGCGCCGCCGTGGCCTACGCCGCGAACCCGTGGGCCTCCGACCTCACCGACCGCGTGGCCCGAGGCGCCCGAGTGCTGCTGGTCGGCACCGGCCTCACCACGGTCGACGTCGCCGCCCAGCTGGCCAACGCGCACCACGAAGTGGAGATGGTCGCCGTGTCACGACACGGTCTCCTGCCGCTGCGCCACCTGGACCACCCGCCGCTCCCGGGCGGTGTGCACGGTCGGCCCGAGCCGACGGTTGCCGCAGCGTTCGCGGCCGCCCGCGCCGGGACCGCACAGGCCGGCGGGGACTGGCGTGCCGTCGTGGAGGCGCTGAAGGCCGGGGCCAACCGGCAATGGGCCGCCTGGTCGTACGCCGAGCAGCAGCGGTTCCTGAGACACGCGGCGCGCCACTGGGAGATCGCCCGGCACCGGATGGCACCGGCCATGGCGGATCTCGTCGAGGGCCTCCAGCTCGACGGTCGGCTGCGCGTGACCCGCCCGGGCGACGTCGACGTCGCGTCGTTCGACCTGGTGGTCAACTGCACCGGACCCGCCCCGGCGGCCACGCCCGGATGGAACCCGCTGGTCGACGGGCTCGCGGCCCGGGGACTGCTGCGACCCGGGCCGCACGGGCTCGGTCTGGACGTGTCCGGCGACGGCCGGCTGCGCGACGAGGGAGGCGTACCGGCCCGCGCCGTGCACGTCGTCGGCGCCGCTCGCCGCGGGTCCGAGTGGGAGGTCGCCGCGGTACCGGACATCCGCCGTCAGGCACGAGCGGTCGCCGGTGCGCTGCGTCCGCTCCCGTCGAACGCCGCCCTGGTGGGCTGAGGAGGAGGGTCATGACCACCACCGTCGTACGCACGCCACTCACCGACCTGATCACCCGGATCCGCACCGTCGTGGCCCGGGGCCTGTCCGAAGGCGACACGGCCCGTCACGTAGCGGAGTACCTACGTCCCGCACTGCGTCAGCCGGGCCTGCTCGAGGAGCACCAGCGGGAGGGCTCGGAGGAGGGGTACACCCAGCACGTGCTGCACGTGGAGCCGGACGGGTCCTTCTCGGTCGTGGCCCTGGTCTGGCTGCCCGGTCAGGCGACTCCGGTGCACGACCACGTGTCCTGGTGCACGGTCGGCGTGTACGAGGGGCAGGAGACCGAGACGCTCTATCGGCTGGCGGGCCGCAAGGGGCGTCGCCAGCTGGTCGTGTCGGGGCACACGGTCAACAGGCGCGGCGAGGTGACCGGCATCGCGCCCCCCGGCGACATCCATCGGGTCTCGAACAGCGGTACGCCGAAGGCGATCTCGCTGCACGTCTACGGTGCCGACATCGGCAAGCTCGGCAGCAGCATCCGGCGCGTCTACGACCTCGGGGAGCCCGGACCGGCCGCCTGACTGGCGCCCCGGACGGGGTAGCTGGGGCGTGCCCCCTGCGGACAGGCCCGTCAATCCCTAGAGTGGCCACGTGGCGGGTTCGAGCGCGGCCGACTACTTCGGGACCTACGTCCCGTTGCTCGCGATCATCGTGCTCGGTGTCCTGCTGGTCGCCGCGATGTTCGGCGGCAACGCGATGCTCCGTCCCGCGCACGCCACTCCGGAGAAGCTGCTCACCTACGAGTGCGGCGTCGACCCGGTCGGGGAGGGCTGGGCGCAGACCCATGTGCGCTACTACGTCTTCGCGTACCTCTACGTGATCTTCGCCGTCGACGCGGTCTTCCTGTTCCCGTGGGCGACGGTGTTCGCCGGGCTCGGCTGGGTCAGTGTTGCGGAGATGGGCGTCTTCATCGGGTTCATCGCCGTCGGTCTGGTCTACGCGTGGCGCAAGGGGGTGCTGATATGGACGTGACCACGACGGAGCTGGGCATGCCGACGGTCGGCCCGTTGCAGAGGCTCGCGCCCAAGCCGGCCCGATACCTGCTCAACTGGGGTCGCAAGTACTCCTTGTGGGTGTTCAACTTCGGCCTGGCGTGCTGCGCGATCGAGTTCATCGCCACGTCGATGGCGCGTCACGACTTCATCCGCCTCGGCGTGATCCCGTTCGCGCCGGGTCCGCGGCAGGCCGACCTGATGGTCGTGTCGGGCACGGTCACCGACAAGATGGCGCCCGCCATCAAACGTCTCTACGAGCAGATGCCCGAGCCCAAGTACGTCATCTCCTTCGGCTCGTGCTCCAACTCCGGCGGGCCCTACTGGGACTCCTACTGCGTGACCAAGGGAGTCGACCAGATCATCCCCGTCGACGTCTACGTGCCTGGCTGCCCGCCGCGGCCGGAGGCGCTGTTGCAGGGCATCCTCAAGCTGCAGGAGAAGATCGACGGGGAGTCGCTGAAGGACCGCTACACCGCGGGCTACCGCGCGACCGACGCGGCCTCCGTGCAGCGCGGGCTGGTGCTGCCGGCCTCGACGGGCTCGTCCACCGACGAGACGACCAGCAGGGAACCGGCGTGAGCAGACCCGCGGAGCTGTGGCCCGGTCGGGTGCGCGCGGCGTACACCAGTGCGTTCGGTGACGACGCCGCCGTCGACGAGGGCTTCGGTCCGCTGACCGTCGACGTGCCCGCGGAGCACTGGGTCGACGCCCTGCTGCTGGCCCGGGACGGTCTCGGCTGCTCCTTCTTCGACTTCCTGACCGCGGTCGACGAGCTCGGCAGCGAGGACGAAGGCTTCCGGATCGTCTGCCACGTGGCGGATCACCGCTCGCCCGGCCGCGTGGTGCATCTACTGGTCCGCACCCGGGTGCCGCGCGACTCACCGACACTGCCGTCGGTCGTCGAGGTGTACGCCGGGGCCAGGTGGCACGAGCGCGAGACCCACGAGATGTTCGGGGTCGACTTCACGTCGGGGGGCGAGGTGCTTCCGCTGGCGAAGCTGCTGCTGCCCGAGGAGTTCGAGGGTCACCCGCTGCGCAAGGAGTTCGTGCTCGCCTCGCGGGTGGCGAAGCCGTGGCCGGGCGCGAAGGAGCCCGGTGAGAGCGACCACGCCCCCGCAGCAACCACGTCCCGGCGCCGGATGAAGCCGCCGGGCGTGCCGGACGACTGGCCGCGCAGTGAGTGAGGCCCTGGAGCTCGCACTGCGGCTGGCGGGCGTGCTGGCCGCGTTCCTGGTCGTGCCCCTGCTGGTCGGGCAGGTCGAGCACAAGGCGATGGCGCACATGCAGGGCCGGGTCGGGCCGATGTACGCCGGCGCCTTCCACGGCTGGGCGCAGCTCATCGCCGACGGCGTCAAGTTCGTGCAGAAGGAGGACGTCGTCCCGGCCGCGGCCGACCGGATGGTCTTCAAGATCGCGCCGGCCGTCGCGCTGGTGCCCTACCTGGTCGCGATGCTGGTCATCCCGCTCGGCCCGGGGTTGGTCGGCCAGGACCTCGACATCGGGCTGTTCTTCGTCATCGCGGTGATGGGAGCCGGGGTGATCGGCAGCCTGATGGGCGGCTGGTCGAGCGCCAACAAGTTCAGCCTCCTCGGCGGCATCCGGGTGGCCGCGCAGCTGATGGCCTACGAGCTGCCGTTCGTGCTCGCCGCCGCGTCGGTCGCGATGGCAGCCGGCACGCTCTCGCTGACCGGGATCGTCCTCGAGTGGTCGCCGTGGTGGCTGCTGTGGCAGGGGATCGCGATGTTCGTGTTCTTCGTGTCCGGACTCGCCGAGGTGCAGCGACCGCCGTTCGACATGCCGATCGCCGACGCCGAGATCGTCTTCGGGCCCTACACCGAGTACGGCGGGCTGCGCTTCGCGCTGTTCATCCTGGCCGAGTACGCCGGCATCGTCGTACTCTCCGCGCTCACCGCCGTGCTGTTCCTCGGCGGCTGGCGCGGACCCTTCGACGACCAGCTCGGCTGGCTGTGGACCCTGCTCAAGACGATGGCCGTGGCGTTCGTGGTGATCTGGGTGCGGGTTGCCTACCCGCGGCTGCGCGAGGACCAGCTGCAGCGCTTCGCCTGGCAGGTGCTGGTGCCGCTCGCCCTGCTCCAGCTCGCGATCACGGCGGCCGGGGTGGTGATGACCGCGTGAGGATCCCGGGAGTCGGTCTGGCCAGGGGACTGGCGTTGACGATGCGCCAGCTGACCCGGCGCTCGGTCACCGCGCACTACCCCGACGCGCTGCCGGAGCTGCCGCCGCGCAGCCGCGGTGTCATCGCGCTGATCGAGGAGAACTGCACGTCCTGCATGCTCTGCGCGCGCGAGTGCCCGGCCTGGTGCATCTACATCGACTCGCACAAGGACGTGATCCCGGCGACGACCGAGGGCGGCAAGGACAAGACCCGCAACGTCCTCGACCGGTTCGCGATCGACTTCTCGATCTGCATGTACTGCTCGATCTGCATCGAGGTATGCCCCTTCGACGCACTGCACTGGAGCTCGGAGTTCGAGTACGCCGAGCTCGACATCCGCGAGCTGACGCACGAGAAGGACCGGTTGCGGGAGTGGATGTGGACCGTGCCGGCGCCGGTGGCCCTCGACCCGAATGCGGAGCCGGCGAAGGAGATCGGGGTCGCCCAAAAGGCGGCGGAGAAGGCGGCGGAGAAGGCGGCGGAGCGGCCCGCGCCGGAGGACCGGCCGTGAGCTGGGTCGAGGCGATCTTCCTGCTGCTGAGCGGGATCGCCGTCGTGTCCGCGCTGCTCGTCGTCACCACCTCGCACCTCGTGCACGCCGCGCTCTGGCTGGTGGTCACGCTCGGGTCGGTCGCCGGGGTGTTCCTCGTCCTCGCCGCCGAGTTCGTCGCCTGGGTTCAGGTGCTGATCTACGTCGGCGCGGTCGTGGTGCTGCTGCTCTTCGCCCTGATGCTGACCCGCGCCCCGACCGGCCCCCAGCCGGACCTGACCGTGCGTCGTGCGGTGCCGGCCGCCGTAGTGGGGCTCCTGGTCGCGGTGCTTCTCGGCGTGACCGTGGTGGCGGGCTTCCAGGACGTGCGCATCGACCTCGACCGGGTCGTCGTCGGCTCGGCCGAGGTCACCGGTGAGACCATTTTCCGCCGCTGGGTGCTGCCCTTCGAGGTGCTGAGCGTGCTGCTGCTCGCCGCGCTGGTGGGGGCGATCGTGCTGTCCCGGCTGCGGGACCGGGAGGACGGCTGATGCCGCTCTGGTGGCCGTTGCTGCTCGCGAGCATGCTCTTCGGGATCGGCGTCTACGGCGTCCTCGCCCGGCGCAACGCGGTGCTGGTCCTGATGGGTGTCGAGCTGATGCTCAACGCCGTCAACATCAACCTGGTCGCCTTCGATGCCGCCTTCCGCGACGTGCTGCACGGCGGCCAGACGCTGGCGCTGTTCACCATCGTCATCGCGGCCGCGGAGATCGGTCTCGCGCTGGCGATCGTGCTGCTGGTGTTCCGCAGCCACGGGCACATCGACGTCGACCGGCTCCGGGACCTCGCGGACCGCGACCGTCTCGACCTACCTGAACCCCGGGGCGCCGAACGGGGGGTCCGATGAGCTGGGTGGTGCTGACCATGCTCGTCGTACCGTTCGCGGCGGCTGTGACGACACTGTTCTTCGGCCACCGGGCCGACGTGGCCGCCCGCGGCATCGCGGTGGGCGGGTCGTTCACCACGCTGGCCCTCGCCTCGGTGGTGGCCGCGGCCCACCTCGGGGACGCCGAGCCGCTCGCCGAGGTCTACGTCGCGACGGCGTCCACGCTCCCGCCGATCGAGCTGGCGGTGTACGTCGACCCGTTGTCGGCGGTGCTGCTGATCCTGGTCGGCGTCGTGGCGTTCCTGGTGCAGGTGTACTCCCTCGGCTACCTCGCCGGTGACCCCCGCTACCCGTCGTACGCCGCCCTCGTGTCGATCTTCACCGGCGCGATGGTGGCCGTGGTCGTCGCGGACGACCTCTGGGTGCTGCTCGTCGGCTGGGAGCTGATGGGTGCGTGCTCGTACTTCCTTATCTCGCACCACTGGGAGCTCGCCGAGGCGCGCAGCGGCGCGGTGAAGGCGTTCCTGATGACGCGCACCGCCGACCTCGGCCTGCTGTTCGCGATCCTGGTGCTGGGCGAGCGGTTCGACAGCTACCGGATCAGCACGGTCATGGCCGCGGTCACCGACCAGGCGCTGCCGCGCGACGAGCTCTGGCTGCCGGCCGTGCTGGTGGCCATTGCCGTGATGGGCAAGTCGGCGCAGTTCCCGTTCCACACCTGGCTCCCCGACGCGATGCCCGGCCCGACGCCGATCTCCGCGCTGATCCACGCGGCGACGATGGTTGCCGCCGGTGTGTTCCTGGTGGCCCGCGTCTACCCCCTCTTCCTCTCCGCGCCGGTGGCGCTCACGCTGCTCGCGCTCACCGCCGCGGTCACGATGTTCATCTCCGCGCTGTACGCCTTGGTCACCGACGACCTCAAGCGCGTGCTGGCCTGGTCGACGGTCAGCCAGCTCGCCTACATGTTCGGCGCGCTGGCGGTCGGGGCGTGGCCGGCGGCGGTGCTGCTCCTGCTGGCCCACGGTGCGTTCAAGGCGCTGCTGTTCCTGTCGGCCGGGTCGGTGGTGCACGCCGTCGGCGGCTCGACGTCGATGACCGAGATGGGCGGGCTCCGCACAAAGCTCCCGGACACCTTCGCCACGATGACGATCGGCTTCGCGGCACTCGCTGGAGTCGCACCCCTGGTCGGCTTCTTCGCCAAGGACGCCGTCATCGCCGGCGCGCTCGAGGGTGCCCAGCACGGCCGGCTCGTCTGGCCGTGGGTGGCCTGGCTGCTGCTCGTCTCGATGGTGCTCACCGCGCTGTTGACCGTCGCCTACTCGCTGCGGGCCTGGCTGCTGGTGTTCTTTGGGAGTGTCGACGAGGCCGACGAACGGGACGTGCACGAGTCGCCGCCGTCCATGCGCGTGCCGCTCTACCTGCTCGCCGTCCCCACCGTGCTCGGCGGCCTCGTCGTCGCCGATCCCGCGGCCCTGTTCGGGCCGGCGTACGACGTCGAGCTCTTCCACGTCGCGGAGTCGATCGTGATGACCCTGCTCGTGGCAGTGGCGGCCGTCGTCGTGCTGCTGGTGTGGCGGGCCCGAGGCCGGGCGATGTGGCCGCGGGTGGTGCTGCCGCACCCGCCGATCGACCGGGTCTACGAGCTGGCGATCGTGCGACCGGTGCGCTGGCTGGCTCAGCTGGTGCGCGCCGGCGACCGCGACGTCATCGACGGGTACGCCGACGGTGCCGGCGCGAGCGCACGCGGCATCGGGGGACTGCTCCGGCTCGCGCAGACGGGCAACGTGCAGACCTACCTGGTCGTGGTCGTGGTCGGCGCCGCGGCGGTCGCCGTCCTGGCGGGAGCGGTGGCATGAACGCCCTGGTGCTCAACGGACTCGTCGCGGCACCCGTAGTGATGGCCGCGATGGCCATGCTCGTCGGTCGCCGCGGCCGTGCCGGCGTGGGGGTCGCGGCGTTCGGTGGCCTCGTCGTACTCGCCTGGTCGGTGTGGGCTGTCGTCGTCTCCACCACCGCACTCGACGGGTCCCACGTCGACGTGGCCTGGGTCGAGGCGGTCGGCATCCGCTGGCACCTCGGCCTCGACGGCATCTCCGCTCCCTTGGTGCTGATGAGCACCGTCGTGTTCGCGTGCGCGCTGATCGCGCTGGTCCGCAACGCCCCCGAAGGCGGTGGCACGACCGCGCTCGCCGTGCTGCTGCTGGTGATCGAGGCGGGCGTCCTCGGCAGCTTCCTCGCCCTCGACCTGGTGCTGTTCTTCGCGTTCTTCGAAGTAGCCCTCATCCCGATGTGGTTCGTGATCGACCGGTGGGGCGACGCGCACGGACCGCGTGGCGAGGCACTGCGGCGCCGGGCCGCGACCCGGTTCCTGGTGTTCACGGTTCTCGGGTCGGCCCTCATGCTGGTGGGCTTCGTGCTGGTGCGGGCCGAAGCCGGCACCTTCGACATCGTCGAGATCGCCGCGTCCTACCAGCCCTCCGGGGCCACCGCGCTGGCCGCCGCCGTGCTCGTCGCGCTGGGCCTCGCGGTGAAGACGCCGCTGTGGCCGCTGCACATCTGGCTGCCCGACGCGCACTCCAAGGCCCCGACGGTCGGCTCGGTGGTGCTGGCCGCGGTGCTGCTGAAGCTCGGCACCTACGGGTTCCTGCGGTTCTGGCTGCCGGTCGTGGATCCGGGCTGGGAGTGGCTGCAGCCCGTCGTTGCTGGGCTCGCGGTCGTGGGCATCGTGTACGCCGCGCTCGCCTGCCTCGCGCAGACGGACCTCAAGCGGCTGATCGCCTACTCCTCCGTCGGGCACATGGGCTTCGTGGTGCTCGCCGCGACCACGTTCACCCTCGGCGGCGTCCAGGCCGCGGTCTACGCCAGCGTCGCGCACGGCATCATCACCGGGCTGCTGTTCTTCCTCGTGGGGGCGGTCAAGGACCGCTACGGCACCGGCGACCTCGGCCGGCTGCGGGCCCTCTACGGGCAGGTGCCGCGGCTCGGCGGTCTGGTCGCCTTCGCCGCGATGGCCTCGCTCGGGCTGCCCGGCCTGGCCGGGTTCTGGGGCGAGATGCTGGCGATCCGGTCCGCGGTGTTCCCGGACGGGTCGCTGCCGCGGGAGACCTTCGTGCTGCTCGCGGTGATCGCGGCGTTCGGCGTGATCCTCGCCTCGGCGTACTTCCTAGCGATGATCCGCTCCGCGTTCCAGTCCGGTGAGACCGGCGCCGCACCGCCCGAGCCGGTGGTCCGCGGCGACGTCACCGCCTGGGAGTGGCTGACCTGGTCGCCACTGGTGGCCGCCACGCTTGTCTTCGGTGTCGCACCGGGTCTGCTGCTCACCCCGGTCGCCGAGGCGACCGTCGCGTTCCTCGGGGGGCTGCGATGACCGTGCAGAGCATCGACTGGCTGGCGGTGGCCGCCCCGACCGTGCTTGCGGTGGCCGCGGTGCTGGTGCTGATGGTCGACGCGTTCGTGGGTCATGACCGTCTCGACCTCCCCGGTGACCGCGGCTCGGGGCTCGCACTGCTGCCGTCGGCGCTGACCGTGCTCGCCACTGCGGTGGCCGCCGTCCCCACGGTGCTGCTCTGGCAGGAGCCGGTGCGCAGCACGTTCTGCATCGAGGACGGTGTCGAGGGTCCGTTGCTGTGCTCGTTCGCCACCGACGGCTTCACGCTGGTGTTCTGGGGGATCGTGCTGTTCGGCACGGCGGTCGTCGCGCTCATCGGCACCGCGTCGGTCGTCGAGGGGCGGATCCCGCAGGGAGAGTGGCACTTCCTGCTGCTCAGCTCCGCGGCGGGTGCGCTGACGATCGCTGCCTCCCGCGACCTGATCACCCTGCTGGTCGCGCTCGAGGTCGTCTCCCTGCCCGCGTTCGCACTCGCCGGGCTGCGCCGTGGCGACCCCCGCGCCGCCGAGGCGGCGCTGAAGTTCTTCCTCGTCTCGGTGGTGTCCACGGCCGTGACCCTGATGGGCATCTCCCTGCTGTACGGCGTGACCGGGTCGGTGTTCCTCGACGCGGTCGCGGCGTCCGTCGCGCAGGGCGCCGAGCCCGAGTCGGTGCTCATCGCCGGCGCGCTGCTGACCGTCGTCGGGCTCGCGTTCAAGGTGGCCGCAGTTCCGTTCCACATGTGGGTGCCTGACACCTACGTAGGAGCCCCGATCGCCGTCGCCGCCTACCTCTCAGTCGTGTCGAAGGCGGCGGGCTTCGTGGGGCTGATGCTGGTGCTCGGCCGTGGCCTGCCGGGGCTGGCCGACGCCTGGGCCCCCGTCGTAGCGGTGATGGCTGCGCTCACGATGACCGTCGGCAACGTGCTTGCACTCCGCCAGGACCACGCCGTCCGGCTGCTGGCCTGGTCGTCGGTAGCCCAGGCCGGCTACATCCTCGTGCCGTTCGGGGCGGTCCGGCCGGGCGCGGCGGGCGACGCCCTCGCCGGCTCGCTCGGCTACCTGGCGGTCTACGCGTTCATCAACCTCGGCGCCTTCGCGGTCGCCGCCGTGGTCGGCACCCGACACCCCGCGCAGCGGCTCTCGGACTACCGCGGCCTCATCGCAGAGGAGCCCGGCGCCGGTTGGCCGCTCGCCTTCGCCCTGGTCGCGCTCGCCGGGCTCCCGCCAGGCGTGATCGGGCTGCTGGCCAAGGTGATCGTGTTCGACGCCGCCTCGTCGGTGACGTGGCTGGTGGTCGTGATGGCGGTCAACGTGGCGATCGGCCTCGTCTACTACGCGAAGTGGCTGCGCGAGCTGTTCCGGCCCGCGGTGTCGGTCGGCGCCTCCACGTACGACGTACCGAACGGGGTGGGGGTGGCGATCGGGATGACCTTCGTGGCCGGTGTGCTCTTCTCCGTGCTGCCCGGCTGGCTGCTCGACCCGGTGCTCGCCACTCTGGGCTGAGGCCTCACCAGTCCGACGGGATCTCGTCGCGCAGCCGTTCGGGTGCCAGCGACGCCAGGGCCCTCCTCACACCGGCCACGACGGTCCCTGCCGCGAAGAGGTCGCTGTCGGACCGCACCCGCTCGTCGCGGAGCTCGTCGACGAGCTTGTTGACCGCTTCGTCGGCGACGTACAGCTGCTGGTCCGGCTTCTCGTCCCCGTCGACCACGCGCAGCACCTCGGCCATCTCCTGCAGCGCGTGCGCGGCGTGCGGGCGCAGCCGCGGCCCCAGGGCGACCCGCTGCCGCTCGGCGTGCTCCTGGTCGACGACGAGCGCGGTCAGGTCCTCGATCAGGAACGCCACGTGTTGCAGAGCGCGCGCCTGCTGGTAGCGCCACTCCGCCGTCTCGTCCCACCGCTTTGCCCGCCAGTTGGCACGCCGCGCCTCGGTGGCGTGACCCACCACGCGCTGCATCTCCTCGGCCGTCGGGCGCAGCGCGCGCTGTCGCTGCCGCCACTGGTCCGGCGTGAGCGCCTCCTCGCTGAGCAGCCCCTCGGCGAGGTCGTCGAGCTGGTCGGCCAGCAACGCCCGCAGCCGACGCACGGAGTCCGCCATCGCGCTGAGCGCAAGCGGAGGAAAGGCGACGTTGAGACCGATGCCGACCGCCGCGCCCAGCCCGACCAGCCCGAGGTAGCCGAAGGCGTAGTCCACGGCGTCACCCTGGCCGATGATCAGCACGAACAGTGCGGTGATCGGCACCCAGCCCGCCTTGTTGCCGAACCGGTGCCAGCCCGACACGGCCGTACCGACCAGCACGACAAGGGCGATCTCCGCGGCCACCGGCAACGGGGTCCGCAGCGCGGCCAGCGAGATCACCGCGCCGACCGCAATGGCGACGAGCCCCTGGAGCGACTCGCGCACCGACCCCGCGACCGTCGACGTGACCGCGATGACCGCGCCCAGCGGGGCGTAGTAGGGGTAGTCGTCGGCGAAGCCCCACAACGGCTGGACCAGCAGCCAGGCCAGCCCGGCCGCCAGCGCAGCCTTGACCGACAGCACCAGATGTCCCCGCCAGTTCATGCGCCCTCCCCGGGCCGCCCGACAACGATTCGTCTGCGGTCCATGGGGTGATTCTCACCGGCGGACCGCAGACGAATCGTTGTCGGATGCCTCAGCGGTAGTTGGTGAACTGCACGGCGAAGTCGTAGTCCTGACCCTTGACCAGCGAGATGACCGCCTGCAGGTCGTCACGCTTCTTGCTCGACACCCGCAGCTCGTCGCCCTGCACCTGGACCTTGACGCCCTTGGGACCTTCGTCGCGGATGAGCTTGCCGACCCTTTTGGCGTTCTCCTGGGAGATGCCCTCCTTGAGGGCCACGGAGATCTTCGACTCGCGACCGCTCTGCCGCGGCTCACCCGCCTCGATGATCTTCAGCGACTGGTTGCGCTTGATCAGCTTGTCCTTGAACACGTCCAGCACCGCGCTGGCACGGTCGTCGGCGTTAGCCGAGATCTCGACGGCATGCTCCCCCGAGCGCTCGATTGTGGCCCCGGTGTTCTTGAAGTCGAACCGCTGGCTGATCTCGCGCTGCGCCTGGTTGATGGCGTTGTCGACCTCCTGCTGGTCGATCTTGCTCACGATGTCGAACGACGAGTCGGCCATGCGGCGTACCTCCCATGCCTGGGTCCCAGGCGAATTTAGTCAGCGAGTCTGGCTGCGCTATTCTTTCGTGTCGCTGCGCCGGCCTCCAAGCCGGGTCAGCACTGGCAGGTTGCCCGAGCGGCCAATGGGAGCGGACTGTAAATCCGTCGGCGTATGCCTACGCAGGTTCGAATCCTGCACCTGCCACCAACCGAAATTGTCCTGCTGACCTGCGGTTTTGCGTTTCGGCTCAGCGCCCTAGATACCGGTAGGCGGTATGTTCGCCAGCGGTTTTCGGACACACTTTTCGGCCGGTCGCTTCAGGCCTTTGACCTGCGGATACGCGGACGACCAGGTCTGTCAATGGTTTGGCCGGGCGTAATACGGGAGGAAGTTGGTGCTCCTCGCCCGCCCGAAATTCCGGAACCGGGTCCCGACCTGCGGCTTTGGAGGGGAGGGGGTATGCACGCCGACGGAATCCAAGACCGTCGGCGTTCGGCTCTTCGACCGGCGATCGCCAGGCGTTGTCAGGTGCACGTTGCCACTGTTTGCCGGCGAGAACATCTCCGCATCGAGTGGATCGGTGCGGTAGGGGGATCCCGGAGGATCCCGGAGCTGCGCCCGAATCGGGTTGCTGTCGGCTTGTTCCACCTGGCAGCCTCCGCGACCCGCTACGGGAAGGTTCCCGAGGCAAGGTCCTGAAAGTAGCCCGGGGCAAGGCCTGGTCCGAGCAGACGGCGTCGTCCACGCAGGGTTCTCAGCGGGCTCTGCCGGTTAGCAGCATCGTCGGCAACCACAACGAGCTGCTGGACGCCGCGCCGGACGCCTGCCGACCTCGACGCCGGTCGGGTGCGTGCCTGGGCTGGCGATCGTCGAGCGTCAGCGGGCGAGGTCACACAGGATCCGCTCGCTAGCGAGCTTCCCGGGGGCTCCGATCACACACCCGCCGGGGTGGGTGCCGGAGCCGCACTGGTAGTAGCCCTCGATCGGCGTGGCGTAGCGACTCCAACCGGGCGCGGGCCGGAAGAAGTACATCTGCGGCGCCAGGAACTCCCCGGCGAAGATGTTGCCCTCGGTCAGTCCGGTCCGGGCCTCGATGTCGACGGGTGTGACCACCTCGCGGTGCAGCACCAGGTCGCCGAAGCCCGGGAAATGCGACTCGAGCACGGCCTGCGCCTTGTCGCCGAAACTGTCGCGTTCGGTTTCCCAGTCGCTCCCCTTCAGCTCGTACGGCGCGTACTGCACGAAGCACGACATGACGTGCTTCCCGGGCGGGGCCATGTCGGGGTCGACCACCGACTGGATCGCCGCGTCGATGAACGGCCGCTCGGAGTACCAGCCGTACTTCGCGGCGTCGAACGCCCTCTCGACGTACTCGATGGTCGGGCCGATGTTGAGGAAGCCACCGAACTGGTGATCGGTGTCCGGCAGGGCGGGGAAGACCGGCAGCCCATCGAGTGCGAAGTTGACCTTGGCCGAGACGCCGCGGAACTTCATCCGCCGCACGTTGTCGACCAAGTCGAGCGGCAGCTCGCGAGGCTCGACGAGGTCGAGGAAAGTACGCCGCGGGTCCAGTGCGGACACGACCACCCGGGCGCGAAACTCCGTCCCGTCGTCCAGTACGACGCCGACTGCTCGGCCGCCCTCGGTCAGCACCGAGGCCACCGGTGCGCCGAGCCGGATCTGGGCACCGTTCGCCTCGGCCGCCCGGGCAAGCACCTGGGTGAAGCCGCCGTTGCCTCCCTTGTGGAACGCCCACGAGCCGAGGTGGCCGTCGTGTTCGCCCATCTTGTGGAAGAGCAGCACCAGGCCGGAGCCCGGCGACATCGGACCGACCTTGGAGCCGATGATGGACGACGACGCATGGAAGCCCTTGATCGCTTCGTGCTCGAAGTAGTCGTCGAGCCAGTCGGCGGCGCTGCCGGTCAGCAGCCGGACGACGTCGTGCATCGTCTTGCGGTCGATGCCACCGAGGTGGTCGACCAGCCACTTCACGTCGACGGCGTCCTCAGGGTCGCTGCCGAAGATGTTCGGCGGCGCGTTGTCGAAAAGTGGACGGATCGCCCGGCAGACCCGGTCGAGGTCATGGTGGTAGCGCTCGTAGGCGTCCGCGTCGCGCGGCGAATGGCGGCGGATCTCCTGCAGGTTCTGGCCGTGATCGTCGCCGAACAGGAGATAGTCACCGTCCCCGGTGGGATGGAACGACGACGGCATCATCAGCGGCAGGAACCCGTGCTCCACCAGGTCGAGCTCGTGGATGATCTCCGGTCGCAGCAGGCTGAGTGCGTAGGAGAACGTCGTGAAGGAGAAGCCGGGCATCAGCTCCTCGGTTATGGCGGCACCGCCGACGAGGTCGTTCTTCTCCAGCACCAGAGTCCGCAGCCCGGCCTTGCCGAGGTACGCCGCGTTGGTGAGGCCGTTGTGACCGCCACCCACGATGATCGCGTCGAAGTCGTGCGACGTGGTCATGACCTCTTCCTCTCCGGGTCGAAGAACGGCATCGAGGTCGTGGTGACCCGCACCGTCGTGTTGTGGTGGGCGATCGCGAGCTCGAGCCGCAGGTCCGTGCCGACCGCCGCGAGGTCGGGGCGGACCCGGGCGATGCCGATGTGGCGCTGCAGCATCGGCGAGTACACGAAACTCGTGCAGTAGCCGACCTCCACCCGGTCGTCGTCGAGCACCATCGCCTCGTAGGGAAGCGGGTGCTCGGACTTCGGCGGAAACAGGCCGACGTCGCGGTGCAGCCGGTCCCAGTGCGAGGCGTCGACGACGAGGCCGGTGGTCGCCCAGCGCGACGTGCCGTCGAGCAGCTCGCGGCGGATCGGCTCTGACCCGACGAACCGGCGGGAGCCGTCGCGGACACCGCGGAGCATCCAGCCGAGGCCCAGCTCCTTGGGGCTCACGCAGTCGGCGTCGCTCA
Source organism: Nocardioides sp. (assembly GCF_035697785.1). GTDB lineage: Bacteria > Actinomycetota > Actinomycetes > Propionibacteriales > Nocardioidaceae > Nocardioides_B. The sequence continues at coordinate 19,260 of NZ_DASSCL010000172.1, forward strand.
GGGCGAGCCGGGCGTCGTGCCACTCGACGTCGACGAGCGGGAGGCCGGCCTCGATGCGAAGCGTCATCAGCGCCTCCTCACCGAACGGCCGGATGCTGTGGGTGGCACCGGCGTCGAGTACCGCGTCGAGCACGGCCACCGCGTCGTCGGCGTCCACAGTGATCTCGAAGCCGAGGTCACCGGTGTAGCCGGTGCGCGACAGGGTGACCGCGGCGCCGGCGGCCTTGGCGGGCACATGGTCGAAGTACGCCAGCGACTCGGCCGCGGGCATCAGCGTCGCGAGCACGGCGCGCGAGCGCGGCCCCTGGACGGCCAGCATCCCGTAGGCGTCGGACACGTCCTCGAGCTGCACCGGCAACCCGGACGCGAGCTCCTGGAACCACGAGAGGGTGGGTCGGCCGGCGGTGAGCAGGAAGTCGTCGGCGGAGTGCCGGAACACCACGCCGTCGTGCATGACGAACCCACGGTCGTCGCACCACGCGGTGTACTGCGCCTGGCCCGGACGGCAGGTGCGGATGTCCCGGAGCAGTGCGCCGGACAGCAGCCGCTCGGAGCCGGGTCCGGTGACGCGGTACTTGTACAGCGGTGAGGTGTCGAAGACGCCGACCGCGTTGCGCACAGCGAAGTACTCGTGCTTCGGCGCGTCGGTGTACCGCAGCGCGGAGAGCCGTCCCTGCCAGTGCGTGTAGAGCCCCTGGCTGTTGAGCTCGCTCAGGCGTGGATGGAACGGCGTGGTGGTGATCATCGC
>NZ_DASSCL010000173.1:0-8297 GCF_035697785.1 Nocardioides sp.
CCGTGCAGGCGGATGGCTGGGCGGCCCCAGGCGTCGTTGCGGACCTCGATCTCGCGGAGGTCGACGTGTTCGGGGTCGATCACCTCGGGGTTGCCGAAGCAGGTGCTCGACCACGCCTTGATCACGGCCTCCTTGGCAGCCCAGCGAGCGGCGAGGCTCTCGGCCTCGGTGCCGGAACCGGCCCGGGCCGCGCGGCGCTCACCGGGGGTGAACACCTGCGCGAACCGGGTGCCGGGCTCCTCGAGCTGTTCGGCGAAGGCAGTGATGCCGACGACGTCGATGCCGACGCCGACGGCGTTGGTCAGGTCGACCGTCGCCGTTCCGGCCTGTCGAGACGGTTGCTGCGCAGTCTCCTCGACCGCCGGGTCGGTCCCGGTCTCGGCCTCCGTCGTACGACGCACCTCGGTCACTGCTGGCCCGCCCTCGCGTAGACGCCGTTCTCGCCCAGTCGGGCCGCCGGGTCGACCAGCATCGCGGCCTCGTCGGCCTTGGTCCGGGTCACGTCGGCGTCGGCGAAGCGGCGCTTCTCGGACTTCGCATACAGCGGAGCACCGCCGCACATCGCGTCCAGCAGCCGTGCCTCGCCGGCGACCAGTCGCTCGGTCGCGCGCTGCAGCCAGGTCTCGCGCTGCTCGGGCGACAGGGCCGCCACGAACGCGCCCGGGTGCGCCACCGCGACCATCGCGGAGACGTGCCCGAAGCCCAGGCTGGTCAGCAGTCCTGCCCGGAGCGGGCCGGTCTGCAGGGCCTGGCGCAGCCAGACGAGGTGCTCGGTGTCGGCGAGTACGTCGTCCACGCAGTCGAGACCGCGGTTCGGCGGCACCGTGCCGGTGGCCAGGAGCTGGCACAGCCCGATGAGCTGGAACGCGGCCGCACCACCCTTGGCGTGCCCCGTCAGCGACTTCTGGCTCACCACGTAGAGCGGGTTGCCGGCCGTGCGCCCGAGCGCGTCGGCGAGCCGCTCGTGCAGCTGCGACTCGTTCGGGTCGTTGGCCGCGGTGGAGGTGTCGTGCTTGGACACCACCGCAAGGTCGTCCGCGCCGAGGCCCAGGGACGCGAGGCCCTTCGCCAGCGGCGACTCGGCACCACCCACGCCCGCGCCCAGCGCGCCGATGCCGGGCGCCGGGATCGAGGTGTGGATGCCGTCGGCGAACGAGCCGGCGTAGGCGACCACACCGAGGACGGGCAGACCCATCTCGGCGGCCACGTCGCCGCGCGCCAGCACGACGGTGCCGCCGCCCTGGCCCTCGACGAACCCGCCACGACGACGGTCGTTGGGCCGGCACACGTGGCGCTCGTCGATGCCCTTGGCGAGCATCTCCGCGGTGTCCGCGGTGGCGCTCATGTTGCCGAAGCCGACGATGCCCTCGAGGCCGAGGTCGTCGAAGCCACCGGCCACGACCACGCTGGCCTTGTCGAGACGGATCTTGTCAACGCCCTCCTCGACGCTGACCGCGGCCGTCGCACAGGCGGCGACCGGGTGCACCATCGAGCCGTACCCACCGAGGTAGGACTGCACGGTGTGCGCCGCGATCACGTTCGGCAGCGCCTCCTGCAGCACGTCGTTGGGCGGCGTCTCGCCGAGCAGCGCGTCGACGTACATCTTGCGGGTCGACTGCATGCCGCCGATGCCGGTGCCCTGGGTGTTGGCGAACTTCGTCGGGTGCACCCAGCGCAGCAGCTCTGCCGGCTCGAAGCCGCTCGAGACGAACGCGTCCACGGTGGCGACGAGGTTCCACGCCGCGAGCCGGTCGACGGACTCGGTCATCGAGCCGAGGCCCCAGGCCTTCGGGTCGAACCCGTCGGGCACCTGGGCGCCGACGAAGCGGGACAGCTTGAAGCGTCGCGGCACGCGGATCTGGCTGCCCGCGAGGCGGGTGACCTGCCAGTCGCCGTTGGGGTCCTGCGGGTCCGCCAGGGCGATCCGGGTGTGCTTCGGGTCCTCGGCCAGCATGGCCTCGGCCTCGTCCTTGGTCCGTACGACGAACGAGGTGTCCTCGTCGAGGAACACCGACGCCATCAGCGGCGCGGTGTTGTCCACCATCGCGCCGTCGTCGCGGTAGCGGCGGATGCCGACGCTCTCCTCGACCCGGTCCTGGAACTTCTCCACGACCTCGGCCTCGGTGAGCAGCTCGCCCGACTCGGCGTCGTGCCAGCCGGCGACCGGCTCCTGCTCCCACACGATCAGCCCGGTCACCCAGGCCAGCTCGAGCACGCCGGCGGGGGACAGGCGGTCCTCCACCTCCAGCTCGAAGCGGGTGCGGGACGAGCCGAGCGGACCGACCTCGCCGGCACCGACGATGACGACCATGTCCTCGGGACGGGCGTCGATCTCGGGCCAGGCCATCGTCGGCTGCGCGGTCTTCCACCCGGCCGGGTGGGTCAGTGCGAGCAGCGCGTCGTCGTCCTCCGTGGTCGACTCCTCGGTCGCGGAGGCAGCGGCCGCGCGCGCCTCGCGGGCCAGCGCGGCGAGGTCGAGGTCGACCTCACCCAGGCCGCCGGTCAGGTCGGCCACGATCGGCTCGACCGCCGCAGCCTTGCGCGACTCGGGGCTGCACAGCTCGAGCAGCTCGGCGGCCATCTCGCTCGGCGACCAGGTGCGTACGCCGGCCTCGGTGACCGCGTCGACCAGCGGGTCGTTGTGACCCATCAGACCGGTGCCACGGACCCAGCCGATGTGGGCGTGGGCCAGGGAGACCCGGCGTGCCCACTCCTGCTCGGCGTGCCAACGCTGCACGAAGGCGTCGAACGCGGCCTTCGCCTCGCCGTACGCACCGTCGCCACCGAAGCGGCCACGGTTGGGAGAGCCAGGGAGCACCACGTGCACCCGACGGCCGAGGCGGTGCTCGGCACCCTTGGCGGCCAGACCCGTCACCAGGCGCTCCACGCCCCAGAGCAGGACGCGCAGCTCGACCTCGGCACGCGGGCCGGCGTCAGCAGCCGTGCCCTGCACCCCGGGGGCGGCGAACGGGAAGACCAGCGTCGGGTCCAGCGCGGGCCGCAGCTCGGTCTTCGCCCCGCCGGCGGACTCCACCACGGGGGAGGAGATCCACTCGACCAGGGCGTCGACGTCGGAGTAGGACGCCAGGTTGGCCGGCAGCACCCACAGGGAGGCACCGGTCGCGGCGTGGTCGCGGTAGAGCTCGCGGAAGAACGCGAGCCGCTCCTTGTCCAGGCGCGAGGTGGTGGCCACCACGGTCGCACCGCCGCGCAGCAGGTCGCCCACCACGGCGGCGGCGATCGACCCGCGGGCCGCGCCGGTCACCACGGCGACCTCGTCGGTCCACGACAGCTCACGCTCGGCGGCGGAGATGACGTCGCCGTAGAGCCGCACCAGGTCGGTGCGCTGCTCGCGCTCGGCCCTGTCGAGCCACCAGCGGGCCTGGCCGAGCGCCTGCTCGTCCAGTCCGTGGAAGGTGCGCTCGAGCACCGACTCGTCGCCGGTCCAGGCGCGGGCGAAGTCCTCGCGGACCGAGGCCCAGCGGTCGTCCAGCAGCACTGCTCGGCGCGGGTCGAACGACGGCGACACCTTGCGGGCCCAGTCGGGGCCGAGCTCGGTCTCGACGAGCTTCACCAGCTCGGCGTCGAGGTCCTCGCCCTCCTCGGCCGCGGCGTCGGGCTGGGCGACGCCCAGCTTGCTCAGCAGGTGCCGTGCGGTCGAGGCGAGCACGCCGTCCTCGCCGGTGATCGACTCGGTGAGCGCGTCCAGCGCAGCGGAGTCGACCATGGCGCCCTCGGCGCCACCACCGCCGGCTGGCATGGTGACCTGCACGCCCTGGGCCCGGCCCACGGCCTGCACGGCGTGGTCGACGACCGTGTCGAGGTCGCCGAGGTCCATCTCGTAGCCGAGCGCACCACCACGGGTGGAGCTGCCGTCACGCAGCCCGGTCGCGAGCTCCGCGGAGACGTGCGCGACCCAGCCCGGGCCGAGCTGCCAGACGTCGGTGACGCGGTCCGCGATCGCCGACGGCTTCTTGCCGGCGCTGCCGGCGAACTTGCGCAGCTGCTCGCTGATCGCCTCGCTGAGCACCGGGCCGAACGGCTTGTAGGTGCGGGCCAGCTTGTTCACGTTGGCCGACAGCGCCGACCACGCGGCCTCGGCCGCGCCGTCGATGGCACCGAGCGAGAGCTCGGCCCCGAGGTCGACGAGCAGCTGGTTGCGCCGCGACGAGACACCGTCGCAGAGCGCCTCGATGGTGTCCGCGGGCCCGATCTGGTCCGGGCGCACCTTGGTGCGCAGCGCGACCAGGATGCGGGTCGCGTCACCGGCGTCGAAGGACAGGTCGGCCGGACGGTCGGCGGACTCGGCCACCGGCGCGCTCGGCGCGGACGAGGCCGGGGCCTCCTGCGCCTTCGGCTCGGCCGACTCGGTCGACTCGGTGTCGGCCTCCGGCTGCTCGTCGTCGACCACCGGGGTGTCGGTGGCGAACACGACGGCCTCGTCGCGGCCCGAGTTGAGGATCCGCGGCGCCACGCCGTCGTAGGAGGGCAGCTTCGTGGTCTGTGCAGCGAGGTTGGCCAGGGTGGGGGCGGAGGCGACGCCGATCTCGACGAAGTCCTCGACACCCAGCCCGCCGCCGTCCTCGACGTCTGCGTCCACGGACCCGAACAGCAGGTCCTGGGTCTCGATCCAGCGCACCGGGCTGGCGAATTGCCACGCGAGCAGCTCGATCAGCAGGGTGCGACCCAGCAGGTCCGGGTCTGCCGACGTGGTCTCCCAGTCGGCCAGCGCTGCGCTCAACGCGGGGGAGTCGACGTAGGACGCCACCTCCTCGACGTACGAGCGGTCGAGGGTGAACAGCCGCGGCACCAGGTTGGGGATGTAGCGCCCGATCAGCACCGAGGTGTCGATGTGCGCCGGCAGCAGCTCGTCGAGACGCTGGCGGAAGTCGGCGACACCCGCGTGCAGCTCCGAGGAGTGGAACGGCACGTCGATGCCCGGCACCAGGATGAACGCCGGCTTGCCGCCGAAGCGCGCGCGCCGCTCCGCGACCTCTTCCTCCAGCGCCTCCAGGCCGGCGACGGTGCCGGCGATGGCGTACTGCGAGCCACGCAGGTTGTAGTTGACGATCTGGATGAACTCGCCGGTGCGCTCGCCGATCGCGCCGATGAACTCGGGGACGTCGTCGTCGGCCAGGCCGATCTGCGACGGGCGGATCGCGGCGAGCCGGTAGTTGCTGCGGCCCTGCGCGTCACGGGGCACCAGGTGGTGCATCGCCATGCCGCGGCGGAACACGATCTCCAGCAGCGCCTCGAGGGGCAGGATGCCGGTGACCGCGGCGAGGGCGTTGTACTCGCCCACGGAGTGACCGCAGGTGATCGCACCCTCGACGAAGACGCCGGCCTCGCGCATCTCGGCGACCTGGGCGACGGCCAGCGTCGCCATCGCGACCTGGGTGAACTGGGTCAGGAAGAGCACGCCGTCGGGGTGGCGGTGCAGCTCGCCGTCGGCCCAGAGCTCGGTCGGGTTGTCGCGGACGACCGCGAGGATGGAGAAGCCCAGCGCCTCACGGGTGTGCTGGTCCGCGCGGTCCCAGACCTCGCGGGCGGCAGCCGAGCGGGAGCGGGCCTCGAGGCCCATGCCCTTGCTCTGGATGCCCTGGCCGGGGAAGGCGTACGCCGTGTGCGGGGCTGCGACGAGGGCCTCGGCCACCATCGCGAGCTCGCCGTCGGCACGGGCGCTCACCTCGAGCACGGTGGCACCGTCACGCACGCCGGTGCGCTCGACGGTGACCTCCACCTCGGCGCCGGGCAGCAGCGGGGCGACCCAGCGGGCCTGCCAGCCCTGCACGGTGCGGGCGTGGTTGCGGGCGGCGACGCTCGCGGCGGCGCGCTCGCCGACCGCGGAGAGCCACATGCCGTGCACGATCGGGCCGTCGAAGCCGGCCAGGCGGGCGGCCGGGACGTCGGTGTGCAGCGGGTTGTGGTCGCCGCTCACGGCCGCGAACGCCGCCATGTGGTGCGGGGCGGTCACGGTGAAGCGGTCCATCCGCGCCCGCGGCTTGTCGAGGGCGTCGGGCACGAGCGGGGCAGGGGCGGCCAGCTCGGCGTCACCGACACGGCCGCGGACCATGAACCTCTCGTGCAGGGTGGCGATCGTGGCGCCCGTGGTCGTGGTGATGCGCACGTTCACGGCGATCACCCGACCGGCCGTCGTCTCGCTGACGCCGGCGCGGGTCGCCTCGATCGTCAGGTCGACGCCGTCGGCGCGGAGGGTCTCGAAGCCACCCGGCGCCACCTCGATGCGGTGGTCGAGGTGGACCAGGTCGAGGAGGCCCTCGGTGGCGCCGATGCAGGCGAACACCGCCGGCCAGGCGAGCCCCACGAGCGTGTCGGGGACGATCGCCTCGGCCGGGTCGGTGACCTGGTCGCCGCGGCGGTGCCGCTGCGGGGCGGTCACGCCGATGTGGTCGGCGACGAGCTCGGTGCTCCACGAGGTGTGCAGCACGGCGGTGCCCTCGTCGACCTCGGGCAGGCTGCCGCCGGCGGTGAGCGCGAGCAGCGCGCCCATCGCCTCACCGGCGGACTCCTCCGAGATCACCGGCAGCCGGCCGGCCCGGACCCCCGAGAGGTCGAGCCGCAACCGGAGCGCGCCGCGCGCGAGCGGCACCTCCAGCACGGCAGCGTCCGGTCCGTCCTGAACCAGCTGGGCGGGCGTGCCGTCCAGCCGGTGCACCGGGTTGGGCACCACGCGCCCCGCCCACACCACGTCGGTGGCGTTGCGGACCGCGTCGAGGACGGTGGCGTCCTCGCCCACGGTGCTGCGGTTCACCGCGGTCGTGACCGGGGAGTCGTGCGTGACGAGCTCCTCGACGATCGCGTGCTCGAACCGGTCGAGCAGGTCCGCGACCGGCTCGTCGACCCGCGTGATCCCGGCCACCGCGACCGGTCCGGGGATCGCGATGACCTGCTCGGCCCCGTAGGACTCGTCGTGGGCCTGCCACAGCGAGTCGGATCGCCACCACCGGCGTACGTCGGCGTCGATCACGGGGACGAAGTTGACCGGCTTGCCCGGGCGGCGGCACACCTCGAGGAAGTGCTGCACGTCGGCCGGGTGCAGCCGGCAGGCCGTGGCCTGCGGGTGCTCCGCCACGAGCGTGTCGATGGCGGCGGTCGGGTCGTCGGCCTCGATCCGGTCGATCGGACCCGAGGTCTGGGGGTGCACCCGCGCCAGCGCGCGGTCGAGCAGCGCGGTGAAGCGGTCGGCGAAGGTGACGTCGAGCCACTCGCCGTCGCGCGGACCGCTGAGCTCGACGTAGCGGCGCAGCACCTGCTCGTAGGTCATCTCGGTGACATCGCCGAAGTACGGCTTCGCGGTGACGGACATGGCCGCGACCAGCTCGTCCTTGCGGGCGAGGGCGGCCTCGGCGTCGCCGGCGACCTGGTCGAGGAGGGCGCCGCAGCGGGAGGCGGCGTTGTCGATCTCGTGGATGTCCGCGCCGAGCTGGCTGCGGCCGCTCGTGACGTTGCCGGCGCTGCGGCCGGCGCCGACCCAGCCGCCGTTGACGTCGGTGCTCACACCGGGGGTGTCGACCAGCAGCTGCTTGACCGAGGCGGAGGTGGTGGCCTCGCGGGTCGCCATCGCGGCGGTACCGATCAGCACGCCGTCCACGGGCATGGGGGCCTCGCCGTGCGCGGTGGCCCAGGTGCCGGTGAGGTAGTCGACCGCGCGGTCCGGCGTACCGATGCCGCCGCCGACGCACACGACCAGGTTGGGGACCGAGCGCAGCTCGGGGTAGGTGGCGAGCAGCAGCTCGTCGAGGTCCTCCCACGAGTGGTGGCCGCCGGCAACACCGCCCTCGACGTGCATGATCAGCGGGGTCTCGACCTCGCGGGCGATCGCGAGCACCTGGCGGATCTGCTTGACCGTGCCGGGCTTGAACACCACATGCGTGATGCCGGCCTCCTGAAGGTCCTCGATGATCGCGACGGCGTCGTCGGTCTCGGGGATGCCGGCGCTGATCACCAGGCCGTCGAGCGGGGCACCGGCCATCCGGGCCTTCTGGACGAGGCGCTGGCCGCCGACCTGGAGCTTCCACAGGTAGGGGTCGAGGAAGAGCGTGTTGAACTGCGCGGTGACGCCCTCGTCGAGCCGCTCGCGCAGGCGCGCCATGTTCTTGTCGAAGATCGGCTCGGTGACCTGGCCGCCACCGGCCAGCTCGGCCCAGTGGCCGGCGTTGGCCGCGGCGGCGACGATCTCGGGGTCGACGGTGGTCGGGGTCATCCCGGCCAGCAGGACCGGGGACTTGCCGGTCAGGCGCGTGAACGCCGTGGCGACGACGGGCTTGCCGTCGCCG
>NZ_DASSCL010000174.1:0-37443 GCF_035697785.1 Nocardioides sp.
CACCCGGGCGAACTCCGCGTCGTGGGCGACGGCGAACAGCTGGGGCGAGAGCCCGACGCACACCGTGAGCACGACCAGCGCGAGGACGACCGTCACCCAGACGTCGCCAGGGGAGATGGTGGTGATCGAGCCGAACAAGTAGCTGTTCAGGACGGCGGCGCTCTGTCCGGCCAGTCCGGTGATCAGCACGCCGCCGGCGATGCCGCCGTAGAACAGCAGGGCCAGGGCGACGTCGCCGCTGGTGCGGCCGCGGCCCCGGATCGCCTCGATGGCGACCGCCCCGAGGATGGCCACGACCAGCGCGGTGAGCAGGGGCGCGGCGCCGGTGAGCAGCCCGAGTGCCACCCCGGTGACCGCGACGTGGCCGAGCCCGTCGCCCATCAGGGCCAGCCTGCGTTGCACGAGGTAGGTGCCCACGGCGGGCGCGGCGAGCCCGGTGAAGAGCGCGCCGAGCAGCGCCCGGATCACGAAGTCGTAGGCGAGGATGCTCATTCCACCTCCCGGCTCAGTGGGTCCAGGGGTCCCGCGACCGTCGGCACGTGGTCGGTCCCGCGGGGCGCCCCGTGGTGATGGTGGCCGTGGTCGGCGTCGGTGAACGCCGCCAGCGGCGGGCCGTCGTACACCAGCCGACCGTCCCGCATCACCACCGCGCGACCGACCAGGTCGGCGAGCGGGCCGAGCTCGTGGGCGACCAGCACGATCGTCGCGCCGCGGGCCACCAGCCCCCCGAGCGCGTCTGCGAACGCCCGCTGTGACTGCACGTCGACGCCGGCGGTCGGTTCGTCGAGCACCAGCAGCTCCGGCTCGCCGGCGAGCGCCCGGGCGATGAGCACGCGCTGCTGCTGGCCCCCCGACAGAGTCGAGACGCCGTCGCCGAGCCGGCCACCGAGGCCGACCGCCTCGACCGCCGCGGTGATCGCGTCCCGGTCGGCGCGACGCAGGGGCAGGAACGGGGTACGCCGAGACAGCCGGCCCGCCGCCACCACCTCGCCGACCGTCGCCGGTACGCCGGAGGTCGCGGTGGCGCGCTGCGGCACGAAGCCCACACGCTCCCACGCGCGGAACGCGTCCAGCCGGGTGCCGAACAGCTCGACGTCGCCACGCACCGGCGGCACCAGACCCAGCAGCGTGCGGACCAGCGTGGACTTGCCGGAGCCGTTGGCGCCCAGGACCGCGACGACCTCGCCGGCGGCGACCGACAGGTCGATGCCGCGCAGGACCGGACGACCGCCGAGCTCGACGGCGACATCGCGGGTGTGGATCAGTGGCGCGGTCACGAGCAGTCGTTCGCCTTCCGCAGGGCGGCCAGGTTGGCCCGCATCAACGAGAGGTAGTCGTCGTCCTGGGTCTCCTCGCCGAGCCCCTCGACCGGGTCGAGGACCGCGGTCTCGAGACCCAGGTCGCCGGCCAGGCTGTCCGCGAGCTCGGGGGAGGCGAGGGTCTCGGAGAAGACCGTGGTGACGCCCTCGGACTCGATCAGGTCGGCCAGCTCGGCCAGGTGCGCCGGCGACGGCTCGGCGTCGGGCGAGAGGCCGCTGATCGGCCGCAGGTCCAGGCCGTACCTCGCGCCCAGGTAGCCGAAGGCGTCGTGGCTGACCACGACGGTGTCGCGGGCGCAGGACCCGAGCCCCTTCTCGAACTCGGTGTCGAGCGTGTCCAGGTCCCGCTGCAGCGCGGCGAGGTTTTCGGCGTACGCGGCCTCGTGGTCGGGGTCCGCGGCGGCGACCGCCTCGGCGAACTGCGCCGCGACGCTGCTCAACCGGGTCGGGTCGAGCCAGAAGTGCGGGTCGCCGTCCTCGGTGACCTCGCTGCCGTCCACGACGTGCTCGGACGAGGACTGGTCCACGGCGTCGTCGACGGCCGGCTGGAGACCCCGCGAGAACAGCACCACGTCGGCCTCGGCGACCTCCGCGGTCTGCTCGAAGCTGAGCTCGAGGTCGTGCGGCTCCTGGCCGGGAGCGACCAGGCCGGTCACCTCCGCGTGCTCACCGGCGACCCGTTCCGCGACGTACTCCAGCGGGTAGAACGACGCCACCACCGCAGTCCCGTCGGCACCGCCCGCGTCCACGGCGCCGCACCCGGCCAGCAGCGGCACCGTGGCGGCGAGGGCGAGTAGCCCGCGGGACGATCTCGGCATGAGAATCATTCTCAACTTGGCTGAGAACCGTTGTCAAACGCGGCGCCCGACCACCGCGGTGCCGTCCCGCGCCTCGTCGCGGGTCACCCGGGCTTCCAGTCCGGCCGCCGTGAACGCGTCCAGCAGCGATGCCGCCTGGCCCCGGCTGGTCTCGATGACGAGGTGGCCGCCCGGCGCGAGCCACCGGTGGGCGACGCCGACCAGGCGACGGGCGACGTCGAGCCCGTCGGCGCCGCCGTCGAGGGCGACGAGCGGCTCGTGCTCGCGGGCCTCGGGCGGCATGGAGCCGACCGCGTCGGTGGGGACGTACGGCGCGTTGGCGACGAGCACGTCGACGCGACCGCGCAGGTGGTCCGGCAGCGGCTCGTCCAGGTCGCCCTGCAGCACCGCGGCGCGGTCGCCGAGGTTGCGCCGGGCCACCGCGACCGCCGCCCTGTCGACATCGGCCACCACCAGCTCCACGTCGTCGAGCGTGGCGAGGACCACCGTGCCGATGGCCGCCACACCGCAGCACAGCTCGACGACGACCGGGCGGTCCGCCGCACGGGCAAGGTCCACGGTGAGGTCGGCGAGGTGCTCGGTGCGCACCCGCGGCACGAACACCCCGGGTCCCACCAGCACCCGGAGCCCGCGGAACTCCACCCAGCCGACGATCTGCTCGAGCGGCCGCCCCGCCACCCGGTCGGCGACCATCGACTCCAGGTGCGCATCGTCGCGGGCCTCGGCGCGGAGCAGGGCCGCCTCGTCCTCCGCGAACACGCACCCCGCCCCGCGCAGACGCGCCACCACGACGTCGGGGGAGGAGGTCACGGCCCGACGGTAGTGTCGCGGCCGTGATCGTGGTGAACCGCTTCCGCTCCGGGCCGGACCCGACCGCCGGCGACGCGATGCGCGGCGGGTTGCAGCAGGCCCTCGACGCGCTGCGCGAGCGGCCCGGTTTCGTCGACGGCGCGGTCGGCCGCAACGTGGACGAGCCCGAGCTGTGGTTGCTCACCACCCGGTGGGAGAACGTCGGCAGCTACCGCCGGGCGCTCTCGTCGTACGACGTGAAGCTGGCCGCCGTTCCCCTGCTGTCACAGGCGATCGACGAGCCGTCGGCCTACGAGGTCGTCCCGCCCGGCCACGCCGGGCTCAACGAAGCCATCCCGCGCCAGCTCGATTGACCGAGGGTCGCGCGTGGCTCGCGACGGCAGTGCCTACACGCGCGACCTCTGCAGATAGGCTGGTCGCTTCGCGCCGGTAGCCAGCCGGTCGCGCCGACCAGATGGAGCATCCCCCGTGTCCAGCAAGCCCGTTTCCGCCGTCGACGCTGTCGTCTCCCTCGCCAAGCGCCGGGGTTTCGTCTACCCCTGCGGCGAGATCTACGGCGGCACCCGCTCCGCCTGGGACTACGGCCCACTCGGTGTCGAACTCAAGGACAACATCAAGCGCCAGTGGTGGAAGTCGACGGTGCAGGCCCGCGAGGACGTCGTCGGTCTCGACTCCAGCGTCATCCTGCCGCGTCAGACGTGGGAGGCCAGCGGCCACGTCGACACCTTCATGGACCCGCTCACCGAGTGCCAGTCCTGCCACAAGCGGTTCCGGGCCGACCACCTGCAGGAGGCGTACGCCGAGAAGAAGGGGATCGACAACCCCGATGACGTCGACCTCGCGCTCGTCGTTTGCACCAACTGCGGCACCCGGGGCGCCTGGACCGAGCCCCGGCAGTTCTCCGGCCTGCTGAAGACCTACCTCGGCGTGGTCGAGGACGACTCCGGCCTGCACTACCTGCGGCCCGAGACCGCGCAGGGCATCTTCCTCAACTTCGCCAACGTGGTGACCTCGAGCCGTCGCAAGCCGCCGTTCGGCATCGCCCAGATCGGCAAGAGCTTCCGCAACGAGATCACGCCCGGCAACTTCATCTTCCGCACGCGCGAGTTCGAGCAGATGGAGATGGAGTACTTCGTCCGGCCCGGCGAGGACGAGGAGTGGCACCAGTACTGGATCGACGAGCGCACGAAGTGGTACGTCGACCTGGGCATCGACCCCGACAACCTGCGCCACTTCGAGCACCCCGAGGAGAAGCTCAGCCACTACTCCAAGCGCACCGTCGACATCGAGTACCGCTTCCGGTTCGCCGGCTCAGAGTGGGGTGAGCTCGAGGGCATCGCCAACCGCACTGACTTCGACCTGACCACGCACGCCAAGCACTCCGGCGCCGACCTCAGCTACTACGACCAGGCGGCTAACGAGCGCTACACGCCCTACGTGATCGAGCCGGCGGCCGGTCTGTCGCGCAGCCTCATGACGTTCCTGGTCGACGCCTACACCGAGGACGAGGCCCCCAACACCAAGGGTGGCGTCGACAAGCGCACCGTGCTGCGGCTCGACGCCCGGCTCGCTCCGGTCAAGGTCGCGGTGCTCCCGCTGTCGCGCAACGCCGACCTGTCCCCGAAGGCCAAGGACCTCGCCGCCGAGCTGCGCACGCTCTGGAACGTCGAGTTCGACGACTCTGGGGCGATCGGGCGTCGCTACCGGCGCCAGGACGAGATCGGTACGCCGTACTGCGTCACCGTCGACTTCGACACGCTCGACGACAACGCCGTGACCGTGCGCGAGCGGGACTCGATGGCGCAGGAGCGCGTCGGTCTGGACCAGGTCCGGTCCTGGTTCGCCGAGCGTCTGGTGGGCTGCTGACCCGCGGTCGCGGCAGGGGCGATGTCGCGGTTGCGCTCCGACGGGCTGGGTGGCTCCTGCACAATGAGTCGGTGTCCTCCACCCCTCGTCGCACCCCCGGCCGACGCTCGCGGCTGACCCACCTGATGGCGTCCGCCGCCGTGCTCGGGCTCGTGGTGACCGGCTGCAGTTCGCCTGACGACGAACCGACCGCCGAGTCCTCCGCCACCGGGGAGGCCTCGTCCGACGAGTCGTCCACCGACGAGTCGTCCACCGACGAGGCGTCGGCCGGCCAGGACGCCCCCACCGAGTCGCCGACCGCGGACGTGTCGGTCCCCGAGGGGGTCGAGGTGACCGCCCAGGGCTCCGACCTCGAGTTCGGGGAGACCGCGACCGTCGTGTTCGAGCCGAACCAGAAGAAGAGCACGCTGCTGGACCTGACCGTGAAGAGCGCCCGAAAGGGTCGGCTCTCCGACTTCGAGGGCTTCATCCTCGACGACGACTACAAGCGCAAGGCCAACTACTTCTACGTCAAGGTCGCCGTCGAGAACGTCGGTGACAAGAATGTCGGCGGCAGCCCGGTCCCGTTGTGGGGCGTCAACGAGGAGAACACGCTGCTGCCCGCGGTGAACTTCACCACGGCCTTCAAGCCCTGCGCCTCGACGCCGCTGCCCAAGAGGTTCAAGTCCGGGGACAGCGTCGACACGTGCCTGGTGTACCTCGCGCCCAACAAGGGATCGCTGGAGTCGATGAGCTTCCGGCCCGACCAGGCCTTCGACCCGATCGAGTGGACCGGCGAGGTCAAGCCGCCCAAGAAGGACAAGAAGAAGGGCGGCAACAACAACGGCGGCGGGTCCGGCGGGAACAACTGACCCGCTGACCGACGACCCCGGTCCGCCGACAGCGAACCGGGGTTTGCTCCCGCGCTGAGGTGTCTCAGCCCAGGCGCCGGTCTCCGACCTGGTGGTCGGCGATGTACTCAGCCAGGGTGCGGCCGTCGAGGGCGTCGAGCGGCTCGGCGTACACCGCCGTGGACGTCGCGTCCGCGCCCTCCGGACCGCGAGGTTGCGAAGCCCCGGCGGGCGTGGCGGTGGCGATCGAGGTCACGACGACGAGGGTCAGGGCGGAGACGATGTTGCTGCTGCGGGCGGTGCTGTTCATGTGGATCACCTCGGTGGTAGCGGATGGTGGCTGTCTTCGACCCTCGTGCTCAGGGGTCCTGCCCCACATCGGGAACGACTCCTGAGGTCGGGGCCGCGGACCCCTGAGGTTCCGGCCGGCGACCCTCACGGACTACAGACATACGACGCAGCGCCGAGCAGACTGAGCACCGATGACCCGGAGCGGAGGGGCGCGGCCGCCCCGGATGGCCGGACGGCTGCGGGAGCTCGGGCTGCTGGAGTCCGCCATCGGGCGTGCGGCCGAGGGCGAGCCGAGCGCGGTGTTCGTGCACGGCGAGTCGGGCGTGGGCAAGACCCGCCTGGTGCGAGAGATCTGTGACCGCGCGCGCGAGGGTGGCTTCACCGTCGTGTGGGGACGCTGTCTCCGGTTCGGGGCGTTCGAGTCGGCGTTCCTGCCCTGGGTGACGTCACTCGAGCAGTGGCTCGACGCCGCTCACCCTGCGGTGCGGCAGCGGGTGCTGGGTGCCGTGCCGGGAGCGGCCAGCGTGCTGCCCTCCCTGGGAGCCGCGATCCACGACTCCGCCGTCCGCGCCGTCACCGTCGCGGACGCGCTCGTGTCACAGATCGTTGCTCTCGGCCCCACCGTCCTGGTGATGGACGACGTTCAGTGGGCGGACGCCGCGTCTCGAGATGCCCTGATGTACGTCATCGGCGGCTTCGGGCGGCAGCCGTTGCTGGTGCTGGCCACCTACCGCGACGAAGAGCTCGGGACCGGTGACCCGATGCACGGCTGGCTTGCGGACGTCCGGAGACTCCCGGGCGTGGGCGATCTGCGCCTCGGCCGACTCTCGCCGGCAGAGACCGAGGAGCAGCTCACGCTGCTTCTGGGCGGTGTCCCGAGTCCCGGCCTGGTCAGGGACGTCGTGGCGCGATCCGGAGGAAACGCATACCTGACCGAGCTGCTCACCGAGGGTCTCGACGCCCGCGCCGAGTCACTACCGGAAGGACTGCCGGAGAACCTGTCCGATGCCCTGCTGGCTGCCTGGCATCGGCTTCCACACGTCGCTCGCGACGTGCTGCAGACCCTCGTCGTCGCCGGCAGGCCGACACGTGTCGAGCAGCTTCGAGCCGTGTGCGCCGACCGCGGCGTCCCCTCGGCAGATGTCACCGGCGCCCTGTCGGCATCGATCACGGGCGGACTCGTGGTCCGGACGGACGAGGACACCGTGTGGTTCCGCCATCCACTCCTTGCCGAGGTGTTGGAGGCGACCTTCCTGCCGGGCGAGGCCGCCCCACTTCATCGGGCATGGGCGGCTGGGCTGCGTTCGACGTCCGCGGTCGGTGGGGAGGACGTACGCCGACTCGGCGATCTCGCCCGGCACTTCGAGGGCGCGGGGGACCTCGACGAGAGCTTCGCCGCCTCGCTCGAAGCGGCGGACGCGGCCCGCGGCGCGCGCCTCTGGCGGGACGAGGCAATGCATCTGGTGCGCGCGGCGCGACTCTGGCCCCGGGTGGACACCACTCCGGCCGGCGGACGTGGTGAGGCAGAGCTGTGGGAGCGTGCCGCGGTCACGCTCGCACGTGTCGGCCGGTCGGCCGAAGCCGTCGCAGCGGCCGACCGGGGACTGGCCCTCGCCGAGGCGAGCGGAGATGTGTTGCTCCTGACCCGGCTGACCCTCATCCGCTGGGACGAGCTGTTCTGGACGCGCGGCCATGGGCACGATGCCGTCGCCGACGCCAGGAGGCTGGTGTCGCGGACCGAAGCGCTGTCGGACACCGCCGAGCACGCCAGGGCCTTGGCCGAGCTGACCTGGGCCCTGGTCTGGGTCGGCGACCTCGAGGAAGCCCGGCGGGTGGCTGAGGCCGCGCTCGTCGCCGCGCGTCGCTCTGCGTCTCCGGCGGCGATGTCCGTCGCGCACGAGGCCTGCGCCTGGGCGAACTCCGGCGGGGAATCGGAGTGCGCGAACGGTCAGGAGGCGCTGCGCTACGCCAGGCTCGCGGCCGACCCGGACCTGGTCTCCAGCGCGGCGCAGGCGCTGACCAACTGCCTCCTGGCCCGGGGCCGGCTTCGCGAGGCGGTCCAGATGGAGATCGAGGCACTCCAGTGGGCGCTGGAGGACGGCGCCCTCGCCTCGGCGGTCTGGCGCAGTGGGTTCCTGGCCGCGACGCTTGCCGAGCATGGACGGTTGCGAGAGGGCATGGATGCGGTGCGCACCGGACTGAGCGTGGCCGACGTGAGCTCTGGCTCAGCAGTCGTGCGCCTGGCCGCGATGGTCATCGCCGTCCGGCGCGGGGACCTCCCGGCCGCGGAGCTGCACGAGCGCCGGGCACAGGAGCAGGTGGTTGCCCTGGAGGAGCGCCCGGGTCTGGAGGCACCCCCGGGACTGGCGGAGTACCTCCTGGCGAGGGGCGAACCGGCCCGAGCCCTGCACTTGGTCCGGCGAACTCTGCAGGCCCACTCGGTGGATCCACGAGTCGCCGACCGGATGGTGATGTGGGGGGCGCGGGCCGCCGCCGATCTCGTCCTGGCCGCGCGCGACCGCGGCGACCACCGCGGCGTCGATCGCGCCCGCGCGGAGCTGGCACAGCTCGTGGGGGCGCGCGCCGGTCTTCCCGGTGAGCCGTTCGAGCCGGCCGATGCCGACGATTCGGTGCAGCCCGCCTACGCGGCCATCTTCGCCGCGGAGATGGCGCGTTGCAGCGGCGTCCTCGACCCGGATGCCTGGTCGAGCGCCGCACGGCTGTGCGAGCGCGCCTCACTGCACTGGGAGCAGAACCTTGCGCGATGGCGTCAGGCGGAGAGCCTGGCCATCCGCGGGGCAGCCGGCAGCGCCGCGGCACCGCTGCGCGAGGTGCGCGCCTACGCATCGCGGGAGGGCGCGGCCCGCCTCCTCGTGGACGTCGAGGCGCTGGCCGCGTCGATCCGAGTCCCGCTGGAGGACCCGCGCCAGGCACCGCCCGAGCCACGCCCGCCGTCCGGACGGCTGTCCGGACTGACGGCCCGGGAGGGCGAGGTGCTTGCCCACCTGGTCGCCGGTCGCACCTACGCCGAGATCGCAGAAGCCCTGTTCATCAGTGAGAAGACCGTCAGCACGCACGTCTCACACCTGCTCCGCAAGACCGGCACCAGGTCGCGGCAAGAGGTCTCGGCGCTGGCGCTACGGCTGCGCGCGACCGACGCCACCGGCAGCGGATTTGGGCAGGCCTGAGCGACCCCCGCACAATGGTGCGGTGACCCTGACGGCCGAGAACCCCACGACGCACGCGCTGCCGCGTGAGCTCGTGCTCGGCTCGCTGCGCGTCGACACCCCGGTCGTGCTCGCGCCGATGGCAGGGATCACCAACGCGGCGTACCGCCGACTCTGCCTGGAACAGATGGCGGCGCAGGGCTCCACTGGGCTCTTCGTCTGCGAGATGATCACCAGCCGCGGACTCGTCGAGCGCGACGCGGTCACCGAGTCGATGCTGGTCTTCGACGAGCTCGAGGACGTCCGGTCGGTGCAGCTCTACGGCACCGACCCGGTCTACGTCGGCAAGGCGGCCGAGATCCTGTGCGCGGAGTACGGCGTCGCCCACATCGACCTGAACTTCGGCTGCCCGGTCCCCAAGGTGACCCGCAAGGGCGGTGGCGGCGCGCTGCCCTGGAAGCGCCGGTTGCTCGGCGACATCCTCGAGGCGGCGGTGCGTGCGGCGGCGCCGTACGACGTGCCGGTCACGATGAAGACCCGCAAGGGCATCGACGAGGACCACCTCACCTACCTCGACGCCGGCCGGATCGCCCAGGAGTCCGGCTGCGCGGCGATCGCCCTGCACGGCCGCACGGTCAGCCAGGCCTACTCGGGCGCCGCCGACTGGGACGCGATCGGCGAGCTCGTCGCCCACGTCGACATCCCGGTGCTCGGCAACGGTGACATCTGGGAAGCGGCCGACGCGGTCCGGATGGTCGAGCAGACCGGCGCGGCCGGCGTCGTGGTGGGCCGCGGCTGCCTCGGCCGGCCGTGGCTGTTCCGCGACCTCGCGGCAGCCTTCGCGCCGGACGGCTCCACGGTGTCGGGCACCGTAGAGACCCCGTCGCTCGGCGAGGTGACCGCGATGATGCGCCGGCACGCCGAGCTGCTCAGCCGCAACATGGGGGAGGAGCGCGGCTGCAAGGAGTTCCGCAAGCACGTCACCTGGTACCTCAAGGGCTTCGCCGCGGGGGGCGAGATGCGCCGCGACCTCGGCCTGGTGTCCTCGCTGGCCGCGCTCGACGAGCTGCTGGCCGACCTCGACCCGGCCGAGCCGTTCCCGGTGGCCACGCTCGGCACCCCACGCGGACGGCAGGGCAACCCGCGCCGCGTCGTACTCCCCGAGGGATGGCTCGACGACACCGACGGCACCGACTGCGCCGTGCAGGAGGACATGCACTCCGGAGGCTGAGCCGGTCGAACGACTGCACACCTGGCGCCCGACACGGTGATCCTCGACACGAAGAATCGCCGGAATCCCGCGGGAAACGTGTTATTCCTGTCTGAACCGGATGTGACGCCGCGAAACACCTGTGCTTCACTCGTTGCTTTGTCGTCAACTCCTGGTGGGTGAACCTGTCCGTGACCTCCGCACGCCACAAGGCGGTCGTCGAGCATGCCGGCCGCCGACGCCTCATCCGCGTCGCTCTGCCGGCACTCGCAGCCACTCTCGTGACGGGGTCCGTGGTCGGGCTCTCCCTGGCCGGTGACGTCGCCGCCCCGGAACCGTCCGCGATGGCCGGCGCCAACATCGGCGCCGCGCGCTCCGGCACGGTGATCAGCGCCGACATGCGCGAGCGCATGGAGGACCGCGAGCAGAGCATCAGCCGCTCCGCCCGGCGGGTCACGATCGAGGACGAGCCGAAGCCCAAGGGTCACAAGTTCAGCACCGCGGACCTCAACATCCGCGAGACCCCGGCCGAGAACGCCGACGTGGTCACCACCGTCGACCCGGCCACCAAGCTCTCCATCACCGGTGAGGTCGACGACGGCTACGCCGAGGTGATCTGGAAGGACGAGGCCTACTGGGTCAGCGCCGACTACCTCGCGAAGCAGAAGCCCGAGGAGGAGACGGCGGACGGCGGCGCGGTCACCGTGGGCGGGTTCAGCTCCGCCCCGTGCGCCAACGGCTCGGAGATCGAGAGCGGCATCACCGCCAGCGCGGTCACGGTGCTGCGCGCGGTCTGCGCCGAGTTCCCGACGATCACGTCCTACGGGGGCTACCGCGGCGACGGGGAGCACTCCGACGGCCGGGCCATCGACATCATGGTCTCCGGCGAGCTCGGGTGGCAGGTCGCCGACTACCTGCGCGCCAACAGCGGCGCGTTCGGCCTCTACGACGTCATCTACTCGCAGCGGATCTGGACCGCGCAGCGCTCCTCCGAGGGCTGGCGCTACATGTCCGACCGCGGGTCGACCACGGCCAACCACTACGACCACGTGCACGTGAAGGTCTTCTGAGCCTTCCGTCCGGTGGCTGAGCGCGGCCCCACGGTGGTCGAGAGCGTCTGGACCGATCGGCCCGTCCGCGCCGGGCAGTAGGGTCGCCCCGATGGGGTCGATGGAGCGGTACGACGAGCACGCCCGTGCGCGCTGGGTGGACGAGCCGCCCAAGCCCAGCGGGCCGGCCGGGCGCACTCCGTTCGAGCGCGACCGGGCCCGCGTCGTGCACTCCGCGGCGCTGCGCCGGCTCGCCGCCAAGACCCAGGTGGTGGGGCCGCAGACCGACGACTTCGTCCGCAACCGGCTGACCCACACCCTCGAGGTTGCCCAGGTCGCCCGCGACCTCGCCCGCACGATCGGCTGCGACGCCGACATCGTGGAGACGGCGGCCCTCGCCCACGACCTGGGGCACCCGCCGTTCGGCCACAACGGTGAGCGCGCGCTGGCCGAGCTCAGCGCCTCGTGCGGCGGCTTCGAGGGCAATGCGCAGACGCTGCGGATCCTCACCCGGCTCGAGGCCAAGACCTTCGACCCCCAAGGTCGGTCGGTCGGCCTGAACCTCACCCGGGCGACGCTCGACGCGGCCACGAAGTACCCCTGGACCCACGACGACGCCCGCGACCCGCACGGCTCCCACGCCGACGGCACCCCGCGTGCCGGCCGCAAGTTCGGCGTCTACGCCGACGACCTCGCGGTCTTCACCTGGCTGCGTGAGGGGGCGGACGGCTCCCGGCGGTGCATCGAGGCCCAGGTGATGGATCTCGCCGACGACGTCGCCTACTCCGTCCACGATCTCGAGGACGGCATCGTCGCCGGCACCATCGACCTCGGCAGGCTGGAGGCGCCGGGGGAGCGCAAGGCGGTCTTCGACACCGTCCGTGACTGGTACCTCCCGGGCGCGCCCGACGACGAGCTCGGCACGGCGCTGACCGAGCTGCGCGGGCTGCGTTCCTGGCCGACCGGGCGCTACGACGGCAGCCGGGCGGCCCTCGCGGCGCTGAAGAACCTCACCAGCGACCTGATCGGGGTCTTCTGCACGTCGGTCCAGGAGGCCACCCGTGCGGAGTACGGCGACGGGCCGCTGGTGCGCTACGCCGCCGACCTCGTCGTACCCCGCCGCACCGAGCTCGCCATCGCCGTCCTCAAGGGGGTCGCCGCTCACTACGTCATGCGCGCCGACAACCGGGTCGGCCTGCTCGAACGCCAGCGTGACGTTGTCTCCGAGCTGGTCGCCCAGCTCCGGCACCGGGGCCCCGCCGAGCTGCAGCCGGTGTTCCGTGCCGACTTCGCCGGGGCCACGTCCGACGCGGAGCGGCTGCGCGTGGTCGTCGACCAAGTGGCCTCCCTGACCGACGCGTCCGCCGTGGCCTGGCACACCCGCCTCGAGGGCGGCTGAGCCACGCCGGGACGCCGCGACGCCGTTGCCGGCGTTGGGCGTCACTGCCGGGCGACCGCCACCCGCAACAGCTCGTCCGGCGACAGGTAGTGGTCGAGGTCCTCCGCCGACGCCCCGACGTCGATCTCCACCCACTTGATCTCACCGGTGAAGCGGTTCGGCGTCGGGTAGTCGTCGGCGACGTGGGCGCCGTCGTCCCGGCCGACGTCGCAGGTGTCGTCGGCCGAGAAGATCATCGCGGCGGTGGCGTCGACCTTGCCCTCCCCGGTCTTCGTCCCGTTGGCGAACAGGCCGACGGTGCCGCCCTTCCCGAGACCTGGTCCGTCGTAGCTGAACTCCATCCGGACCTGTTGCAGCCCGGGCTCGAGAGGTTGTTCGGCGACGACCTTGTAGCGGTGCAGGCCGAACAGGTTGTAGCAGTAGCAGAGGTGCCCCTCTCGGACGTACAGGCTCCATCCGCCGATGCTTCCGCCCTGCGCGACGACCACGCCCTGCGCGCCATCCTCCGGCACGACGATCTCCGCCGTGACCGCGTGCGAGGTGTTCTTGATGCTCACGACGGAGTGCTCGGACAGCCGGCCCATCCCGCCGTACAGCCGCTGCCGGGTGCCCTTGACGAGCACGGGCCGTCCACTCACGTCGGCGGAGATCCGCTCGGCGACCCGGTCGTCGAGGGGCAGCACGTTGTTCCGCGCCGCCTCGATCAGGAAGAGCCGCTGCAGCTCGTGGAGCTTGTCCGGATGCTGCGCGGAGACGTCCTCGGCCTGTGTCCAGTCGACCCCGGTGTCGTAGAGCTCCCACACGTCGTCGTCGAACGCCGGCGGCTTGTGGCCGAGAAGCAGCCAGGGTGTCGTGTGGCGGGTGACCGCCGTCCAGCCCTTGTGGTAGATCCCGCGGTTGCCGAACATCTCGAAGTACTGCGTCTCGTGGCGCTCGTCTGCGGCGGCGTCGTCGAACGAGTACGTCATGCTGACCCCCTGCAACGGGGTCTGCTGCACGCCGTGCACGATCGTCGGCTCCGGGATTCCCGCCGCGTCGAGGACGGTGGCGGCGATGTCGATCACGTGCGCGAACTGCGTCCGCATCTCGCCGCGCGCCTCGATGCCGCGCGGCCAGTGCACGATCGTGCCGTTGCGCGTCCCACCGAAGTGCGACGCCACCTGCTTCGTCCACTGGTACGGCGTGTCCATCGCGTGCGCCCAGCCCACGGAGTAGTGGTTGTAGGAGTCCGGGCCGCCCAGGTCGTCGAGGTGGGCCCGCAGGAACTCCGGCGTCTCCAGGGTCGCCGCGCCGTTGAAGTTGATCATCTCGTTGAAGGTGCCGTTCATGGTGCCTTCGGCGGACGCCCCGTTGTCACCCACGAGGTAGAAGACCAGCGTGTCCTCGAGGATCTCCATCTCCTCGAGCGCGTCCAGCAGACGACCCACGTGGTGGTCGGTGAACTCGAGGAAGCCCGCGTAGACCTCCATCTGGCGCCGCAGCACGGGCAACAGGTCCTCGGGCATGTCGTCCCACGCGGGGATCTCGGCGTGACGTTCCGTGAGCCGGGCATCAGGCGGGACGATGCCGAGCTCCTGTTGCCGGGCGAAGGTCCGCTCGCGCAGCGCATCCCAGCCGTCATCGAACCGTCCGGCGTACTTGTCGCACCACTCCTTTGCCACATGATGCGGCGCATGTGTGGCACCGGGTGCGAAGTAGGCGAAGAACGGCTTGTCCGGCATCAGGGACTTCTGCTGGTGGACCCACCCGATCGCCTTGTCGGTCATGTCGATCATCAGGTGGTAGCCCTCTTCGGGCGAACGGTCCGGCTCCACGGGCGTGGTGCCCTCGTAGAGCGCGGGGTAGTACTGGTGCGCCTCGCCGCCGATGAAGCCGTAGAAGTACTCGAACCCGCTCCCCGTCGGCCAGTTGTCGAACGGGCCGAGCGGGCTGGTCTCCCAGACCGGGACCTCGTGGCACTTGCCGAACTGCGCCGTGGAGTAGCCGTTGAGCTTGAGGATCTCCGCCAGGGGCGCACAGGTGTTGGGCCGTCGGGAGTCATAACCGGGTGCCGACGTCGCGATCTCCGTGATGCCGCCCATCCCCACCACGTGGTGGTTCCGGCCGCTCAGCAGGGCGGCCCGGGTCGGCGAGCACAGAGCGGTCGTATGGAACCGGTTGTACTTGAGCCCGTTGGCGGCAAGACGCTCCGCGTTCGGAGTCTCGATCGGCCCGCCGAAGGCGGTCGACGCACCGAAGCCGACGTCGTCGAGGAGGACGACCAGGACGTTGGGGGCACCCGACGGGGGCCTGGGCCTCTCGATGGGCGGGTTCGACCAGTCCGGGTCCTTGGCGTCGTAGGTGACGAGGCCGCTCACCGGCCGGTCCGGGACCGGCAGCACGTCTCGCCGGGCGTTGCTCTCCTGGGGGTCCATCCGAAGGGTTCCTCTCGGCTCCAGCACGCGCAGGGGCAGCGGTGCTCGCCCAGATCCTCGTCGCGGACGGGCATCCACGCTTCACCCCGGCGTGGTGATCCGGTGCGCGGGCAGTCACCCGTTCCGAATGACGACATCCGGCACGTGGAGGAGCGAGGCTGAGGCGGTGAGCCGACGGGAGGTCGGAGCCTGATGGACGCGCTCTCGATCTCCGTGGTGCTGGCCACGATCGTGCTCTTCGGGGCGTTCGCGGCCCGCGTGGGTGCGGTGTTCCTCACCGCGCCGATCGTCTTCGTCACCGCGGGCTTCGTGTACGCCGAGGTGCTGGGAATCCTCGAGCTCGAGGCCGAGGTCGAGCCGGTGAAGCTGCTCGCCGAGGTCACACTGGTCTGGCTGCTCTTCGCGGACGCGTCGGCGGTCGACCTGCGGAGGCTCCGGGCCGATCTCGGGACGCAGGTGCGCCTGCTGGGCGTCGCGCTGCCGATGACCGTCGCGCTCGGGACCGTCGTGGCCGTCACCTTGCTCAGCGTGGAGCCGTGGGCGGCACTACTTCTCGGGGCCGCGCTGGCGCCGACGGACGCCGCCCTGGGCGCGGCGGTGATGGCTGATCCGCGGGTGCCCGAACGCACGCGCCGCACCCTCAACATCGAGAGCGGCCTGAACGACGGGATCGTCACTCCCGTGGTGCTCCTGGCTGTCGCCGGCCTGGCCTCGGCGAACGGGCTGGGGAACGCCGAGTCGCCCGGCGGCGCCGTGGCCAGCCTCGTGGTCGGGGTCCTGGTCGGCTCGGTGGTCGGTGCCGGCGGGGGCAGCCTGATGCGGACCGCCGGACGGCGTGGCTGGTTGCTGACGGATCTGGCGGGCCCGGCCGTGCTGGCTCTCGCCCTTCTGTCCTACTCGACGGCCCTCGTCGTCGAGGGCAACGGTTTCGTGGCTGCGTTCGTGGGCGGGTTGCTCTTCGGACGCGAGGCGGGTTCCGGTGGCGCTCGGGAGGTCGCCTACGTCGAGGAGACGGCGAGCCTGGCGTCGCTGATCGCCTGGCTTCTCTTCGGGGCGCTCGCCGTCCCGACGCTCGCGGAGCACGTCGGCTGGCGCGAGCTGGTCTTTGCCCTGCTCAGCCTGACGGTGGTCAGGATGCTGCCGGTCGCGCTCGCGCTGCTCGGGTCCGGGACTGCTCGCGGGGAGGTCGCGTTCATCGGGTGGTTCGGGCCTCGCGGGCTCGCGTCGGTGATCTTCGCCCTGCTGGCACTCGAGACGCTTCACGACGTGGTCGTCGAGCTCGTGGCCACGATCGCCCTCACCGTCGTACTGAGCGTGCTGCTGCACGGACTGAGCGCGGGTCCGCTCTCGGCCCGGTTCGCGGAGAGCGCCGCGGCGCAGCCGGGTGGATCGGCAGCCCGCCGGACTCGGGTCAGACGGGGGACTCCGGGTCCTGGCCGTCACTGAAGGAGTGCCCCGGTTCCGGGGACTGACCGTCGCGGAGGTACGGCAGCGGGTTGCCGGAGGCCCGCGCGCCCGACTCGAGCCAGGTCTGGAACGCCGCGCCGTGGCGGCGTTGGAGCTCGTCGAGGTAGCGCTGGCGTTGCTCGACGATGGCCAGGCGAGCGGCCGCACCGCGCTGTGTCTCCAGCCGGACGAAGCTACGTCTCCACGCAAGGCAGAGGGCGGCGTCGTCGAGGGTCCTGAGGTCCGCCGGCTCCCTCTCGACCCGCTGCACCGGCTCGAACGAGTCCTCGTCCTCGGCAGGTACCCGGGTGTCGTCCAGGCGAGCCGCTGGCGGTCGTCGTAACCCCCATCGGCCGCCGAGCCTGGTCCGGAGGGCGGGGGACGTGGCGAGCATGGCGACGACGATGAGGAACCCCACCCAGCCGAGCGCGGCGACCAGGCCCACCCCCGCGGCCAGACAGATCCCGGCCGCGATGCCCGTGTGGACACCCGTGGCGGGCCGTTCGGTGATCACGCCCAGGATGACCGCTGCCGTGAACGTGAAGCTGACGAGCAGTGCCAGCGACGAGCGGACGCCCCAGACGGTCATCGAGCACGACAACCCGAGTGCCACCGCGGCGATGACGACGAGGTCGCGCCTACTCAGCCCGGGGCCCCCTATGACGCCATGCCGATTCATCGGACGGCCACCTTCCGCCTTGTAGACCCCCCGAGAAGCCTCACCTTCCGCTTCGCCCGGGGTGAACCGGGACCTCAACGCTAGGAGCGCACCGCGACGATTCCCTCACCCTCATTGGACGAAGTGCGCCGGCCGAGCCCACTGCTCGGCTCAGGCGCCGGCCTTGATCTCCGAGCCGTGCACCGTCAGAGCCATGATCACGACGACGTCGAGCGCGATCATGAGGATCGACCAGATCGGGTAGGCACTCAGAAACGCCATGTTCACCACCGCGCTGAGGCCCGCGAGGATCACGCCGATCGTGCGAGCCCAGATCTTCCCCGCGAAGACGCCGAAGCCCGCCGCGACGACAATGAGACCGACGATGATGTGGGTCCATCCCCAGCCTGTGTAGTCGATGGTGACCACGAGCTCCTCCTTGCCGACGAGGAAGTACTCGTCCTTGAAGAGCGCGACGAGCCCTTGGAACGCGTGGAACGTGCCGATCATCACCATCAGCACACCGGCGAATGCCGTCCAGCCGACCCAGGCCGAGGGAGGCACGTAGTCCGGACTGGTGGGGCTCGGGGGGATGGGCTGCTGCCCTGCGAACTGGGTCATCGGGATCTCCTCACCTCAGGGGCCGGTTCGAGCATGCGCCGCCGGGAACCCGGCGGCGTCACCCAACGCGGGTGACCCGTGCGAGGCCCAGCACCCCAGTGGCTCCCGCCCGCGGGCGGCGATCATCACTGCCGGACGATGCCGCAACCGGGCTCGCGGACGAGGATGCTCTCAGTGCTGACGCCACGTCGGCCGGCTCGAAGTGGTGACGATCATGGACGAAGACTCGGCGGGAGCTGCCGGGCAGGAGTCGCGCCCACCGCGGCCGGAGCAGCGTCAGGTGTTCGAGGTGCGGGTGACGGGCTCCGTCGAGGAGGGCGTCCTGAGTCAGCTGGCCGACGTCGAGGTCTGCTCCCGGGAGCTGAGGACGTCCCTACGTGGTCACTTCGTCGACCAGGCGGAGCTGCACGGTTTCCTGGCCCGGCTCCGTGCTTTCGGGCTCGACGTGGTGGAGGTACGCCGGCTCCCCGAGGGTGTCGCCGGGGACGTGGCCGTGCGCAGTGAGGCGGGGCGCGACTCGTGAGGCGGGATGCGCCGGCCGGCGGCGGGATCTTCGAGCTGACCGTCCAGGGGTCACTCGGTCCGGTTCTTCGCTGCGCAGTCCGGCCTGGCCGCAGCGTCGAGGAGCCGCACACGTGCACCACCATCCGTGCGGTCGCCCCGGACGTGGTGGACCTGGTCCGGGTCCTCGACTCCCACGGCCTGTCCATCGAGAGCGTGTCGCGGCTGCCGGCCGCACAGGACGGCTCCGTGGACGGGACGGTCGGATGACTCTCGCGGTCGAAGCCGGCTGGCTGCCGGGGCTGTCGGCAGTCGTCGGCCTGGCGTTGGGTCTTGCGTGGTACGTCGCCGCCGTCGTCGCGCTCGGCCTGGTCCCCGCGAACCGGAAGCCCGCGGCGGCGATGGCCTGGCTCCTCCTCATCTTCGCGGTACCGGTCATCGGGATCCTGCTCTTCCTGCTGCTCGGTGGCCGGAACCTGGGCCGGGCGCGGCACCTCCGGCAGGCCGAGTCCGACGCGCGCATCAGGGCCGGCACCGAGACCGTGCCGCCCCTGGACCCGGGCTTCGACGGACCGACCTATGTGCGCTCGGTGGCGACCCTGAACCGCAACCTGGGCTCGCTGCCCTCCTTGGGAGGGAACTCGATCGAGCTCTTCACCGACTACCGGGAGTCGATCGCCGCGATGACGGCGGCGGTCCAGGATGCCGAGCGGTTCGTGCACGTCGAGTTCTACATCAGCGCCTGGGACGAGGTGACCGACCCGTTCTTCGCCGCCCTGGTCGACGCGACGGACCGCGGCGTCGTGGTCCGGGTGCTGTTCGACCACCTCGGCTCGAAGGGGATACCCGGGTACAAGGACATGGTCAGGCGGTTGGGCGAGACTCGCGTCGACTGGCGGGCGATGCTCCCGGTCGAACCGTGGAAGAAGCCGTTCCGGCGCCCCGACCTCCGCAACCACCGGAAGATCCTCGTGGTCGACGGCCACGTAGCGTTCATGGGGTCGCAGAACCTCGTCGAGCCCGGTTACAACAAGGAGAAGAACCACCGCGCGGGCCGCGAGTGGGTCGAGCTGACCTCACGCGTGCGGGGTCCCGTCGTCGCGGCTCTGGATGCCTTGTTCCACACCGACTGGTACAGCGAGACCGGGCAGGCGCTCACCGCGGAGCACCTCCCCCTCCACGAGATCCCTCCCGCCGGGGATCTCACCTGTCAGGTGATCCCCAGCGGACCCGGATACTCCTCGGAGAACAACCTCAGGGCCTTCACCACCCTGATCCACGCCGCGCAGCGGCGGCTCTCACTGACGAGTCCGTACTTCGTACCGGACGAGTCGCTGCTGGACGCCGTCACCACCGCGGCGCACCGCGGCGTAGAGGTGGAGCTGTTCGTCAGCGAGCAGGGTGACCAGTTCATGGTGTACCACGCCCAGTGCTCCTACTACCGCGCGCTGCTCGAGGCGGGGGTGCGCATCTACCTCTACCAGGCGCCCTTCGTGCTGCACTCGAAGCACTTCAGCGTGGACGACGACGTCGCCGTCCTGGGCTCCAGCAACATGGACATGCGTTCGTTCGCGCTGAACTACGAGGTGTCCCTGATGGTGCTCGGGACCGAGGTCGTGCACCGGATGCGCAAGGTCGAGGACGGTTACCGGGCGCTCTCGCGGGAGCTCACCCTCGATGAGTGGAGCCGAAGGCCGGCCCTCAAGAAGTACGTCGACAACGTCATGCGCCTGACCGCCGCCCTCCAGTAGCGACCGTCGATCGGACCTCGCTAACGACCGTCGGTCATCGCGTCGAGGGCCACCGCGACGGCGAGCGCGAGCGTCGTGTCGAGGTCGCGCGCCACCTGCACCCCGTAGGTGTCGCGGATGCGGAACCATCGCTTCGACACCTCGGCGACCTTGCGCCCGTCGCGCTCGACGACGTACTCGTGGTCGACGATGTTCCCTTGGACGTCGAGGTCCTCACCCTCCTCCACGTCCACCTTCCACCGCTCTCGCAGCGGCGACACGAGGGCCTTGTGCACGGTCGCCATCCGGCTCCCGTCGGGTCTCTCGACCGTCATCGTGTCGCGCAGATGCATGACCCGCGTCTGGATGCGGCACAGCGCCTCCCCGTGCGCATCCTCCAGGTCCAGTGTGTTGCGCAGCCGTAGCGCCTTGCCGTCGACGCGGACCACCTTTCGGCCCTCGCCGTCCTCGATCCAGAAGTCGTCGCCGAAGGAGACCAGCTTCTCGCGCATGCGGTAGCGGACCGCCGTGCCTCGGGGGCCGAACTCGCTGCGCTCCTGCTTGCGCCGCGCGCGTCGTTCGCCGATGCCCATCGTGCCTCCCTGTCGAGTGCAGTCCCAGGGTTGCACCGGCCGCCCTTGTGCGGATCACCTCCGTAGGACGAGGACCGCGCAAGCAAGCACCGGACATCCATCGGTTGGTTGTCGGCTGGGGATGGCTTTTGCGGCTTTTGTCATGGCCCGGTCGCGTCATGTGCTCTGGCCGGTTTCGAAATACCGTGGAAGACCGGTCATCGCAGGTAGCGTCTGCACATCGGTTGATCGAGTCTGTCGAGATCTGCCGTACGACGACCGGTGGCCCCGACGGTGGGAGAAAGGCGAGGGCGTTGGGATGAGCTCGGATCCGGGACGAGACGAGAGCGGTAGCGACAGCCGGATCGAGGGATCCGGTTGGATCGGCGCCCCCGAGGTGCCACGTCTCCACGTCTCGCGCCCCCGGCTGCTCGACCTGCTCGACCGCGACGACCACTGCGGCCTGCTGCTCGTGAGCGGGCCGGCCGGCAGCGGCAAGACCTCCTTGCTTGCCGAGTGGGTCGCGACGAGGTGCACCGAGCGCGTCAGCTGGATCACGTTCGAGAGTCCGGACGAGCCGTTCTGGCCGGGTCTCGTCGGTTGTCTCGATCGGCTGGGGGTCCCCGTCGCTGCGCTGACCCTGCCCGTCGCCGGTGCGGCCCTGGACCCGAGCGCGAGGCGGCGGCTGGCCTCGATCCTTTCCGCCGAGAAGTCGCGGGTCACGATCGTCGTGGACGGCTGCGACCTGGACGCACCCGCGGTGGCGCGGGACCTGGACTACCTGCTGCGACACAGCGGACACCGGCTGCGCCTGCTGCTGGCCACACGCGCCGACCCGGTCCTGCCGCTGTACCGCTACCGACTCGACGAGACCCTGACCGAGGTCCGGATGGCCGATCTCGCGTTCGCGGACGCGGAGGCCGAAGAGCTGCTCGCGCTGATGGGTGTGACCCTGCGCCCCGAGTCGTTGCGCGAGCTCAACGCCAGGACCAAGGGTTGGGTGACCGGGCTTCGGTTCGCCGGACGGATGCTGGCCGACCGGGAGGACCCGGACGCGGCGGTCGCTCAGGTGGTCGGCAGCAGCGGGAACATCGCGGAGTACCTCATGGGCGAGGTGCTGGCCGCCCAGACCCCCGACGTCCGCCAGCTGCTGATGGCGACGAGCGTCCCCGACCTGATCATGCCCGGCCTGGCCGAGACGCTGGCAGGACATTCCGCGGCCCGCACCCTCGCGTTCATGGTCAGGGTCAACGTGTTCATCGAGAGCGTCCCCGAGCACCCTGGACACTTCCGGTACCACCCCTTCTTCCGTGACCTCCTGCGTGCAGAGCTCGCGTACTCCGCCCCCGACGAGATGGAGGACCTGCAGCGCAAGGCCGCCGGGTGGTTCGCCGACCATGACCTGTTGACCCCGTCGGTCCGCCACTTCGCGTCCATCGGGGCCTGGTCGGAGGCCGCCCAGCAGGTCGTCGACCAGCTCGCCGTCGGGGAGCTCCTGCTCGCCCACGGGACCGGCCCGCTGGCCAAGAGCCTGCGGGCGTTGCCCGACGACGTCGACGACCCGGCTGCCACGGTGGTGCGCGCGACGCTCGCGCTCGGGGACGGAGACACCGAGCGATTCAACGAGCAGCTGTCCCGTGTCGCCGACCGCTCGACGGACGACGCGTCCGCGCACGACCAGGCCGTGCACCTTGCGGTGGCGCTGCTGCTCGCCGTGCGGGCACGCTTCTCGGAGGACCCGACGGAGGCGGCGAGCCTCGCCGAGGCGGCCGAGCGGGCGCTTGGCCTTCGCGACAACCGGGTGAAGGCAGAGCGTCACCCGGAGCTGGCTGCGATGGTGCTGGCCAGCAAGGGCATCGCGGCGACCAGGCAGGGACGCCTGGCCGACGCGGAGGACGTCCTCACCGCTGGGATCGGTGCCGCGGTCGCCGCCGGCACCGCCCCCCTGCTCATCGAGTGCATCGGCCACCTGGCGGTCGTGGCGAGCTGGACCGGCGACGTGCACCGTGCGGAGTCGCTGGCAAGGCGGGCACTGGCGGTCGCGGAGGAGGCCGGCATCGGCACCGGCGACCGGTCGGCCAGTCCCCAGGTCGCGCTCGCCTGGGTCGCGGTCGAGCAGTACGAC
This sequence comes from Nocardioides sp., assembly GCF_035697785.1. Classification (GTDB taxonomy): domain Bacteria; phylum Actinomycetota; class Actinomycetes; order Propionibacteriales; family Nocardioidaceae; genus Nocardioides_B. The sequence continues at coordinate 22,827 of NZ_DASSCL010000174.1, forward strand.
GTGCGTGCCGCAATGGAGCACGTCCGGGCGGCGGAGCGATCGGACTTCCTGCTCGGCGACCCCGTCCCGCGCACCGCGCTCACGCTGGTCAAGGCTCGCCTCCAGGTGATGCAGGGGGACCGCGCCGGCGCGATCGGACGTCTCGAGCAAGCAGCCGCGGACGTCGTGGACCACTACGGCTGGCTCGCCGACCGGCTTCTCGCCGAGATCGCCCTGCTAAAGGCGGGGAGTGAGCCGGAGGAGGCCCTGCTGACGGCACTCGCTGTCCTGCAGCGACGCAGCATCGGTGAGGCAGCGCTGGCGGTGGGCGTCGCCAAGCTCCGGCTGGACGACGAGGAAGGTGCAGCGGACGCCGTCGCCGTGGCACTCAGCCGGGACTCATCGCCCTCCATCCGGGTCTCGGCCTGGCTGCTCGAATGCGCTCGTCACCTGCGGACCGGGGCGCCGACCCGGGCCCGCGACGAGCTCGGGAAGGCACTGAGGCTGGCCGCTGGAGCGAGCCTGCGCCGGCCGTTCCACGAGGCGTCACCGACGGTTCGGCAGCTCCTGGTGCAGGACGCGCAGCTGTCGGCCGACCACGCCTGGGTGCTCCGGGTCGGGGCGAGGTCGGTTGGGCGAGTCCCCGACGTGCGACCGACCAACGGCGAGGCCGCTGCCCCCGCACCGCCCGTCGAGAACCTCACGGAGAAGGAGCTCGAGGTGCTCTGTCACCTGTCGGCGATGCTCAGCACGGAGGAGATCGCCGCCGCCATGTACATCTCCGTCAACACCGTGCGCACTCACGTCCGCAACATCCTGCGCAAGCTCGGCGTCTCCCGGCGCAACGCCGCGGTGCGCCTGGCCCGCGACCTCGAGCTCATCCCGGGCTGACGCCCGGTGATGCCGCGCCGGTCGCGGGCCGGCGGCAGAGCTACTTGGCGTGCGCCGGCGTCGTGGGCGCAGCGGGTGCCGTCGTGGGCGTCTCGGTCGCAGCGGCCGGGGGCGGGCTGGTGGCGACGGTGCGGATGTACTCCTGGATGGCCCGCTCCCGCTCGGCGGCCTCCTGCGCGTCGCGCTGCTGCATCGAGGAGCCGCGCGAGATCAGGTACGCCAACACTCCGATGAGCGGCAGCAGGACGATGAGGAAGACCCAGCCGGCCTTGGCGAATCCGGAGAGATCCCTGCTCCGGAACACGTCGCGGAAGATGTAGAACAGGCAGAAGATCCACGCCATGAACAAGAAGAACGAGAGCATGGTCAACATGACTCCGAGGAGTGGATAGTCATCCATGAGACGACGACCTTTCAGTCGAGGACGAGGCGCACCCGGAATGCCGCGTGCAGCACAAGAGTCGATGGATTCACACGCGTTCGACCTCACCCGGAACGGATGAGCCGGGCACCGGTCAGACGCTGACGCTGATCGGGAAGGTGGCCGTCCAGACGAGGGTGCCGAGCATGAGCAGCAGCGCTGCCATTCCCAGCGCGACCCGCAGCCGACGGCTCCTGAGCTTGGTGCTCATGCCGCCGAAGAACAGGACCACCGAGTACAACACCACGGTCAGGACGTAGTTGCTGGCGCGCTGGATGTCGGTGCTCACGTCGGCGGCCGACGCCGCGGCCTCCCGGTCGAGCCGCTCGGCCAGGTCTCGCGAGGCGAGCCGGTAGTCAGGCATCGCGAACGGGCTCGGTGGCGCGTCGGCGCTGGTGAACGGCTGCGTCGCGGTCCAGGCGTCGAACGCGGTACGGAACTCCGGACGGAACCGGGCCTCGAAGATGTCCGCCAGCTCGTCCTGGCCGGTCCGGTCGGCATCGACCCATGCGATGAAGGTGGCCACGTCGATCTCAGTCTGTGCGTCGGCGCGACCCGCCGCTCTTGCCGCCTCGAACCGGATCGCGCCCGTGCGGTTGGTGCCCGCCGCCTGCTCGCCGTGCCACCGAGCGGCCTGGTAGCCGCTCCAGGACGTCGCCACGGCGGCGAAGACGAGGATCAGCGTGACGACGAGCTCGATCCAGTCGCCGGACTGGCGATTCCGGTCGTCAGCGGGGGGTGCCATCGGAGTCACACGGCAGGGTGAGCTCGAGGTCGACGGCCTCCTGCACGGCGTCCATGAGCCGGAGGGTCCGCTCCATCGCCAGGGGTTGCAGCTTGCCGGGCCCCTCGCCGTACGGCCGGTCGAGGAAGATGAGGATCAGCAGCAGGAAGCTGACGACGACGGCGACGCTGGCCATCAGCACTGCCTGGGTGACGGCCCGCTCTCCCGAGTCGGCGAAGAACAGCATGTAGACGAAGAGCATCCCCCCGATCACGAACATGATGACCCAGAGGGGAATCGGGATGATGCCCTCGGCACCGTGGATCCGAGTGATGCGCGCCTGCTCGCGCGCGAGGGTCTGGTCCATCCAACGGTCGTAGGCGGACTGCTCGGTGGCGGTCCGCGGGTCGACCGTCTCCAACGTCCGGAACATCGCGACACCCCAGGGGTTCACGGTGTCGCCGAGCGTCCCGGTCTCCATTGCCCGCCACTCCGCGTTGACGACGGACCGGCCGTAGCAGACGAGCTCGCCGGTCAGCCGCTCCGAGACGGCGGCCGGCATGAACTGGGCCGTCTCGACCTGCTGCACCAGCACGGTGGCCTCCTCCTCGGCCCCGGTGCGCGAGTCGTCGTAGGACTCGAAGGACAAGAAGATGAGGAAGCCGAGCAGCACGGAGAAGCCTGTCGCCAGGACTCCGAAGACCCCCGAGGCGCGGTCGCCGTCAGCGAAGTAGCTGCCGTCCGGCGCGCTCCGCCGGACGAGCAGCATGACGGTGACGGCGAGCGCGGTGAAGACAACGACGACGAGGACCCCGATGACGACGTTCACCGAGCACCTCCTCGCATACTCGCGTCCCCGCGGGCCATCCCGCCCGGCACGGTGGCCGAAGTCGACCATGCGGGTTCCGGGCCGGGCATCGTCCGGTCGGGATGAGGGCCTTGTTTGTCGCCCTTCCTTGTGGACGCTCACAAGGCCGGGGGGCGCGGGACGTACCCTTACGCCGTGGCCGGGCTGATCAGGGACGAGGACATCGCGATCGTGCGCGAGCGCGCCCGGATCGACGAGGTCGTGTCCGACTACGTGACGCTCAAGAACGCCGGCGGCGGCTCGATGAAGGGGCTCTGCCCGTTCCACGACGAGAAGTCACCGTCGTTCCACGTCACGCCGTCGCGCGGCTTCTTCCACTGCTTCGGCTGCCAGGCCGGCGGCGACGTCATCAAGTTCCTCCAGGAGATCGACGGGCTCGGGTTCGCCGAAGCCGTCGAGCGGCTCGCCGACAGGTACGGCGTGCAGCTGCGCTACCAGGAGGCCGGTCCGGGCGAGGCCGCCCGCCCGCGCCGCGACGGCCACCTGCGCCCGCGGCTGCTCGAGGCCCACAAGGCGGCCGCGGAGTTCTACGTCGACGCACTCGGCTCGCAGGACGCCGCCACCGGCCGGCAGTTCCTCAGCGAGCGCGGGTTCGACGGCGAGGCGGCCGCGAGATTCGGGGTGGGGTTCGCCCCACGTGACGGCGACGCCCTCTACCGGCACCTGCGTCAGAAGGGCTTCACCGACCAGGAGCTCGTGGTCGGCGGTCTCGTCGCGCAGGGTCAGCGCGGCCACTACGACCGGTTCCGCGGGCGGCTGCTCTGGCCGATCCGGGAGACCAACGGTGACGTGATCGGCTTCGGCGCCCGCCGGCTCTTCGACGACGACCGCATCGACGCGAAGTACCTCAACACCTCCGAGACGCCGATCTACAAGAAGTCCCACGTCCTCTACGGCATCGACCTCGCCCGCCGCGACATCGCCCGCGCGTCGCAGGCGGTGGTCGTCGAGGGCTACACCGACGTGATGGCCTGCCACCTGTCCGGCGTACCCACCGCCGTCGCCACGTGCGGCACCGCGTTCGGCGACGACCACGGCCGAGTGCTGCGCCGGCTGCTTCAGGACCACGACGAGTTCCGCGGAGAGGTGATCTTCACCTTCGACGGCGACGCCGCCGGGCAGAAAGCCGCGCTCAGGGCGTTCGAGGGTGACCAGAACTTCGCCGGCCAGACCTACGTCGCGATCGAGCCCGACGGCCTCGACCCCTGCGACCTGCGCCTGCAGAAGGGCGACGCCTCGGTGCGTGAGCTGGTCGCCCGGCGAGTGCCGCTCTACCGCTTCGTGCTCGGCAACGTGGTCGGCCGCTACGACCTCGACCGCGCCGACGGCCGGGTCGACGCGTTGCGCGAGGCCGCCAAGCTCGTCTCCGCGATCCGCGACCGCTCCAAGGTCGAGGCGTTCGCCCGCGAGCTGGCCGGGATGGTCGGCGTCGAAATCGAGGAGGCCCGGTCCGAGGTCCGCCGGGCCGCCGGCCGCGCCGCGAGGCCGCAGCAGGACCGACGTGGCCGTCCGGCCGGACCGGCCGTCGAGGCCGCGCCGGAGCGCCCGCCCTCGCAGCCGATGCCCGACCTGCGCGACCCGCGGTTCTCGCTCGAGCGGGAGACGCTCAAGCTCGTGGTGCAGCACCCCGACGTCGTCGGCGCGGCCACCCGTGACGTGGACGGCGACGACTTCACCCACCCGGTCTACCGCGCCGTGTGGGAGGCCGTCGCCGCCTGCGGCGGGCCGACCGCCGCGCCCGCCACCGAGGTGTGGGTGTCAAAGCTGCGCGACAACGTCGAGGACGGCCCGGTCGCACACGCCATCGGCGCGCTGGCCGTCGAACCGGTGCTGTCCGCCAAGGACCCCGACCGGGGCTACGTCAACGCTCATGTGTTCCGGCTCCAGGAGCTCACCGCCATGCGCCGGATCGCCGACCTGAAGTCCAGGCTGCAGCGCACGAACCCCGTCGAGCACCCCACCGACTACAACCGGATGTTCGGCGAGCTGGTCGCCCTCGAGCAGCACCGCAGAACCCTGCGCGAGAAGGCGATCGGCGGCGACGCGGGGTGAGGCGGCTGTTCTCCCGGGCGCCCGACGTCCCGGCCGACGTCGTCGCGCGGGCCGGCCTGCCGCGCGGCACCAAGGTGCTCGCCGCCGCCGGCGACCGGGCCGGGACCTGGCTGCTCGGCACCCGCGACCACCTCGTGGTGGTCCCCGGCTCCCCGGTGGTCGAGCCCGGCTCTCCGGTGGTCGAGCCCGGCTCCCCGGTGGTCGAGCCCGGCTCCCCGGTGGTCGAGCCCGTCGAGACCCGCCACATCCCGTGGGAGCAGGTGGAGTCGGCCGAGTGGCGCCGCGACGACGACCGGCTCCGCGTTTCCGAGGTGGGGGAGTACGGCCGGCCCCGGCCGGTCCACGAGTACGTCATCGACGACCCCGGACAGCTGCTTGCCTTCGTCCGCGAGCGGGTCACCGCGTCCGTCGTACTCCAGCGGCGGGTGGTCGTCCGCGAACGCCGTGGACTCACCGTCGTGGCCCGCCGGGCGCCCGGTGGCACCGGGGACCTGACCTGGGCCTACGAGCTCGACGAGGGACTCGACCCGGACGATCCGGTCGTGCGGGAGATGGCCGAGCGCGGGGTCCGGACGGCCGCGGAGGAGCTCGGTCTGGCCTGACCCGACCGATTTAGTGAACGTGTCGGCGTCTTGCTAACGTATGCCCGCACGATCCCCTGTAGCTCAATTGGCAGAGCATTCGGCTGTTAACCGGAGGGTTGTTGGTTCGAGTCCAACCGGGGGAGCAAACAAGCGGCCTGACCTGCGGCATCCCCGCGAGTCAGGCCGCTTCGTCGTCCGGCACCTGCGTGGTCACGCCGGTCCCTGCGGACCTCGGAGGCCGTCACGACCGCCGCGCCAGCCACTCCGAGGGGCTGCACTCGTAGCGCTGGCGGAACCATCTGGACAGCCCGCTCGGAGCGGAGAAGCCGAGCATCAGCGAGATGTCGGCCATCGAGCAACGGCCGGAGAGCAGGAGCCGTTCCGCCATCTCCGCGCGGGTCGAGTCGAGCACCGTGGAGAACGTCTCGCCCTGGCTCGCGAGGCGGCGGTGCAGCGTGCGGCGGTCCACCCCCAGGTTGCTAGCCACCACCGCGGCGGAACACCGCCCCGCGGGGAGCAACAGCTCGATCATCTCGCGTACCCGCTCCCGGAAGGTGGCATCCCGAGGAGTACCGAGTGACCTGAGAAACTGCTGGGCGAACGCACGCAGGTGGGGGTCCGACGTCGTGATGGGCGTCTCGAGGTCGGCCGCCAGGAGCACGATGCCGGCGAAGTCGTGGTCGAAGGTCAGGTGAGCGCCGAACATCCGCTCGTGCGTCTCCAGGCGCTCCGGGGCGGGGTGCGGGAAGCAGACGCTGACCGCGGTCCAGTCGGCAGGAAGGAACTCCCGCAGGATTCCGTGCAGCGCGCCGACGCCGAGCTCGACCGACTGGCGAGACTCCAGGTCCTCGCCGAAGTCGAGCCAGAGCCTGATCGTGGCCAACTCGCTCCGCTCGGTCATCGTCATCCGCAGTGCCTCGTTGTAGCTGTGCTCGTAGCGCAGCAGCAACGCGAGCGCGCTGCGCACGTCGGGCTCCTCGCGCAGCACCAGGCTGAGCGGCCCGAGCGTCGACATCCGCCGTTGCTCTGCGAGCCGCAAGCCGAAGTCGTCGTGCCGGGTCAGGGCCGCTGTCTCCTCCAGCAGCCGGGCCGCCGCGGCCGCGGGGAAGCGTCGGTCCGGGTTCGCCAGGCCAGCGGGGTCCAGACCATGCACACGCATCATCGACACCGGGTCGACGCCGAGCTCGCGGGCCAGCTCGACATAGCGGTTCAACGTGGCATAACGAACGAAGGGGGGCAAAAACGTGCTCCACGTCTCATCTGTGTCCCCAGATGATAAGTGATGCGTCCCCGTAGGTAAAGCATGCAGGCCCGGGCCGCCGTAGCGTTGTCGACATCAAGCAACAGGGGGAGTCCAGGGAGGACACCATGAGGGAGCCGGTGACATCCGCGGCCCGCTTCGGCGCCGAGAATTGGTCCCACCGACTCAGCAGCCAGCACGTCGACGAGATCGACGCTGCTCTCGCAGACGTCGGACGCAGCGACCGACCCCTGCTGACCGTGCGAGCGCGGGACTTCGCGGTGCCCAGGCTCGCCGCCGAGCTGGGTCGGATCGTGAACCTCGTGGAGCAGCGGGACGGCTTCGCCGTGGTCCGGGGCCTCGACGCCGGCCGATACAACGTGCACGGCCTCCGCATGCTGCTCTGGGCCATGGGGCAGCACCTGGGCACCCCCGTCCCCCAGACCACCGACGGTCACATGCTCCGGTCTGTGCCGGCCACGGCCGACGCCGGGTTCCACTCCGGCGGCTCCGACGTCTCAGCGTTCCTGGTCACTGGCGCCGGAGCCAGCGCAAGCTTCGTCAGCTCCGAGAGCCTGGTCCGCGAGGTCCACGCGCGCCGCCCCGACCTTGCCGAGCGACTGTCCGGGCGCTACGCGTTCGACCGCGGAGCGGAGCCCGTCCCCGGGGAGCTGCCCTACCGACTGCTGCCGCTCACCTGCCGCGCCGGCGGTCGGCTCAGCATGCGCTACCGGCGCGACGAGATCGAGGCTGCTCACGCCCGACCGGACCTGCCGTCCCTCGGCTCCGCGGACCTCGACCTGTTCGACCTGGTCGACGAGATCGCCTCGGACCGGCGCTACCGGGTCGACGTTCAGCTCGACGCCGGCGACCTGGTGCTCGTCGACAACTACTCGACCCTGCACATGCTCGGCGCAGAGAACCAGGCGTCTCCCCAGCTGCTGCGGCTCTGGCTCACCCTGCCCACCGGTCGCGATCTGCCGACCGGCTTCACCTGGGAGTCACCTGGCTACGGCGGCCGCGGGGGGCGCGGCGGGGCGGTGCCGCGTGACGTGATCAGCCTGCCGAGCGGGTGCGCCGGGCCGAAGTCCCGGCTGGCGACCGCCGTCTAGCACGCCCTCGACACACCCCAACCGAACCCAGCACTGCTTCCAAGGGATGCCGACCCGATGTCGGCATGCCCGGACGCGCTCGAGACAAACGATGAGGGAGACACACACCGTGGCCAAGGCCATTCGCTTCTACGAGACCGGCGGACCCGACGTCCTGACCTGGGAGGCCGTCGAGGTCGGGCAGCCCGGGCCCGGCGAGGTCCGGGTGAGCCACCGCGCGGTGGGGCTGAACTTCGCCGACACCTACTTCCGCACCGGCCTCTACCCGGCACAGCTGCCGGCCGGCATGGGCGTCGAGGGCGCCGGTGTCATCGAGGCCGTCGGCCCCGGCGTCATCGACTTCGCCGAGGGCGACCGGGTCACCTACACCGGAAGCCCCCTGGGCGCCTACAGCACGGAGCGGGTGATGCCGACCGCTTCGCTGATCAGGCTCCCGGACGCGATCCCGTTCGACGTCGCGGCCGCCACGACGATGCGGGGCCTCACCACCTCGTACCTGCTGCGCCGGATCGCACCGAACCTGAAGGCCGGCGACACGGTGCTGCTGCACGCCGCCGCCGGTGGCGTCGGGCTCATCTTCACCCAGTGGGCCCGGTTGCTCGGGGTCAACGTGATCGGCACCGTGTCGACCGACGCGAAGGCGGACGTGGCCAAGGCTCACGGCTGCACGCACACGATCGTGTACACCCGCGAGAACGTCGCCGAGCGAGTGCGTGAGCTGACCGACGGCGCCGGCGTCCCGGTCGTCTTCGACAGCATCGGCAAGACGACCTTCCAGAGCTCGATCGACTCGCTGGCCCGCCGCGGTCTGCTCGTCTGCTTCGGCACGGCATCCGGGGCCGTGCCGCCGATCAACGCGATGGAGCTGGCCATGAAGGGCTCGCTGTACGTCACCCGTCCCGCCCTCGCCGACTACATCGCCGACCCGGCGGAGCGGGCCGAGCTCGCCGGCGAGCTGCACGACCACATCGCAAGCGGCCGCATCGACATCGAGATCAACCAGCGCTACAGCCTCGACGACGCGGTGCAGGCACACATCGACCTCGAGAGCGGCAAGAGCGTCGGATGTTCGGTCTTCACGCTCTGAGCCTCACCCCCACACCCCAACCGATCAGCAGCTGTTGCTGTACAGCAGGAAGTAGGAACCAGATGGACGTCACCATCACCCAGGACCGTCCGGTGAACGCCCCGGTGCGCGAGCCCATGCAGGTCCACCGACTCACCGCCGCGCTCGGCGCCGAGATCACCAACGTCGACCTCGGCGAGGTCTCCCGCAGCGACGAGCTCTTCGCCGAGCTGAGGCAGCACCTCCTCGAGCACAAGGTCCTGTTCTTCCGCGACCAGGACATCTCGCGCGCCGAGCACGTCGCGCTCGCCGAGAGGTTCGGTCCGCTCGAGGACCACCCGGTCGCCGGCAGCGACCCCGACTACCCCGGCCTGGTGCGGATCTACAAGGACAAGGACACCCGTCCCGACGACTTCGAGAACGCATTCCACTGCGACGCCACCTGGAGGCAGGCCCCCCCGTTCGGGTCGGTCCTGCGGTGCGTGGAGACGCCCGGCCTCGGTGACGACACGATCTGGGTGAACATGGCGCTGGCCTACGAGCGCCTGCCCGAGCGGGTCAAGGAGCAGATCGAGGGCCTCATCGCGAGCCACAGCCTCCAGTCGTCCTTCGGCGCACGCCAGCCGATCGAGCAGCGGCTGGCCATGAAGGAGCGGTTCCCCGACGCCGAGCACCCGGTTGTCCGCACTCACCCCGAGACCGGCGAGAAGGTCCTCTTCGTCAACGCCTTCACCACGCACTTCGTCAACCACCACACCGCCGAGAACGTGCGGTACGGCTTCGACCAGATGCCGGGTGCGGGCGAGCTGTTGAGCTACCTGACCCGTCAGGCGGCGACCCCCGAGTACCAGGTCCGCTGGCGCTGGACGAAGAACAGCTTCGCGATCTGGGACAACCGCAACACCCAGCACTACGCGGTCCAGGACTACTGGCCGGCCACCCGGAAGATGGAGCGCGCCGGCATCGTCGGCGACGTCCCCTTCTGATCCACCACTCAGCCCCAACACAGACACCGAAGTCAGAAGGAGACACCGATGCACTTTCACGACGACGCCCTGTTCCCCGAGGTCCAGGAGCCCCTGGTCATCACCGCGGCGCCGTACGGCCCGGAGTGGGAGCCTGCGGACTTCCGTGAGGACCTGCCGCTGACCATGGACGAGCACGTCCAGGCCGCGGTGGACTGCTGGAACGCCGGCGCCACGGTGCTGCACATCCACGTGCGCGAGCTGGACGGCAAGGGCTCGAAGCGGATGTCGCAGTTCAACGAGCTGCTCGGCCGGCTGCGTGAGGCCGTGCCGGAGATGATCCTGCAGGTCGGCGGCTCGATCTCCTTCGCCCCGGAGGGCGACGGCGCGGACGCCAAGTGGCTCGAGGACGACGCGCGGCACATGCTTGCCGAGCTCGACCCCAAGCCCGACCAGGTCACCATCGCCATCAACACGAGCCAGATGAACATCGTCGAGCTGATGACCGACGACGACATCGCCGGCACCTCGTTCGAGCGGCCCGAGGTCTACGAGGCCTACCGCGAGATGTACGTCCCGGCCAACCCGGCCTGGGTCAAGGAGCACCTCGCGCGCCTGACCGCCAACGGCATCCAGCCGCACTTCCAGCTCTCGAGCATCCCGCAGCTGGAGACTGTCGAGCGGCTGATCCGTCGCGGCCACTACATGGGCCCGCTGAACCTGACCTGGGTCGCCATCGGCGGCGGCTTCGACGGTCCGAACCCGTACAACATGATGAACTTCATCAACCGGGTGCCGGACGGTGCGAACCTCACCCTGGAGACGCTGATGCGCAGCGTGCTGCCGGTGAACACCATGGCGATCGCCATGGGTCTGCACACGCGCTGCGGCAACGAGGACACCCTGTGGGGCCGCAAGGGCGAGAAGTACACGTCCGTCCAGCAGATCGAGCAGCTCGTCCGCATCGCCAAGGAGCTCGGCCGCGACGTCGCCACCGGCAAGGATGCACACGACCTTTACCGCATCGGTCAGTCCTACGGCAGCGTCGACGAGACGCTGGCGCGCCTGGGCTACGCGCCCAACCGCAAGCCGGGTCAGCTCGGCTTCACCTTCCACGCCTGATCGCAGGCGTGTGCCGGTTCCCCCAGCCGGCCGTGGGGTGCGGGACCTCCCTCCCGCACCCCACCTCGTCGTGGGGTGCGGTCCCCGGACCACCACAGGGGTGTGATCCCTGGACCGCACCCCACCCTTCACTCGTCGGCACGACAACGGAGTCCGTGCTGCCGGTTCGTCCCGACCATCCGATGGAGTACAACAATGGCGATCACTGCCACCGACGACGTCGTCGTCGCACCACCCTCTCCGACCTCGAAGAAGACCTCTCGCGCCTTTCCCTGGGTCGTCTTCATCCTGACCTTCGGCCTGCTGCTGTCGGACTACATGTCACGACAGGTGCTCTCGGCCGTCTTCCCGTTCCTCAAGGCCGAGTGGGCCCTGACCGACACCCAGCTCGGCGGCATGACCAGCGTCGTCGCGCTGGCCGTCGGCCTCCTGGCGATCCCGCTGTCCGTGCTGGGCGACCGGTTCGGCCGGGTCAAGGCCATCGTGGCCATGGCCGCCATCTGGAGCTTCGCCACCCTCGGCTCGGCGCTGGCTGCCAACTACGAGCAGATGATGCTCTCCCGCGTTCTGATCGGGGTCGGTGAGGCCGCCTACGGCAGCGTCGGGCTCGCCGTGGTCCTGGCCGTCTTCCCGGCCACCCGCCGTGCGTCCCTGACCGGTGCCTTCATGGCCGGTGGACTGTTCGGTTCGGTGATCGGCATGGCGCTCGGTGGCGCGATCGCCGTCCAGCTCGGCTGGCGCTGGTCCTTCGCCGTGATGGCCATCTTCGGTCTCGTCCTGGCCGTGCTCTACCGCGTCTTCATCAGCGACCGGAAGCTCGACGACCACCGGCATCCCGACAGCGCCGTGAGGGCTTCCGGGGATGAGCCCCGCGCCAAGCTGTCCGCGCTGTTCTCCACCCCGGCTGTCCTCTTCGCCTACATCGGCAGCGGCGTCCAGCTGTTCGTCGCGGGCTCGCTCTATGCCTGGCTCCCGAGCTACCTGAACCGGACGTACGGCATGGCTCCCGACAAGGCTGCCGGTGCGGCTGCGCTGTTCATCCTGATCATGGGTGTCGGGATGATCGCCTGTGGTGCGATCACCGATCGCCTGACGCGCTCCGTGCCGATTCGCAAGTGGACCACCGCGATCGTCTACGCGGCGACGTCGCTGGTGTTCATCGGCGCTGCGTTCACCGCTGCCCCCGGCCCCCTGCAGCTGCTGCTGCTGGCGTTCGGCGCATTCTTCGCGGCCGGTACCACGGGTCCGGCCGGCGCGATGGTCGCCAACCTGACGCCGGAGTCGATCCGCGCGACTGCCTTCGGCACGCTGACCTTGGCCAACAACCTCCTCGGCCTCGCCGCCGGTCCGTTCGTGGTCGGCATCCTCGCCGACAAGTTCGGGCTGGACGTGGCGCTGAAGCTGGTGCCCTTCGTCTCGGTGCTCACGATCGCGGTCCTCCTCGCCGGACGGCGGGCCTATCCGGCCAGCCTCAAGCGCGTCGCTCCGGTCGCGGTCGCTGCGGGCCACGACGGGACGTCACGATGACCCAGAGCGAGCAGCCGACGATCGTCCTGGTCCCGGGTCTCCGGGGTCAGACTCCCGATCACTGGCAGGAGCTCATGGCCGCCGCGCTGCCGAACACGCGGCACCTGCCGACGCCGGGCCGGGCGGACTACGGCCTCGACCAGCGGACCGCGGACCTCCAGCGTGAGGTCGAGGCCGCCCGGGGGCCGGTGGTCCTGGTCGCGCACAGTGCCGGCGTCCTCGTGACGCTGCACTGGGCGCGGCGGTACGGAACGCCTATCGCAGGTGCGCTGCTCGCCACTCCGCCCGACCTGCGACAGCCGCTGCCGGCCGAGTACCCCTCGCTGGCACAGCTGTCCGCAGCCGGCTGGCTGCCGGTCCCCGGCGATCGGCTGCCCTTCCCGAGCATCGTCGCGGCGAGCCGCAACGACAGCCTCGGCGACTTCGAGAGCGTGAGCGGACTGGCGGGAGCGTGGGGCAGCCACCTCGTCGACCTCGGTCCTGTCGGGCACCTCAACCCGGCCTCCGGGTTCGGGGACTGGCGTTGGGCGGAGCCCCTGCTGGAGGCGCTGACGTCCATCGCGGTGGCTCGGGGCACTTCGCGGGTCCAGGCATGAACAGCCGGGGAGGCAGCGTGAGCACATTGGCTCCTGAACGGGACGTGGCAACGTCCGTCCAGGCTCCGGTCCGTCAGCGGCTCGACGGCGACGTCGCGCCCCGACACCGGTGGACGCATGTCCTCCCCGGCATCCTCTTCCTCGCGGCCGGTCTCGGGGCTGCGCTCCTCGGACACCGTCTCGTCGACCAGGTCGGCGTCCTGACCTGGGCCGTCGGGCTCGGTGTCGTGGCCGCGAACGTCGGGCTGGTGCCCGAGTCCGTTCGCTCCGGGCTGGGCTGGGTCACCAAGCGACTGCTCCGCGTCGGGATCGTGCTGCTCGGGCTCTCGGTCTCCTTCTCCGCGGTCGGCGCCCTCGGGCTCCCGCTGCTGGGCGTGATCGCGAGCTCGCTGGTGGCCACCCTGCTTTTCACCACCTGGGTGGGTCGTCGGGTCGGGCTGAGCCCGTCCCGCGCCCTGCTTCTCGGGACCGGCACGGCCATCTGCGGCGCCTCGGCGATCGCCGCGATGGAGGACACGGCCGGGGCGGACGAGGAGGACGTCACCGTGTCGATCGCGATGGTGACTCTCTTCGGCAGCCTCGCGCTGGTCCTCCTGCCGCTCCTCCAGGCACCGCTGGGGCTGTCCGACCTGCAGTTCGGCGTCTGGACCGGTGCCTCTGTGCACGAGGTCGGCCAGGTCGTGGCCGCCGCCAGCCCGGCCGGGGCGGCCGTCGTCGCCACGGCGATCGTGGTGAAGCTGACGCGGGTGCTGATGCTGGCCCCGGTCGTCGCCACCGTCAGTGCGGTGCATCGGCTCCGGGGCCCGGCTGCTGCCGGCGGCAAGCGTCCACCGATCATCCCACTGTTCGTGGTCGGCTTCGTCGCCTGCGCGGCCGTCCGCACCAGCGGCGTGGTCCCGACAGAGGTGCTGGGCTGGATCACGCACCTGCAGGTCGCTGCTCTCGGCGCAGCCCTCTTCGGGATGGGCGCCAGCGTGCGGATCGCCTCACTCGTCAAGCGGAGCGGCCCGGTCATGGTCGCATCGGCCGCAGGGTCGCTCTTCATCGGACTCGCCACCCTCGGCGGTCTCCTCCTCGTCACCCAGTAGAAGGAACGGACAACAGTCATGGACAAGGTCGTCGCGAGTGCCGCCGAGGCCGTCGCGGACATCCCCAGCGGCGCCTCGCTCGCCGTGGGTGGCTTCGGGATCTGCGGGATCCCGTCGGTGCTGATCGACGCGCTGCTGGAGCAGGGCGCCGACGAGCTGGAGGCGGTGTCGAACAACTGCGGCCTCGACGACGCCGGGCTCGGCAAGCTGCTCAGCGCCGGACGGCTGCGCCGCATGGTGGCGTCGTACGTGGGGGAGAACAAGGAGTTCGCGCGGCAGTACCTGCACGGTGAGCTGGAGGTGGAGCTGACCCCGCAGGGCACGCTGGCGGAGCGGATGCGGGCCGGTGGCACCGGGATCCCGGCGTTCTTCACCGCGACCG
>NZ_DASSCL010000175.1:0-31428 GCF_035697785.1 Nocardioides sp.
AGATCGGTGTCGGCCTCGTCGGTCTGCACGGACTGCGTCTTCGGCCGGGCCGGCGCGGGCAGCCCCACCCGCTCCCACGGCACCGGCCAGGCCAGCGCGTCGTCGGCGGGCTTCGGCCCCTCCGTGGCGTCCGGGCTGCGACCGCCGACCCGACCGCTCTGGAACGGCATCAGCGTCGAGGCGCCGCTGCGCACGAAGGCACGGCCGGGCTGGTTCTTCTGGATCCGCGCCGCGTCCGGAGCGTCGATCACGTCGCGGCTGTCGTTCTCGTCGGTGACCCGCAGGGAGATCCGCAGGTTGGTGTTGGCCCGGATGTCCGCGGACACCACGCCGCTGGGCCGCTGGGTGGCGAGCACCAGGTGGATACCCAGCGACCGTCCACGCTGGGCGATGGATACCAGGCCGTGCACGAAGTCGGGGAGCTCGGCGACCATGCTCGCGAACTCGTCGATGACGAGCACCAGCCGCGGGATCGCGGGCAGGTCGGGCTGGGTGCGCTGCAGGGCCCAGTAGTCCTCGAGATCCTTGGCGCCGGGTACGGCGAGCAGGTGCTCGCGTCGGCGCAGCTCCGCCCCCAATGACACCAGGGCCCGGCCGACGAGGTGGTTGTCGAGGTCGGTGACCATGCCGACCGTGTGCGGCAGCCGCGCGCAGTCCTTGAACGCCGAGCCGCCCTTGTAGTCCACGAGCACGAAGGTCAGCTCGTCGGGGCGGTTGGCCACCGACAGCGACGCGACCAGGGTCTGCAGGAACTCCGACTTTCCGGAGCCGGTGGTGCCGGCGATCAGGGCGTGCGGGCCGTCGCGGCGAAGGTCGAGGCGGAACGGCCCGTCGTACCCGGCACCCACGACCACGTCGGTGGTCCGGCCGTGCGTCCAGCGCACCGCGATCGCCTCGGGGGTCGGCGGGTCGAGCTGGATCTCCTCGAGCAGCCGGGCCGATGCCGGTAGGCCGGCCGCCTCCTCCTCGGGGGTGGTGTCCCGCAGCGGCGAGATTGCCCGCGCGACGGTCTCGCACCACGATCGCTCGACCAGGTCGGGCGTGATGCCCGTCGTGCCCTCGGACGCGGTCTCCTGGATCCGGACATCGCCCGCGCTGCAGGCGACGACGGCGCGACACTCCTCGGGCAGCTGGCGGACCTCGTCCTCGACGCAGAGCAGCATCACCCCGGCGGCCGGCCCGCGACGCAGCAGGTCGACCACCGCCGGCAGCGTGCGCAGCCTCCGGGCGCCGTCGAGCACGACGAGTACGTCGGGGGTCAGCCGGACCTTGTCGCGTGCCGCGACCTCACGCTGCGCGACGAGGTTGCTCAGCTCGGCGAGCCGTCGGCCCACCGAGTCCTGCTGCGTGCCGAGAGCGAGCGCGTCGGGGTCACCGCCGATGCGGGCGTGCGGGAGCCAGCGCACCCAGCCCCAACCGGCCTCCCCCTCGGCGTCGCTGAGCACCGTGATCCGAACGTCGCGGGGGCTGTGCAGCAACGCGGTCTGGGCGACCATCCACTGCGCCAGGGGTGGAGCGGTCTCCTGGTCACCGGCGACACCGACCACTCCCAGCTGGCTGAGGTCGAGCCACGCCGGCACGTGGTCGAGCATCCGCGGCGGCGCCGCCTCATCGGTCTTCTCCCGGCGCTCCTCGACCTTGACCTCGGCCGCCAGCTCGGCCAGGCCGACCCGGACGCGGAGGTAGTCGGGGTCGTTGGACCGCCGCTCCCACAGCCGCGGGCCCGGCCCGATCGCCTGCATCAGCAGGGCTGCCGGGTCGGGACACGACATCCGCCGGGCGGACTGCTCGGCGAGCAGCCCCTCCTCGATGCGCTGGGAGACCGCGGCGTGCGTCTCGTCGTACTGCCGTTGCCTCTCGATCGCGTCCTTGCGGCCCTGCTTGCGGTCGCTGAAGAAGTTCGCCAGCACCATCACCGGCGACAGCAGCGCGAACATCAAGAAGCGTGGGCCGAACATCAGCGCCATCGGCACCGCCACGACCATCGGGATGACGACCATCACCCAGGGCAGGGGCCGCTTGCGCACGTCGCCGGGCTTGTCGGGCAGGTGGAACGACCGCTCGCGGTCCGGCGGCAGCATGCGCGGTGGACGGTTGAAGTCGACCAGCGCCTCATCCGGCCTGGCCTCGACGTCGGCCGCGGTGGTCTCGACCTGGGCGCGGCACAGCACGGTGCCACCGGCGACCAGGTACCCGTCGACCGGCCACTCGGTCCCGGCCTCGGCGACGGGCTCGCCGTCGAGGGAGGCCTGGAAGCCGGGGCCCGGGGTGACGGTCACGCCACCGTCCGCGGCCACCGACACCGTCAGGGCCGAGGCGGGCAGCCGGAGGTCGGGCAGCGACCAGCCGGCGGCGCCGTTGCCGATGGCGGTGTCGCCGAGTGGGAGGCGGTGGATCCGGCCGGCGCCGGGTCCGGCCACGACCCGGATCTCGGCGACCCCGTCCGGGGCGGCGCGGGCGACCCGGTCGGCCGGCTCGAACAGGGACAGCACGGCCCCGCTGTGCACGCCCGCCTCCCCTGCCGGGCGGGTGAGGTCACCCTCCTGGCCGTCGACCCACAGCGGGATCCGGCGGGCGAAACTCGCGTGGACCTGTTCACCGAGCAGGGCGACCAGAGCGGGCACCAGGTCGCCGAGCGGCTGAGCGGTGTCGAAGTCGACCATGGCGTCGACGGGACGGCCGGTCCTGCCGTCGACGAGGGTCAGGCCGAGCCGCACGCCGTCACCCCGTCGCTTCCGTCACTCACCCGTGCTCCGAGCATTCGGACATTATGCGCGAGCGGTCTGCGCGACCCGGTCGAGGACGAGGCTCTGCGGCGCGAACCCGGCTCCGTCACCGATCTCGATGCCGTCCGCCAGCGACGCCAGCGCCCGCTCGAAGCGCTCCGGTTCGTCGGTGTGCAGGGTGAGCAGCGGCTGGCCGGCGCGCACCCGGTCGCCCGGCTTGGCGTGCAGCTCCACGCCCGCTCCGGCCTGCACCGGGTCCTCCTTGCGGGCCCGGCCGGCGCCGAGCCGCCACGCCGCCAGCCCGACGGCCATCGCGTCGAGGCGGGTGAGCACACCGTCGGCCTCGGCGGTCACCACGTGCGTCTCGCGTGCGGTCGGGAGGTCGGCGTCCGGGTCGCCGCCCTGGGCCGCGATCATCCGCCGCCACGCGTCGAGCGCCGAGCCGTCGGCCAGCTTGTCGGCTGGGTCGACGTCGTCGCGGCCGGCGGCGGCGAGCATCTCCCGTGCCAGCGCGACGGTCAGCTCGACGACGTCGGCGGGGCCACCCCCCTGCAGGACCTCGACCGACTCGCGGACCTCGAGCCCGTTGCCGGCCGTGAGCCCGAGCGGTGTGGACATGTCGGTGAGCAGGGCGACCGTGGTGACCCCGGCGTCGGTGCCGAGCGCGACCATCGAGTCGGCGAGCTCGCGGGCGCTCTCGACGTCCTTCATGAACGCGCCGCTGCCGACCTTCACGTCCAGCACGAGGGCACCGGTGCCCTCCGCGATCTTCTTGCTCATGATCGAGCTGGCGATCAGCGGGATTGCCTCGACGGTGCCGGTGACGTCGCGCAGCGCGTAGAGCTTCTTGTCTGCGGGCGCGAGACCGGTGCCGGCCGCGCAGATCACCGCGCCGACGTCCTCGAGCTGTCCGAGCATCGCCTCGTTGGACAGGTCGGCCCGCCAGCCCGGGATCGCCTCGAGCTTGTCGAGGGTGCCACCGGTGTGACCGAGCCCGCGGCCGGACAGCTGGGGTACGGCGACACCGCAGGCGGCGACCAGCGGCGCCAGCGGGAGGGTGATCTTGTCGCCCACACCACCGGTCGAGTGCTTGTCGGCCGTGGGCCGGGACAGGGCCGAGAAGTCCATCCGCTCCCCCGACGCGATCATCGCCGCCGTCCAGCGGGAGATCTCCCGGCGGTTCATGCCGTTGAGCAGGATGGCCATCGCCAGTGCGGACATCTGCTCGTCGGCCACGGCACCGCGCGTGTAGGCGTCCACCACCCAGTCGATCTGGGAGTCGCTGAGCTCGCGGCGCTCGCGCTTGGCGATGATCACCTCGACGGCGTCGTGCGCCTCGGCCATGGTCGGTTCCTCTCGGTCCGGTGGGTGCAGCTCAGGCGACGGGCGTGCCCGACACGGCGACAGTGCGGTAGCCGCGGAGCACGAACGTACCCCGCGGCTCCGGCTCGGCCGCCAGGGACAGGTCGGGGAGGGTGCGCAGGAGGTGGCCGAGCGACTCGACGATCTCCATCCGGGCCAGCGGCGCACCCAGGCAGAAGTGCACGCCGGCCCCGAACGCCACGTGCAGGTTGGGGTCCCGGTCGACCCGGAACCTGTCCGCGTCCTCGAACACCGCCGGGTCGCGGTTGGCCGCGCCGAGCAGCGCGGCGACCTTCTGCCCCGGCTCGAGCTCGACGCCGGCGACCTGCACCGGCCGGGTGGCGGTGCGCTCGAAGAGCTGGAGCGCGGAGTCGTAGCGCAGCATCTCCTCGACGCAGGTGGCCAGCTGGTCCTCTCGGGGCGAGACCCCCGCGCGCAGCATGGCCACGAGCCCGTTGCCGAACACGTTGACCGACGCCTCGTGACCGGCGTTGAGGAGCAGCACGGCCGAGGCGACCACCTCTTCCTCGCTGAGCCGCTCGGTGCGCTCGGTCCCGTCGCCACCGGCCGGCCGCAGCGTCGATGCCCGCACCAGGTCGGACACCAGGTCGTCGCGCGGCTCGGCAGCGCGCTCGCGAGCCAGCTCGCGTACGACGGCGGCGAAGTCGGCGGCCGCGCCGACGGCGGCCTCGACGACCGCGTCGGACGGTGACACCTCGTACATCCGGACGATCGCCTGCGACCACGCACGCAGCTCCGGGGCGAGCTCGGTGGGCACTCCCAGGAGCTCGGCGATCACGAGCACCGGCAGCGGCTCGGCGTACTCGCCGATGACGTCGAATCCGGCCGGGTCGACCTCGGCGAGCAGCTGCGCGGCCAGCTCGCGCACCCGGGGCCGGAGCCGTTCGACGTGGCCGCGGTTGAACGCCGACGCCACGAGCCGGCGCAGCCGCGTGTGCTCGGGCGGCTCGTTCTCCATCATCTGGTGCCGGTGCAGCAGGTTGAACGGCTCCAGGTAGGCCGCGGGCTCGCGGTCCTTCCAGATCCGCCCGAGGCGCCGGTCGCGCAGCACGGCGCTCACGGTCGCGTGGTCGAAGGTGAGGAACGTGCCGGACTGCTCGTGCCACGCCAGCGGGCCGCGGGCCCGTTCCTCGGCGAGCGCCGGGTAGGGGTCGGCGACCAGCTCGGGCGACGTCAGGTCAAGCGCGGTCGAGCGCATCGGGTCCGAACGCATCCGGCAGCACCTCGCTCATCGGCCGCACCCCGGAGACGGTCCAGAGCAGCAGGTCGGGGCCACCGTTCTCGTACAACACCTGCCGGCACCGACCGCACGGCATGATCACCTCGCCCGAGCCGTTGACGCACACGGCGTGCGTGAGCCGGCCACCACCGGTCGCATGCAGCTGGGAGACCATCCCGCACTCCGCGCAGAGGCCGACGCCGTACGCCGCGTTCTCCACGTTGCAGCCGACCACGACCCGGCCGTCGTCGACGAGCGCCGCCGCTCCGACCTTGTAGTGCGAGTACGGCGCGTAGGCGCGTTGCATGACGTCGACGGCCCGGGCGCGCAGCTCGTCCCACCCGTCCTGGGTGAGGTCGCTCATCCGGCGCTGCCCTTGCGGTAGATCTGGCCGTCCGCCGCGGGCATTCGCAGCCGTTGGGCGGCGAACGCGAGCACCAGCAGGGTGGCGATGTAGGGCGTCATGCCGGTGAACTCTCGCGGCACCGCGTCCGTGAGCGAGAACCACGCGAGGAAGGCGACCGCGAGGAACGCGAACACGACCGACTGCCGCCTTTCGGCGCGGACGAACCGCCACAGCGCGAGGGCGATCAGGCCGATCGCCACGAGGAGCAGCAGCGCGTGGACGGTGTCGGCGGACCGGAGCGGGAGGCTGTCGGTGTAGCCGAACATCAGCGAGCCC
Source organism: Nocardioides sp. (assembly GCF_035697785.1). Lineage (GTDB taxonomy): Bacteria > Actinomycetota > Actinomycetes > Propionibacteriales > Nocardioidaceae > Nocardioides_B. Next base: position 6,011 of record NZ_DASSCL010000175.1, read on the forward strand.
GCCAGGATGCCTCCCGGGCGCCAGTTGCCGAAGATCATTGCGGCCAGGCCGATGTAGCCGCGGCCACCGGTCTGGCCGGTGACGAAGCCGCTGGAGGCGACCAGGGCGAGGAACCCGCCGCCGATGCCGGCCATCGCACCCGAGACCACGACCGCGACCCACTTGTAGCGCAGCACGTGCACACCGAGGCTCTCGGCGGCCTGCGGGTTCTCACCGCAGGAACGCAGCCGGAGCCCGAACGCCGTGCGCCAGAGGATCCAGCCGCTGAACGCGACGAGGGCGAACACCAGGATCGTGAGCAGGTTGAGGCTCGTGGTGAGGGCCGCAACGAACGATGCGACGTCTGAGATCACGAACCAGCCCTTGTCGGAGAGGCTGTCCGCACCGGCAGCCAGGCCCGGCACGGTGAAATCGGGCGGCCGGTCCAGTCCGGTGAGCTGCTTGACACCACCGCCGGGGAGGTTGGCGAAGTAGGCCTCGGCCAGGAACTCCGCGGCGCCCAGGCCGATGATGTTGACCGCCACGCCCGACACGATGTGGTCGACCCCGAAGGTGACGGTCGCCAGGGCGTGCAGGGCGCCGCCGACGGCTCCGAGCAGCGCCGCGCCGAGGACGCCGATCAGCGGGCCGTAGTAGTAGGTGAAGTACGCCGCGCCCCAGGTGCCGAGGATCATCTGGCCCTCGAGGCCGATGTTGACCACACCGGCGCGCTCGCTCCAGAGACCGCCGATGGCCGCCATCAGGATCGGACAGGTCGCCAGGATCGCCGCGCGCAGGCTGCCGGGCGAGTCGAGCTCACCCTGGCCGGTGATCAGCCGGACGGCGGACACCGAGACGATCGCACCGAGCGTGATGAGCAGCCATAGGTAGGTGAAGCTCCGGGTCCGTGGCGCGGCGCTCTGCTCGGTCGGGGAGGTGGTGATGCTCATGCCGACACCTCCTGCCCGGCCGTGGGCTTCTCGGCCTCGAGGCGCCGGGTGACGGCTCTCTGCTCGGCCGCTGCCTGCCGACGGCGGACGACCTCGTAGGCGACCACCACGGCGAGGACGATGACGCCCTGGGTGATCTGGACGACGTTCTGCGAGATGTCCGACTGCAGCGTGAGCCGGTTGGACTGCTCGTTGAGGAACGCGAACAGCACGGCGCCAAACATGATGCCCAGCGGACGGTTGCGGCCCAGCAGCGCCACGGCGATGCCGGTGAAGCCGAGGCCGGCCTGGAAGGCGGTGCCGTAGCTGTAGGCGGCGCCGAAGAACGACGGCATCCAGAGCAGCCCGGCGATGGCGCCCGAGATCATCATCGAGATGACGATCATCCGGCCCACCTTGACGCCGGAGGCGACCGCTGCGGTCTCGGACATCCCGGTGGCGCGCAGGTCGAAGCCGAAGCGGGTGCGGTTGAGCACGAACGTGAAGGCGATGCCCATGACGAGGGCGAGCACCACCAGCCCCCAGATCGCGCCGTCCCGCTCCTCGAATGGGAAGAAGCCCGGGACCCGGCTGCTCTCCGGGATGATCTCGGTGCGCCGGCTGTTGCCGGCGCGGATGCCGTAGGTGCTCAGGAAGTAGCCCACCAGTGTGAGCGCGATCGCGTTCAGCATGATCGTCGAGATGACCTCGCTGACACCCCGCGTCACCCGGAGCACGCCGGCGATGCCGGCCCACACCGCACCGGTGGCCATCGCCACGACCAGGCCGAGCAGGATGTTCAACGGCCCGGGGACGATCGCGGCACCGACCACGACCGCGGCGACGTACGACGCGAGGCGGTACTGGCCCTCGACGCCGATGTTGAACAGGTTCATCCGGAAGCCGACGGCCGCGGCCAGTGCGGACAGGAAGATCATGGAGGCCTGGTTGACGATGTTGACGTAGACGCGCGACGCCGGCGGCTCGAGGATGATCTGCCAGAACTCCAGCGCGCTGCTGCCGGAGAGCGCCACCACCCCGCTGGTGATGAGCATGGCCGCGACAACGGCCACCAGCGGCGCCACCAGTGCGCCGCCGACGCGCCTGAGCCCGGTCACGATGCCTCCTCGTCGTGGGCGCCGGTCATGGCCGAGCCCAGGTCCTGCGGCGTGACGCTCTGCGGGTCGAACTCGCCCACGAGCCGGCCGCGCAGGATGACCTCGATCCGGTCGGAGAGTCCGATCAGCTCGTCGAGGTCGGCGGAGATCAGCAGCACCGCCAGCCCCTGTCGTCGGGCCTTCTTGATGTGCTCCCAGATCGCGGCCTGGGCGCCCACGTCGACCCCGCGCGTCGGGTGCGCCGCGATCAGCAGCACGGGCTCGCCGCTCATCTCCCGACCCACGATCAGCTTCTGCTGGTTGCCGCCGGACAGCGCCCGCGCGTTGGTGTCGATGCCGGGGGTGCGCACGTCGTACTGGGAGACGATGCGCTCGGCGTCGGCGCGCGCCGCGGCGCGGTCGATGAGGATGCCCTTGACGGCCGGGGGCCGGTCCTGGAAGCCCAGGATCCGGTTCTCCCACAGCGGGGCGTCGAGGAGCAGACCGTGCCGGTGCCGATCCTCGGGGATGTAGCCGATGCCGGCGCCGCGGCGGTCGCGGGTGTCCCAGTTGGTGATGTCCTTTCCGTCCACGGCGACGGTGCCGGCGGAGGGCTTGCGCATGCCCATGATCGTCTCGACGAGCTCGGCCTGCCCGTTGCCCTCGACGCCGGCGATGCCGAGAACCTCGCCCTTGTGGATGGTGAGGTCGATGTCGGAGAGCAGCGCCCGGCCGAACTCGTCGTGGAGGGTGAGGTCGCGGACCTCGAGGAGGGTGTGCTCGGTGACGGTGGACTCACCCGTCTCCGGCGACGGGAGCTCCGAGCCGACCATCAGCTCGGCGAGCTGGTGCTTGGTGGTGCCCTCGGGCTTGGCAGCTCCGACGGTGGTGCCGCGTCGCATGACCGTGATGTCGTCGGCGATGTCGAGGACCTCGTCGAGCTTGTGCGAGATGAACAGGATCGTGTGGCCTTCGTTCTTGAGCTCGCGGAGGTTGTCGAAGAGGGCGTCGACCTCCTGCGGCACCAGGACCGCGGTGGGCTCGTCGAGGATGATGATCTTCGCCCCCCGGTAGAGCACCTTGAGGATCTCCACGCGCTGGCGTTCGCCGACGCCCAGGTCCTCGACCAGCTCGTCCGGATCGAGGCCGAACCCGTAGGTCTTGGAGATGCGGTTGATCTCGTCACGGGCCTTGTCGCCGATGCCGTGCAGCTTCTCCGCGCCGAGCACGACGTTCTCCAGGACGGTGAGGTTGTCGGCCAGCATGAAGTGCTGGAAGACCATGCCGATCCCCTCGGAGATGGCGTCCATCGGCGAGGCGAACGAGACCTCGCGACCGTTGACGGTGAGCGTGCCCTCGTCGGGCTTCTGCACGCCGTAGAGGATCTTCATCAACGTGGACTTGCCGGCACCGTTCTCGCCGATCAGCGCGTGCACGGTGCCCGTGCGGATGTCGATGTCGACGTCGTGGTTCGCGATCACGCCGGGGAACCGCTTGCCGACGCCGCGCACGCGAATCGCGTCGGTGGCCGCGGTCTCTGCAGCCATGGCACTCATCGAGCTCCCTCTCGTTGCACGTCGTTGTGCTCCCCCAAAGGACAGGGTCGAGACCACATGGGTCGGGCCCGGGGCCACACGCTACCGCGTGGTCCCGGGCCCGCGCCCACTTTGGCTCAGCCCTGGGTCAGGGCTTGTCCGGAACGGTGATGTCGCCGTTCTTGATCTGCTCGGCGAACTCGTCGATCTGGTCGGTGATGTCGTCGATGAACCCACCCGACGTGGCGTAGCCGACACCGTCGCTGGCCAGGTCGTAGGCCTGGTAGCTGGTCAGCGGCTCGCCGTCGTCGACGGACCGGATCATGTCGAACGTCGCCGTGTCGACGCGCTTGAGCATCGAGGTGAGGATGTGCGCCTTCTGGTCCTCCGACGCGGTGAGGTACTGGTCGGAGTCGACACCGATCGCCCACATGTTGTCGCCGGCCTCGACCGCGGCGTCGAAGACACCGGAGCCCGAGCCGCCGGAGGCGTGGTAGACGATGTCCGCGCCGCCCTCGTACATCGCGGCCGCCGCTGCCTTGCCGCCGGCCGGGTCGTTGAAGCCCTTGAGGTCCTCCTCCTCGATGTAGGTCACGTCGACGGTGATGTTCTCGTCGACCGCGGCCACACCGGCGGCGTACCCGGCCTCGAACTTCTTGATCAGGTCGTTGTTGACGCCGCCGACGAAGCCGACGTGGTCGGTCTGCGTCTTCAGGGCGGCGGCGACACCGACGAGGAACGAGCCCTCGTGCTCGGCGAAGCCGAGGTAGGCGACGTTGTCGTTGGGCTCGTCGGGCGTCGGGTCGAAGCCGTCGACCACACCGAAGTTGACGTCCGGGAAGTCCGGCGCCACCGCGTCGACGGAGAGGCTGTAGGCGAAGCCGGTGCCGATGATCGGGTTGTGACCGTCCTCGGCGAGGGCGCGGAGGCGGTCCTCGCGGGCGGACTCGGGCTCGCCGTCCTGGGCCTCGGCCTCGGTGCAGGTGGCGTCGAGCTCGTCGACGGCCTGCTGCATGCCGCGGGCGGCGGAGTCGTTGAACGACTGGTCGCCACGGCCGCCGACGTCGTAGGCGAGACCGACCACGGGCCCGTCGCCGCCACCGTCACAGAGGCCTTCGTCGCCCCCCGCGGTGTCGCTGTCGTTGGCGCAGCCGACCAGCGCCAGGCTGAGTACTGCGGATGCTGCTGCGATCTTGGTCAGGCGACGCAAGATGCCTCCTCAAGGTTTGCTGCGCCACCTTCGCGGGCGCCGAAATCAGGGGTCACCCTAGTGCCCGGGCACCGATCTGACAGGCAAAACCGGGGCGCGCCGCACAAGTGTTATAGCTCGGTGACCAGGGACCCGTCGGGGTCCGGGCTCACTGCGCCAGTGCCGCCAGCGCGACGGCGGCCAGCACGCGGGCACCCACGGAGATCGCGCGCTCGTCGATGACGAGGTCGCCCTGGTGCAGGTCGTAGGTCGGACCGCCCGGGGTGCGCGTGCCCAGGCGGCCCATCGCGCCCGGGATGGATTCGACATACCAGGCGAAATCCTCACCACCGAGGCTCTGCGGGGTCGACACCAGCCCGGTCGGGCCGAGCACCGCGGAGGTGGCGGAGGCGAGGGTGGCGGTCGCGACCGTCTCGTTGACGACCGGGGGCACCCCGCGCACGTAGCTGATCTCGGCGGTGACGCCGTACGGCGCGAGGATCTGCGCGATCAGCCCGCGGACCAGGTCCTCGGCGTCGGCCCAGGCCACAGCGTCGAGCATCCGCAGGGTCCCGGCCACCTCGCCGGTCGCCGGGATGACGTTCTTGGCGGCGCCGGAGCGGACCATGCCCCACACCAGGCTGGCGCCTGCGCGCGGGTCGAGGCGGCGGGACAGCGCACCGGGCAGCTCGGTGACGAGCTTCCCGAGGGCGTAGACGAGGTCCTCGGTGAGGTGCGGTCGCGACGTGTGGCCGCCGCGCCCGCTCAACCGGATGGTGATGGCGTCGGCCGCGCCCGTGATGGGGCCCTCGCGGAGACCGACCTCGCCGATGTCGATCGCGGGGTCGCAGTGCAGGCCGAAGACGTTGGTGACCTCGTCGAGGGCGCCGCCGGCGATCAGCTCGAGCGCGCCGCCAGGCATGATCTCCTCGGCCGGCTGGAACAGCAGCCGGACCCGGCCGGGGAGCGGACTGTCCCGGTGCAGGGCGGCCAGCGCGAGGCCGGCGCCGACCAGGGCGGCGGTGTGGACGTCGTGGCCGCACGCGTGCGCGACACCGGGGACGGTGCTCGCCCAGGGCTGCTGACCGAGGTCCTCCACGGGCAAGGCGTCGAGGTCCGCGCGGAGCGCGACCGCGGGCCCCTCGGTCTCGCCGACCTCGGCGATCAGGCCGCTGCGCGGCAGCAGCCGGACCCGGACCCCTTCCTCGTCGAGCCGCTTGGCGACGAGGGCGGTCGTCCGTTCCTCCTCCCACGCCAGCTCCGGGTGGGCGTGCAGGTCACGACGCAGGTCGACGAGCTCCTCGTGCAGCGCCTCGACGGCACTGTCGATGTGGACGAGCTCGCGGGGACGGGACACTCACCGCAGGTTACCGGAGCGTCCGGTGCGGTTCGCGATCCGGATGGCGTCAGCCGACCTGGCGGACCAGTGCCTGGGACTCCGCGACGGGCACGTTGACGGTGCTGTCGGTGGTGACGCTGGGCAGCGGCTGGGACCCCGGCGTCTCCGAGCTGGTCCAGCTCGCGCCCCAGGTCGCCGTGGCGGTCACCGGGAAGCCCTCGCCGTAGCCGGTCGAGCCGCGGGTGAAGGGGAAGGCACAGGCGCCGGCCGGGGCATCGCCGCCGCTGTAGGCGGTCGTGAACTGCTCGTAGGTGCAGACCTGGCCGCCGGCCGGGGAGCTGAGCACGAAGTCCTGCGCGTCGGCGGTGACCTCCGCCCACAGCGTCGGACTGATGGCGGCCCTGATGTTCCAGGACGGCTGGTAGCCCTCCGCCCAGAACATCGTGTCGAGGTTGACCAGGGTCGCCGCAGTGCCGGCGACCTCGGGATTGCGCTGGATCTGGGGGTCCGGGATGTCGAGGGACTGGTACGCCGCGTCGCGGAGCACCTCGATGTCCACGTCGGGATCGGGCTCACGCCCACCCTGTGGGACGAGGTAGACCATGTTCGGGATCGACCAGCCGTTGCCCTGCGCTGCCTGGCCCGCGTAGTCGACCATGCCGTCCCAGTCGCCGTCGTCGAGGCCGGGGCACTCGAGGCGGTACCAGCTGGCGTCGGGCTGGCTCTCGACGACCTTCTTGAACTTCTCCACCTCGCCGTAGCCGAGCACCCACTCCTTGCCGGAGTACAGCGGGTCGTCCCAGGCGTCCTTCATGTAGGCGAGCGCCGCCTGGGGGTCTTTCCACGGAGCCCAGTAGCAGGTGGGCGGGACCGAGGAGACGTAGCCACCGCCCCCTCCTCCGGACGGCGCCGCCGAGCCCGTGTAGGTGATCTGCACGCAGTAGCTGGCGCTGCCGCAGGCCTGGGCCTCGGCGTTGTCGCCGGCTCCGGCGTGCGCGGGGGTCATGGTCGCAACCATCACCCCGCCGACGGGCACCGCGAGCGCGAGCAGCCTGACCACGGACTTCAGCATGTTTCCCCCAGCACCTTCCGGCCCGTCAGCACGGGCCTGACCCGATGTCGATCACGCGGGTCACCGCCCAGGCGTCGGATACCCGGGTGAGGTGGCCCTGAAACTCGTAGAAGGGCGTCAACGGCTCTGCCGCCCGCCCGTTGGCGCGGCGGTCGACGGACTGGTTCGTCACGCAGGTCACGAGCCGTGCCGACGAGCCGCGGACCCGGACCTCGGTGACGTCGAAGCGGAGGTCGCCCTCGGTCGTGAGCTTGTTCTGCTCGAGGTAGTCGACGTAGCCGACCACCTGGCTGGCGGCGTCGCCCTGGGCCACCTCACCGAGGGCGGTCGGGTCGATCTCGGGCCCGGCGAATGCATCCATCCGCACCTGCCAGTAGGCCAGCCACGCGTCCACGACCGCCTGCTGCTCCTCGTCGGACACCTTGATGTCGCCGGGCATCGCGACGTGACCCTCGTCGTCGAAGGTCTCCTCGGGCGACGCGCTCTCGCTCCCGGTGGGGGACTCGCTGGGCGACTCGGCAGCGGACTCGGAGGTGTCGTCGCCGATGGTGGGCGGCGGGGCGGCCTCGTCCTCGGCGCAACCGGCGAGGGCGCACAGGCAGACCGCGAGCGCAGCCGCGCGCGTCCTCTTCATTCGCCAGGGCCCCCGAGGGTGTCGGTCTGTCAGAAGGCGTCGGGAGGAGAGTACACACCCCACACGTCGCGCAAGGCGTTGCAGACCTCGCCGACGGTCGCCTTGGCGCGCAGCGCCTCCTTCATCGGGTACAGGACGTTGTCCGTGCCCTCCGCCGCCTGCTTCAGCGCCGCGAGGTGCTTCTCGACCTCGGCGCTGTCGCGCTCGGCGCGCAGCCTCGCGAGCCGCTCGGCCTGCTGGGCCTCGATCGCCGGGTCGACGCGTAGCGGCTCGTAGGGGTCCTCCTCGTCGAGGCGGAACCGGTTCACGCCGACGATCGTGCGCTCGTCGGTGTCGATCTCCCGCGCGATCTGGTACGCCGACTTCTCGATCTCGTTCTTCTGGAAGCCGTGCTCGATCGCGGCGACCGCACCCCCGAGGTCCTCGACCTGCGCCATCAGCTTCCGAGCCTCGGCCTCGAGGTCATCGGTCAGCGACTCGATCGCGTAGGACCCGGCGAAGGGGTCGACGGTCTTGGTCACGTCGGTCTCGTAGGCGATCACCTGCTGCGTGCGCAGCGCGAGCCGGGCCGATTTGTCGGTCGGCAGCGCGATCGCCTCGTCGTAGGAGTTGGTGTGCAGCGACTGGGTGCCCCCGAGGACCGCGGCGAGCGCCTGGACCGCCACCCGGACCAGGTTCACCTCGGGCTGCTGGGCGGTGAGCTGGACGCCCGCGGTCTGAGTGTGGAAGCGCAGCGTCTGCGCCTTGGGGTTGGTCGCGCCGAACTCCTCGCGCATCACCTGGGCCCAGATGCGGCGGGCGGCACGGAACTTCGCGACCTCCTCCAGGATCGTCGTACGCGAGACGAAGAAGAAGGACAGCCGGGCGGCGAACTCGTCGACGTCGAGGCCCGCGGCGATCGCTGCGCGGACGTACTCGATCCCGTCGGCGAGGGTGAACGCGATCTCCTGCGCCGGCGACGCACCCGCCTCCGCCATGTGGTAGCCGGAGATGGAGATGGTGTTCCAGCGCGGCACCTCGGCCTTGCAGTAGGCGAAGATGTCGGTGATCAGCCGCAGCGAGTGCGCCGGCGGGTAGATGTAGGTGCCTCGGGCGATGTACTCCTTGAGCACGTCGTTCTGGATCGTGCCGGTGATCTTGTCGCCGGCGATCCCGTTGTCCTCGGCCACGATCTGGTACATCAGCAGCAGCAGCGCCGCCGGCGCGTTGATCGTCATCGAGGTGGACACCTCGTCGAGGGGCAGCCCGTCGAAGAGCAGGTGCATGTCGTCGACGGAGTCGATCGCGACGCCGACCTTGCCGACCTCGCCATGGGCGATCTCCGAGTCGGAGTCGTGCCCCATCTGGGTGGGCAGGTCGAACGCCACGGAAAGCCCCCCGGTGCCGTTGGCGACCAGCTGGCGGTAGCGGGCGTTGGACTCCTTGGCGGTGCCGAACCCGGCGTACTGCCGCATCGTCCACGGCCGGCCGGTGTACATCGACGGGTAGACGCCGCGCGTGAACGGGTACTCCCCCGGAGCGCCCAGCCGGGCCGCCGGGTCGAAGCCCTCGAGGTCGTCCGGCCCGTAAAGGGGCTCGAAGGGCAGTCCTGACTCGGTGTGGCCGGTCTCGCTCATGCTTTGGAGGGTACGGCGCCCGGCGGTGCCGGCGCACCGTGAGATCTCCCACCTGCGCGCACGAACGGCGCGGTCGGGCAGGATCGGGACATGCCTCCTCTGCCCGGCTCCGCCCGCGACGAGGTCGAGCGGCTCCTCGACCGGATCGACTCCGTCGACGTGCACACCAACGCCGTGTGCACCCTCCACCCGGACGCACTCGCCCAGGCGGAGACGCTGGACGCGGAGGTCGCCGCCGGAAGGGTCCGCGGCCCCCTGCACGGCATGCCGGTGCTGGTGAAGGACAACGTGGACACCCACGACCTGCCGACCACGGCGGGCTCGCTCGCGCTGGCGGACGCGCCGCCGCCGGCCCAGGACGCGGAGCTGGTCGGCCGGATGCGGCAGGCCGGCATGGTCGTGCTCGGGAAGACCAACCTGAGCGAGTGGGCCAACATCCGCGACGGCTTCTCCACCTCGGGGTGGAGCGCCTACGGCGGGCTCACCCGCAATCCCTACGGGCTGAACCGGTCCGCGGGCGGGTCGAGCTCGGGCAGCGGCGCCGCGGTCGCCGCCGGGTTGGCCCCGTTGGCGGTCGGCACCGAGACGGACGGGTCGATCACGTGCCCGGCCGCGTTCAACGGCGTGGTCGGGATCAAGCCGACCGTCGGGCTGGTGCCCACCCAGGGGGTGGTGCCGATCTCTCGCTCGCAGGACGCGCCTGGGCCGATGGCAGCCACGGTGGCCGACGCCGCAGCGCTGCTCGGCGTGCTCGCCGGTGGGCCGGAGGGAGGCACCGACTACGCCGCGCACGCCGTCCGGGGGCGGCTGGCCGGGAAGCGGATCGGGGTCCCTCGGGCGACGTACTGGGGCTACTCCCCACACGCCGACGCGGCCGCCGAGCGCGCGGTCCGGCTCCTGGCGGCGGAGGGCGCCACGATCGTGGACGGGACCGACCTGACGTCCATGGTCGACTTCGGGTTCGACGACGAGCTGGTGGTGCTGCTCGCCGAGTTCCGCAGCGGTCTGGCCGACTACCTCGCCGGCCGGCCCGGCGACGTGCCCCGGTCGCTGGAGGACGTTGTGGCGTTCAACCGAGCGAACGCGGACCGCGAGCTCCTGCACTTCGGGCAGTCGTTGTTCGAGCAGGCGCTGGCGGGGCCTGTGGTCGGGAGCGCGGAGTACGTCGAGGCGAGGGCCCGGTGCCTCGCGGCCGGCCGGGACCGAGGCGTCGACGCCGTGCTGCGTGCACACGAGCTCGACGCGCTGCTGACGCCGTCGTACGCGCCGGCCTGCCCGATTGACCTGGTCAACGCCGAGGCCCACCCCGGCGCGTGCACCCAGCCCACCGCGATCGCGGGCTACCCGTTGGTGACGGTGCCGACCGAGCTGGCGGCCGGCCTGCCGGTCGCGGTGTCGTTCTGGGGCACGGCCGGCAGCGAGGCCACGTTGATCGAGATCGCGCACGGCTACGAGGTCGCCCGCGACCGCACATCGGGGCCGTTGCCCGCCCCGACGTACCCGACCTTCGTGTGAGGACAGGGGCCGCTTCGGCAGGCCGGGAGCTCGGTAACCGATGTCACAAGCCTCACCGGCCGGTAACAAAGGGGACGTCGATAGAGTGCTTGGGTTACCCGCCCGATCGACGTTTCGAAAGGTTCCTCCCTTGGCCAGCTCTCCGGCAGGAACGCTGTACCGGGGCCGCGAAGGTATGTGGTCGTGGGTCGCCCACCGCATCACCGGCGTGATGCTCTTCTTCTTCCTCTTCGCGCACGTCATCGACACCGCGATGGTCCGGGTCTCCCCCGAGGCCTACAACACCGCGGTCGAGACCTACAAGAACCCGATCGTCGGCCTGATGGAGGTCGGACTCGTCGCCGCGTTCCTGTTCCACGGCCTCAACGGGGTCCGGGTGATCCTGGTCGACTTCTGGTCGAAGGGACCGCGCGTCCAGAAGCAGATGACGTGGGGCGTCCTCGTCGTCTGGGTCGTGCTGATGGTTCCGTTCGCGATCCGCCACCTGGCCAACGTGTTCGGCGGTGGGTCATGACCGCGCCGACGATGGCGGCCCCGCGCACCAAGTCCAACCGGACGTCGTCGAACTTCGAGCTGAACTCCTGGCTGTTCATGCGCGGCTCGGGTGTGCTGCTGCTGGTCCTGGTCTTCGGGCACCTGTTCGTGAACCTGATGCTCGGCGAGGGCATCCACGCGATCGACTTCGCCTTCGTGGCCGGCAAGTGGGCCAACCCGTTCTGGCAGGTCTGGGACCTCGCGATGCTCTGGCTGGCGCTGCTGCACGGCACCAACGGCCTGCGCACGATCATCAACGACTACGCCACGAAGCCCAACACCGCCTTCGTGCTCAAGACGTTGCTGTACTTCTCGACGTTCGTGGTCCTGGTGCTCGGCACGCTGGTGATCTTCACCTTCGACCCGTGCATCGACCCGAGCTCGACGCTCGACGTCTGCCAGACGCAGTAAGGGACGGACATCATGGTTCAGCACCACAAGTACGACGTCGTCATCGTCGGGGCCGGCGGGGCCGGAATGCGCGCCGCCCTCGAGTCCGGGCAGCGCACCCGCACGGCTGTCCTCACCAAGCTCTACCCGACCCGGTCCCACACCGGCGCGGCCCAGGGCGGCATGTGCGCCGCGCTGGCCAACGTCGAGGAGGACAACTGGGAGTGGCACACCTTCGACACCGTCAAGGGCGGCGACTACCTGGTCGACCAGGACGCGGCCGAGGTGATGGCGCGAGAGGCCATCGACGCGGTGCTGGACCTCGAGAAGATGGGGCTGCCCTTCAACCGCACCGACGAGGGCAAGATCGACCAGCGTCGGTTCGGCGGGCACACCCGCAACCACGGGGAGGCCGCCGTACGACGGTCCTGCTTCGCGGCCGACCGCACCGGTCACATGATCCTGCAGACGCTCTACCAGCAGTGCATCAAGCACCAGGTGGAGTTCTTCAACGAGTTCTACGTCCTCGACCTGCTCACCACCGAGAGCAGCGGCGGCGTGGGCGTCAACGGAGTGGTGGCCTACGAGCTGGCCACCGGCGAGATCCACGTGTTCAACGCCAAGTCGGTCATCTTCGCGACCGGCGGCTTCGGCAAGGTCTTCCGCACCACCTCCAACGCGCACACCCTCACCGGCGACGGCATGGGCATCGTGTGGCGCAAGGGGCTACCGCTCGAGGACATGGAGTTCTTCCAGTTCCACCCGACCGGCCTCGCCGGCCTCGGCGTACTCCTCTCGGAAGCCGCCCGGGGCGAGGGCGGCATCCTGCGCAACAGCGACAACGAGCGCTTCATGGAGCGCTACGCCCCCACTATCAAGGACCTCGCCCCCCGCGACATGGTCGCGCGCGCGATGGCCAACGAGGTGCGCGAGGGCCGGGGCGCCGGCCCCGACAAGGCCTACGTCTACCTCGATCTGACCCACCTGCCCAGGGAGCAGATCGACGCGAAGCTCCCCGACATCACCGAGTTCGCACGCACCTACCTGGGCGTGGAGCCCTACACCGAGATGATCCCGGTGTTCCCCACCGCGCACTACGCGATGGGCGGCATCCCCACCAACATCAAGGGCGAGGCGCTCGCCGACAACCACACCGTGATCCCGGGCCTGTACGCCGCCGGTGAGGTCGCCTGCGTCTCGGTGCACGGCGCCAACCGGCTCGGCACCAACTCGCTGCTCGACATCAACGTGTTCGGCCGGCGCGCCGGCATCTATGCCGCGGAGTACGCCGCCTCCACCGACTTCGACGACATCGTCGAGGAGCGGCCCGAGGGGCGCGTCGTCGACATGATCGAGCAGATGCGCGACGCGGGCGGCTCGGAGCGGGTGGCGGCCATCCGCCAGGAGCTCCAGGCGACGATGGACATCAACGCGCAGGTCTACCGCACCGAGGGCTCGCTCAAGCAGGCGCTGGCCGACGTCGACGGCCTCAAAGTGCGTTACGCCAGCGTGTCGGTACAGGACAAGGGCAAGCGGTTCAACACCGACCTGCTCGAGGCCATCGAGCTCGGCTTCCTGCTCGACCTGGCCGAGGTCCTGGTCGTGTCTGCGCTGGCCCGCAACGAGTCGCGCGGTGGCCACTTCCGCGAGGACTATCCCACCCGCGACGACGTGAACTTCATGCGGCACACGATGGCCTACCGGGAACCCGACGGCGAGGGCCACCGGATCCGCCTCGACTACAAGCCCGTCATCGAGACCCGCTACAAGCCGATGGAGCGCAAGTACTGATGGCCACCGACACCGTCACCGAGGCGGGCGCAGCCCCCGCGCAGAGCACGACGGCGATGACCGTCACCGTGAAGATCCTCCGCTACAACCCCGAGGTGTCGGAGGAGTCGTCGTGGGAGTCCTACCAGGTCTCCGCGGAGCCGACGGACCGCGTGCTCGACGCACTGCACAAGGTGAAGTGGGAACTCGACGGCTCCCTGACCTTCCGTCGCTCGTGTGCTCACGGCGTGTGCGGCTCCGACGCGATGCGGATCAACGGCAAGAACCGGCTGGCCTGCAAGACGCTGCTCAAGGACGTCAACCCGTCCCAGCCGATCACCGTCGAGCCGATCAAGGGCCTGCCGGTGCTCAAGGACCTCGTCGTCGACATGGAGCCCTTCTTCGCGGCGTACCGCTCGGTCATGCCGTTCCTGGTCACCACCGGCAACGAGCCGACGCGTGAGCGGCTGCAGTCGCAGAAGGACCGGGACCGGTTCGACGACACCACCAAGTGCATCCTGTGCGCCGCCTGCACCACGTCGTGCCCGGTGTACTGGGCCGATGGTCAGTACTTCGGACCGCAGGCCATCGTCGGCGCGCACAGGTTCATCTTCGACAGCCGTGACGAGGGCACCGACCAGCGGCTGGAGATCCTGAACGACCAGGAGGGGGTGTGGCGCTGCCGCACGACCTTCAACTGCACCGAGGCCTGCCCGCGCGGCATCGAGGTGACGAAGGCGATCCAGGAAGTGAAGCGGGCGCTGATCTTCCGAAGGTGAGCGGGGGCCCGCGCTACTGCTGGAGGTCGTAGTCGGCCTGGGCCTTGCCGTCGGGCGCCGAGCTGGCGTGCACCCACACGTGGCCGCGGCCGTCGCACTCGGGGCGGCTGCAGTGCAGGTTGCCACCTGGGGACTTGGCATCACACATCGAATTACCTCCACTGTCAGGGTTGCCCGGGCGGGTGCAGGTGAAACGATGGTCTAGCGGCAAGGATGGACGCGTGCAGCACTCCTACGACGTCACGGTGACCTGGACCGGCAACCAGGGCACCGGCACCAGCCACTACCGCGCCTACCAGCGCAACCACACCGTCGCGACCGCGGGCCGCCCAGACCTGCTCGGGTCGGCGGACCCGACGTTCCACGGCGACCGCGAGCGGTGGAACCCCGAGCAGCTGCTCCTCGCCGCGCTCAGCCAGTGCCACCTGCTGTCCTACCTGCACGTGTGCGTCGACGAGGGCGTGGTCGTCACCGACTACGTCGACGACGCGACCGGCAGCATGACCACCGAGCCGGACGGCAGCGGGCGCTTCACCGACGTGCTGCTGAGGCCCCGCGTCACGGTCGCCGACGCGTCGATGGTGGCCGCCGCCGAGAAGGCCCACCACCGGGCGAACCGGCTCTGCTTCATCGCGAACAGCGTCAGCTTCCCGGTCCGGCACCAGCCGGAGACCGTCGTCGCCTGAGTGCTCGGGGAGGCCGGCTCAGGGCAGAGTGGCGTTGTTGCCGCCGCTGACCACCAGCACCACGGTCTCCCCGTCGGAGACGGGTACGAGACCGCTCATCACCGCGGCCAAGGGCACGGACGCAGCCGGCTCGGCCAGCACCCGCACCTTCTGCCACAGCCAGGACCGGGCCGCGACGATGGCGTCCTCCGACACCAGCGGCACCGTCGCTCCGCGGGCGGAGGCAATCGCGAAGGCGTGCTCCCCGATCCGAGGCGGCCCGAGCGCGTCCGCGGCCACGCCCGATGACGGTTCGGCGACCGGAGCACCGGCGGCCAGGGCGTGGTGCAGGTGCGGGCAGAGCTCGGGCTCGACCGGCTGCACGGGTACGACGCCGTCGAGGGCGGTCGCCACGCCGGCGTAGAGCCCGCCCCCGCCGCAGGCGATCACGACCCGGTCGGCGTCGGGGACCTGCTCGGCCAGCTCCAGGCCGAGGGTGCCGGCTCCCGACACCGTCGCGAACGTGTCGTAGGGGTGGACGACGGGCATTCCCTCGCGAGCGCTGAACTCCCGGCAGGCGTCGAGCGCGGCGCCCACGTCGCCGTCGACGGGGTGCAGCCGCGCGCCGTACTCCTCGATCCTGTGCAGCTTCGCCGGCGTCGCCGAGGCCGGTGCGAAGACGTCGGCGACCAGTCCGGCGGAGGCCGCGGCCCACGCCACGGCCACACCGTGGTTGCCGCCCGACGCGGCGGCGACGCCGCCGGCGCCCGCGGGAAGCGACAGCACGTTGTTCATCGCGCCGCGGGCCTTGAACGAGCCGGCGTGCTGGAGCAGCTCGAGCTTGAGCACCACCCGGCCCGCGGCGCCGAGCTCGGCACCCTCGACCTCGAGCACCGGGGTACGTCGGACGGCCGAGCCGACCCGTGCCCGCGCCTCCTCGACGTCTCGTCGGCTCGGCAGCACCCCCAGCGTCACGCGGACAGCCTGGCCGGGTCGTCGCGGTGGGCGTCTCGGCCGGTGGCCCGCCAGGTGCGCAGGCCGAGCCGGCCCAGCACCACCGCGATCACGAGGTTCACCACGATGAGCACGAGGTGCGCGACCCAGTAGCCGGTCGGCCGCTCCTCACCGCTCTGCTGCGCCGCGAGGAGGTTCTTGGCGAAGTTGGCGTAGCTGACGACGTTCCAGGCAGCGATGAGCAGGAACAGGACTGCGTGCTTGCGTTCGAGCTTCACCCGGCCATCCTGCCGCGACGGTCCGGGCACCCGGTCAGCGGGTCGCGCGCCGCCAGACGATCACGGCGACGGCGGCCGCCGCGGCCACACCGGCGGCGACCGCTCCGGCATTGGTCCCGGAGCCGGGCCAGGTCGTGACCGATGCATCGGGCCGGTGTGCCGGGCGCGGATGCTGCTCGAGTTCGTCGGTCACCGGGACGACGGGGCTCGGTGCCGGCGGATGCAACGGTGCCGCCGGGGACGCGTGCGGGTCGGGATCGGCGGCCGGGTCGGCGGCCTCCCGCACGTCGGTGACGCGCGGTGCACTCTCCTCGGCGTTCCCGAACGCCGCCCCCGGCGCGCGCATCGCCTCGTGCACTCGCAGCTCGATCGCTGCGGGTGAGGTGTAGGCAAACGCGGCACTGAGCACCACGACCCGCGAGAAGTAGTTGATCCACACCAGGAGGATCAGCGCGATGCCGAATGCCTGGAAGGCGGGTTGGTCCTTGGTGAAGCCGATCAGGAACACCGACAGCGACTTGAGGACCTCGAAGCCGATGCCGCCGAGGATCGCGCCGTACAGCAGCGACTTCCTCGGCAGGTGCGGGCCTACGAGAAGCTTGTACATGGCCAGGAACAGCAGCGTCGTGGCGGCGATACCGAGCCCGTGGCCGACCAGCCACAGCAGCACGGCGGTCACCGGGGTGTTCTCGAGGCCGACGAGATCGAGCACGTCCTGGGAGAACCCGGAGACCAGACCGGAGAGGGCGACGGAGAACAGCAGCACGAAGCCGATCACGGCCAGGGACACCAGGTCACGCAGCTTGCCGACGACGAAGTTCGGCTGCTCCCGCTCCGGCGTCTCGAACACCACCTCGAGCGCGGCGCGCATCGCGGACAACCAGCCGAGCCCGGCGTAGAGCAGACCGACCAGGCCGAGCAGACCGATGGTGGCGGCGTTCTGCTCGAACGTCTCCAGCGGGATCTCTCCCTCGCCGTTTCCGACGATGCCGGGCAGGAAGGTGTCGATCACCTCGACGAGGTCTTCTCGGGCGTCGGCGTACACCTTCGACACCTGACCGACGACGAAGAAGGCCAGGGCGAGGATCGGGAAGAAGGACAGGAACCCGAAGTACGTGACCGCACCGGCCTGTGCGTTGCCGTTGACCTTGCCGTAGTGCTGGACGGTGCGGACGAGGTGGTCGAGCAGGACGGATCTCTCGCGCGCGCTCTCGACGCGGGCGGCGACCCGCTCCTTCAGTGAGGCCATGTCGGTCTCCTACCCACCCGGAGGTGGATGTAGTGGTCAGTGACCGACCGACGCGGTGAGCGGGTAGTCACGCGTCGGGACCCATCCGGCGACCTCGTCGTGCTCGTAGAGCGAGAAGTGGTCTACCTCGAAGGCGCACTCGAAGTCCGAGAGCTCCCCGAACGCCCGGTCGAGGGTGGCGTCGTCGAGGTGGTGGGCGACAGTGACGTGCGGGTGGTACGGGAACTGGAGCTGCGCCTCGAGCGGCCCGCGCCGGATCGCCAGGGCCAGCTGCTCGCAGCCCGAGATCCCCTCCACGACGGTCACGAACACGACCGGAGACACCGGCCGGAACGTCCCGGTGCCGCGCAGGTGGACCTTGAACGCGGGGTTCAGCGCGGACGCCTCCGCCAGGTGCTGCTCGATCCGCGGCATCTGGCCGTCGGGCACGTCGAACGGCGGCATCAACGTGATGTGGGTCGGGATCCCGGCAGCGGTCTTGTCGCCGAGGTCGGTGCGGTAGTCCTGCAGCCGCCCACCCCACGGCTCGGGTACGGCGATGGCCACGCCGATCGTGCGGGGTCCGGGGGTCACGATCGGCAACCCTACCGACCCGGCCGCACGAAGCCGACCCGGTCGTAGACGTCGGCGAGCGTCCGCTCGGCCACCGCATCGGCCTTGGCGCAGCCGTCGGCGAGGATCGCGTCGAGCTGGGCCCGGTCGTCGAGCAGCTCGAGGGTGCGGTCGCGGAACGGCGTCACGAAGTCGACCACCACGTCGGCGAGGTCCTTCTTGAAGTCGCCGTAGCCGCGACCGTCGTACTCCTTCTCGAGGTCCTCGATGGCGCGGCCGGTCAGCGCGGAGTAGATGGTGAGCAGGTTGGAGATCCCCGGCTTCTCCTCCTCGTCGAAGCGGACCTCGGTCCCGGAGTCGGTGACCGCCGAGCGGATCTTCTTCGCCGAGACCTTCGGGTCGTCGAGCATCTCGATGATGCCGCCGGCGGTCGAGGCCGACTTCGACATCTTGGCGTGCGGCTCCTGGAGGTCGAGGATCTTGGCGGTCGCCTCGAGGATGTAGGGCTCGGGGAGCCGGAACGTCTTCTTGTAGCGGTGGTTGAACCGCCCGGCCAGGTCGCGGGTCAGCTCGAGGTGCTGGCGCTGGTCCTCCCCCACCGGGACGTACTGCGGCCGGTAGAGCAGGATGTCGGCGGCCTGCAGCACGGGGTAGGTGAACAGCCCCACCGACGCGGAACCCTCGCCGCCCTTGGCGGACTTGTCCTTGAACTGCGTCATCCGGCGCGCCTCACCGAAGCCGGTGAGGCACTGCAGCACCCAGCCGAGCTGGGCGTGCGCGGGCACCTGGGACTGGATGAAGATCGCCGACCTGTCGGGGTCGATGCCCATCGCGAGCAGCTGGGCGGCGGCCCGGAGACACCGCTCGTGGAGCAGCTTCGGCTCCTGCTCGACGGTGATCGCGTGCAGGTCGGCGATGAAGAAGAACGGCTCGTGCTCCTCCTGGAGCGCAACCCACTGCCGCAGCGCGCCGAGGTAGTTGCCGAAGTGGAAGGAGTCGGCGGTCGGCTGGATGCCGGAGAGCACGCGAGGGCGGGTCGTCGGCGCGGTGGTGGGAGCGGCGTCGGGCATGAGCGGCATTCTCTCAGGGCGGTACGGCAGGGAGACCGACGGGATCAGGACGCCTTGTCGTCGCGGGCGACCGGGGCCGGTTCGGGCTCGGGGTCGGGCTCGGGCTGGAGGGTGGCGACGTCGGGGTCGGGGATGATCTCCGGGGGTACCGCGGTGACGCGCACGCGTCCCACGCGTCGGTTCTCCACGTCGCGCACCACGATCCGGTGTCCCTCGAAGTCGACGGAGTCGCCCTCGACCGCGAGCCTGCCCAGCTGCGCCATGAGGTAGCCCGCGACGGTCTCGTAGGGTCCCTCCGGCAGCTCGATCCCGGTCTCGTCCTCGAAGTCGTCGAGGTTGAGCAGGCCGTCCACCTCGATGTCGCCGCTGCGGTGCCGGGTGGTCTCGGGCTCCGCGACGTCGTACTCGTCCTTGATGTCGCCGACGAGCTCCTCGACGAGGTCCTCCATCGTGACGATGCCCGCGGTGCCGCCGTACTCGTCGGCGACGATCGCGAGGTGGCTGCCCTCGCGACGCATGTCGGCGAGCGCCGCGAGGATCGGCCGGGTCCAGGGCAGCACGAGCGAGTCGCGGACCAGCTCGCCCACGCGGACCGACCGGTTGGCCATGTCGGGGTCGAGGAGATCGCGCACGTGGACGAAGCCGATCACGTCGTCGGCGGACCCGCGGATGACCGGGTAGCGCGAGTGTGGCTGGGTCAGCGCCTGCCGGGCGGCCTTGTAGACCGGGATGCTGGCATCGAGGAAGTCCACCTCGGTGCGTGGGATCATCACCTCGCGGATCTGCCGGTCGCCCGCCTCGAACACGTCCTCGACGATGCGGCGCTCCTCCTCGCCGAGCGTCTCGTGGGCGTTGACCAGCTCGCGGAGCTCCTCGTCGCTCATCTGCTCGGACCTGGCGTCCGGGTCGCCGCCGAGCAGCCGCACGACCGCGTCGGTCGACACCGAGAGCAGCCAGATGACCGGCCGCGAGACACGCGAGATCCGGTCGATCATCGGTCCGAGCAGGAGCGCCACGCCCTCGGCGCGCTGCAGTGCGAGACGTTTGGGTGCCAGCTCACCGAGCACCAGGGAGAGGTAGGAGATCGCGATCGTGACCAGCACCAGCGCGAGCGGCCCGGCCAGGCCCGCGGGCACACCCCAGCCGACGAGCACGGGCTCGAGGTCGTCGGAGAGCGTCGCCCCACCGAAGGCCGCGGAGAGGAATCCGGCCAGCGTGACGCCCACCTGGACGGCGGCCAGGAACCGGTTGGGGTCCTCGTTGAGCTCGGCGACCGTCTTGCCGCGCTTGCTGCGGCCGGCGAGGGCGCGCGCTTGGCCGTCGCGCAGCGAGACCAGCGCGATCTCGGCGGCCGCGAACATGCCGCCGATGAGGACGAACAGAACGACAAGCCCGATGCTGCCGAGCGTGCCGTTCACGGTCTATGTCCTTCGTCCATGTGGCAACGATAAGGGTTTGCGGGTGCCTGGCTCGCTCGACAGGGTGTGCGGATGAGGTACCCAGAGGACGTGCCGACGCTGACCGACGGCGTGGTCGTACTGCGTGCGCACCGCGACGACGACGTACCCGCGCTGCTGGAGCAGGCGCTCGACCCGGCGATGGTGGCGTGGACCACGGTGCCGGTGCCGTCCTCGGAGCAGACCTCGCGCGACTTCGCCACCAAGATCATCCCCGCCGGATGGGCGCAGGGCACGGCGTGGGCCTTCGCCGTCGAGGCAGCTGACGACGACGGGCGGCCCCGGTTCGTGGGCACCGTCGAGCTGCGGGACCGGGAGGAGCGGCGGGCGGAGATCGCCTACGCCGCGCACCCGTGGGCGCGCGGGCGCGGCCACATGGAGCGGGCCTGCCGGCTGCTGGTGGAGTGGGGCTTCACCGAGAAGAGGCTCGAGACGGTGATCTGGTGGGCCAACAAGGGCAACTGGGCGTCGCGCCGGCTCGCTTGGCGGCTCGGGTTCTCCGTGGACGGCGAGCTGCGCCGCTGGCTGCCGCAGCGCGGGGAGCTGCTCGACGCCTGGGTGGGTGTGCTGCTCGCAGGGGCACCCCGCGAGCCGCGCACGCCCTGGCTCGAGGTGCCGAGGATCGACGGCGGGTCGGTGACGCTGCGCCCGTTGGAGGAGCGCGACGCCGCCCGGATCGTCGAGGCGTGCAACGACGAGCGCTCGGTGCACTTCCTCTCCAGGCTGCCGCGTCCGTACACGCACGACGACGCGCTCGCCTACCTCGAGGACAGCCGCGAGGTGGCGGCACGGGGCGAGGCCCTGCGCTGGGCGGTGGCCGACCCGGCCGACGACCAGCTGCTCGGGACGATCTCCCTGTTCGACATCAAGACGGGGCACGAGGCCGAGGTCGGGTACTGGACCCATCCGGCGGCCCGCGGGCGGGGCGTGATGACCGGTGCCTGCCGGCTGGCGGTGCGGCACGCGTTCGTCCCGACCGAGGACGGCGGTCTCGGTCTGCGACGCGTGCAGGTGCTCGCCGCGGAGCCCAACACCGGCTCGCGGGCGGTCATCGAGCGGAACGGCTTCCGACAGGTCGGGCACGACCGGCTCGGCACCATGCTCGGCGACGGCACGCTGGTCGACACCATCGTCTACGACCTGCTCGCAGAGGAGTTCCGCGCCTGAACCTTCGGGACCTACGGCCCTGGGTTCGACGCCCGGGCCGTGCGACCTTGACCTCAGGCGCCCGAGGCGACCGGCCCGGCGTCCCGGCGTGGAGGAGGGTCAATGCCCATCTCAGAGTTCACCGACTGGCCCGTGGACGAGCTCAGTCTCGAGGAGTCCTGGGAGCTCCTCGGGACCCAGGAGCTCGGCCGGCTGGCCTACCGCCTGGTCGACGAGGTCTTCATCGTCCCGCTGAACTACACGGTCGACGGTCGCCGGCTGCTGTTCCGCACCGGCTCGGGCAGCAAGCTGCTCGCCGCAGCCCTGCAGTCGGACGTGGCGTTCGAGATCGACTGGTACGACGAGCGGACCGCGTGGTCGGTCGTCGCCCGCGGTCACCTGCGCAAGCTCAGCGACGTCGAGGCCCGGCGGGCCGACAGCCTGGGCCTCACCTCGTGGCTGCCGACCCCCAAGGACGACGTGATCGCGCTGCAGCCCGAGGCGGTCACCGGGCGCCGGTTCAGGTTGCAGCGGTCCTGAGGACGCTCCGGACGAGCGGCACTCCCCGTGGAGAACTGCCCGTTCCCGTGGTGAGTTCGCCGCGGGAAGGGGTGGATTACCACGGGACCGTGGTAATCCACCCGGCACCCCTCAGGACGTACGACGATGCAACAGCACCGACCACGCCAGGACGAGCAGCCCGGCCAGCGACAGTCCGGCGCCGACCCAGCTGGGGGCGGTGTAGCCCCATCCGGCCGCGATCACCAGCCCGCCGAGCCAGGCGCCGAGCGCGTTCGCTGCGTTGAGTGACGAGTGGTTCAGGGCGGCGCCGAGCGTGCGGGCGTCCCCGGCGACGTGCATGAGCCGCAGCTGCAGGTTCACCACCAGCACCGCGCCCACCGCCGACACGACGAACGCCGTCACCAGGCCGGGCACGAACCACTGCGAGGTCATCGTGAACAGCGCCAGCGAGAGTCCCATCGCGACCGACGATGCGACCAGCGAGCGCAGCACGGACCAGTCGGCGAGCCGCCCGCCGAGCATCGTGCCGGCGACCGCGCCCATCCCGAACGCGAGCAGGAACACCGGGACCGCCGACTTCGGCAGCCCGGTCACGTCGGTGACGGTCGGCGCGATGTAGGAGTACATCGCGAACATCCCGCCGAACCCGACCGCACCGACCAGCAGCGTCAGCCACACCTGCGGCTCCCGGAACGCCGCCAGCTCACGCCGTCCGGTCGCCGTCCGGTCGCCGGGGGTCGCCGGCACCAGCAACAGCACGAGCACCACCGTGAGCAGGCCGATCAGCGCGACCGCGCCGTACGCCGTCCGCCACCCGAGGTGCTGGCCCATCCAGGTGCCGGCGGGGACGCCGATGACCGTGGCGACGGGCAGCCCGAGCATCACCCGGCTGACCGCGCGACCGCGGCGCTCCGGCGTGACCATCGATGCCGCCGCGAGCGACGCGAGCCCGAAGTACACGCCGTGCGGGAGGCCGGAGAGGAAGCGGGCGCCGACAAGCTGCTCGTAGTCCTGGGCGAGCGCGCTGGTGGCGTTGGCGACGGCGAAGGCCGCCATCAGAGCGACGAGGAGCGCCCGGCGGGGCAGCCGGGCGCCGAAGACGGCGATCACCGGTGCGCCGATGACGACCCCGAGCGCGTAGGCCGAGATCATGTGGCCGGCCTGCGGGATCGAGACCGAGACACCGTTCGCCATCTCGGGGAGCAGGCCCATCGTGACGAACTCCGTCGTGCCGATCGCGAACCCGCCGACCGCGAGCGCCACCGTCGCCCAGGCGACCCGCCGCGCGGACAGCGGGGCGGTCGTCGCAGGGGCGTCGCGGTCGGTGGCCGTGGTCGTCACACCTGGCCCAAGAAGTCGCCCGGCCCGGCTATTCCCAGAGGCCGGTGTGTCCCCGGGCACCACGTCCGCGCGGGACCCGCAGAAGCGGTACGACGACACGGCGCTCCTCCTCGACGAGATCTCCGTCCACGGTCTGCACTCCGACGGCGGCCGCCGCGCGATCCGGCGGATCAACCAGATGCACGGGTCCTACGCCATCGCCGACGACGACATGCGCTACGTCCTCGCCAGGTTCGTGGTCGTGCCCAAGCGCTGGATGGACGACTACGGCTGGCGGCGGTTCACCGACGTCGAGGTCGAGGCGAGCATCCGCTACTACCGCGAGCTCGGCCGGCCGATGGGGATCAAGCGGCTGCCGCAGACCTACGACGGCTTCGAGCGTCTGCTCGACGACTACGAGGCGACCCACTTTCGGTACGACGAGGCTGGGCGCCGGGTCGCCGACATGACACTCGCGCTGCTGAGGTCGTTACCCCCGGGCCGCGGCCGGCCTGGTGGACGTGTTCTCCCGCGCCCTGATGGACGAGCCGCTGCTCACCGCGTTCGGCTACCGTGCGCCGCCGGCCCGGGGGTGCGCGCGGCACGGGCCGCACTCCGGCTACGGGGCCGGCTCGAGCGCCTGCCCCCGGCCCGGCGTACTCCCGTCCACGCCCGCGACCTGCCGCGGATCCGTTCCTATCCCGGCGGCTTCGACGTCGACGGGTTGGGCACGTTCCCGCGCGGCTGCCCGGTGCCGCATCGTCCCCCCGACGCGATACGACGCGACGTATCGGCGGTTTCCACCACCGTGGAATGACCGATACGTCGCGTCGTACCCGGGGGTGTGTGAGGTCAGCCCAGCGACGCGATCGCCTCGTTGAACGTCTTCGACGGCCGCATCACCTCGGCGGCCCGGTCCGCGTCGGGCCGGTAGTAGCCACCAAGGTCGACCGGTGAGCCCTGCACCGCGAGCAGCTCGTCGGTGATCGCCTGCTCGTCGGCTGCCAGCGTCGTGGCCAGCTCGTCGAACGCGGCGGCGAGCTCGGAGTCCTCGGTCTGCTTCGCCAGCTCCTGCGCCCAGTAGAGCGCCAGGTAGAAGTGGCTGCCGCGGTTGTCGAGCTCGCCGACCTTGCGGCTCGGCGACTTGTTCTCGTTGAGGAACGTGCCGGTGGCGCGGTCGAGCGTGTCGGCGAGGATCTGCGCGCGCGCGTTGCCGGTCGTCTCGGCGAGGTGCTCGAAGCTGACCGCCAGCGCGAGGAACTCGCCGAGGCTGTCCCAGCGCAGGTGGTTCTCCTGCACCAGCTGCTGCACGTGCTTCGGTGCGGAGCCGCCCGCGCCGGTCTCGAACAGCCCGCCGCCGTTGATCAGCGGCACCACCGACAGCATCTTGGCGCTGGTGCCGAGCTCGAGGATCGGGAACAGGTCGGTGAGGTAGTCGCGCAGCACGTTGCCGGTGACCGAGATGGTGTCCTCGCCCTTGCGGATCCGCTCCAGCGAGAACGCGGTCGCGTCGACCGGCGACAGGATCTCGATCTGGAGACTGTCGGTGTCGTGCTCGAGGAGGTACTCCTTCACCTTCGCGATCAGGTTGGCGTCATGGGCGCGGCCCTCGTCGAGCCAGAACACCGCCGGTGCGCCGGTGGCACGAGCCCGGGAGACCGCGAGCTTGACCCAGTCGCGGATCGGCACGTCCTTGGTCTGGCACATCCGCCAGATGTCGCCCTCGGAGACCACGTGCTCGAGCACCACGTCGCCGTTGTCGTCGACGACCCGGACGGTGCCGGTGCGAGGGATCTCGAAGGTCTTGTCGTGCGAGCCGTACTCCTC